>NZ_JBHUUV010000017.1:0-163960 GCF_042670885.1 Streptomyces sp. NPDC057136
ATTCTGGGGGGGCCCCGCCTGTACGCAGGGGGCGCCGCTCCTGTTCTGCTGCCGTTCGCCGCCGGTTCGCTGCCGGTTCGCTGCCGTCAGACCAGCCGGATCATGTTCCAGGACATCGGCTCCAGGGTGGCCTTCAGCGTGGAACCGGTGAGCGTGGTGCCCCCGGCGAGGTGCGGGGTGACGCGGTCGGGTTCGGCCAGGGTGTTCCGGGCTTCCGGGTCCGCGTCGGCGAGGACGCTGTGCTCGGCGACGCCCGTCAGGCCGAGGCCGTGCAGCGCGACCTCCAGCGGCAGGGACTCGGTCTGGCCGCGGTTGACCGCGAACACGGTGACGGTGCCGTCCTCGGCGCGTACCGCCGTGGCGTGCAGCAGGTCCGCCTCGCCGTACTTCGCCGTCTCGTACGTGGGCGAGTCCACCCGGACGTCGAGGACCTGGCCCCGCCCGTGCTTCGCCGCCTGGGCGAAGGGGAAGAACGTGGTCTGCCGCCACGCGGGGCCGCCCGGCTCGGTCATGATCGGGGCGATGACGTTGACCAGCTGGGCGAGACAGGCGACCGCCACCCGGTCCGCGTGCCGGAGCAGGGCGATCAGCAACGAGCCGAAGACGACGGCGTCGGTGACCGAGTAGACGTCCTCCAGGAGGCGGGGGGCCTCCTGCCACTCCTCGAAGTCGCTCGGGTTGGGCTTGTCCAAGTACCAGACGTTCCACTCGTCGAAGGAAATGTTGATCTTCTTCTTGGACTTGAGCCGCGCGCCCACGTGGTCGCAGGTCGCGACGACGTTCTCGATGAACGCCTCCATGTCGACGGCGGAGGCCAGGAACGAGTCCCGGTCGCCGTCGGTCTCCCAGTAGTAGGCATGCATGGAGACGAGGTCGACCAGGTCGTACGTCTCCTTGAGCACCGTCGCCTCCCACTCGGCGAAGGTGTCCATCGAGGAGCCGGAGGAACCACAGGCCACCAGCTCCACGCTCGGGTCGAGCCGGCGCATCGCCCTGGCCGTCTCCGCCGCGACGCGGGCGTACTCCTCGGCTGTCTTGTGGCCGGTCTGCCAGGGGCCGTCCATCTCGTTGCCGAGACACCACAGCTTGATGCCGAAGGGGTCCTTGTCGCCGTGCTCGACACGCTGGTCCGACAGTGCGGTGCCGCCCGGGTGGTTGGCGTACTCCTGGAGCTCGATGGCCTCGGCCACACCCCGTGTGCCGAGGTTGACCGCCATCATCGGCTCCGCCTCCGGGCCCGCCTTCCGTACGAAGTCGACGAACTCGCTCAGCCCGAAACGGTTGGACTCGGTGGTCCGCCACGCCAGGTCCAGACGGCGCGGGCGGTCCTCGACGGGGCCGACGCTGTCCTCCCAGCGGTAGCCGGAGACGAAGTTCCCGCCGGGGTAGCGGATGGCCGTGGGGCCGAGCTCACGGACCAGTTCGAGCACATCACCGCGCAGGCCCGCCTCGTCGGCGGTGGGGTGGCCCGGCTCGTGGATGCCGGTGTAGACGCAGCGTCCGAGGTGCTCGACGAAGGAACCGAAGATACGGGGGTTCACCTCGCCGACGGTGAAGGCGGGGTGGAGGGTGAAGCGTGCGGGTCGGGTCATCATTCCCTCGTCATGTGTGTGCGAAATAGCGGGCGTCGGGATACCGGCCATGGAGACCTCAGACAACGGCCCGGCCAGCCGTCCTCGCCGTCGTAGCAGTGATGGACGATCACGTCGCGGCCCCGGTCCTTCATCTCTGTTCGGCATATCGAATGGCGCTCGTAACTTCGAACGGACCGTAAAATCGATTCAAGGGTGCGTCAATGGGTTACGCGAAGATTTCGAACAACAACCGAAATCCCGAACAGTGAAACACCGTCAGGCGACGATTCGTCCTGCCGCACGACAAAGGACCGCACCCCGAACAGGGTGCGGTCCTTTGGGCGTTATGCGGATCAGGCGGCCGACAGGGTGACCTTGATGTTGCCGCGGGTCGCGCTCGAGTACGGGCAGACCTGGTGGGCCTTCTCGATCAGCGACTGGGCGGTGGCCCTGTCGACGTTCGGGATGGTCGCGGTGATCGCGACCTCCAGGCCGAAGCCACCCGCCCCGGTCTTGCCGATGCCGACCGAAGCGGTCACGGTCGCGCCGGAGATGTCCGCCTTCTCCTGACGGGCGACCACACCGAGAGCGCCCTGGAAGCAGGCGCTGTAGCCCGCCGCGAAAAGCTGCTCCGGGTTGGTGCCCGCTCCGCTGCCGCCCATTTCCTTCGGCGGATTGACGACAACGTCGAGCTTGCCGTCATCGGTGGAGACACGGCCGTCGCGGCCGTTCTCCGCAGTGGCGACCGCGGTGTAGGCGACGTCTATCTGCTGAATGGTCATACCGAGGATTCCTCCTGCTGATGCGCCGCGACTCGCGCCCACGATCGCGACGGCCTGCCGGAGAGCCTAACGGGTGGCCCGGAACGGCCGGATGGCGGTCAGACCAGCGAGACGATCATCTTGCCGGTGTTCTCGCCGCGCATCAGACCGAGGAACGCCTCGAATCCGTTCTCGATGCCCTCGACGGTCGTCTCCTGGTACTTCAGCTCACCGGAGGCCAGCCAGCCCGCGACATCCCGGACGAACTGCGGCTGGAGCGCGGCGTGGTCGCTCACGAGCACGCCCTGGAGGCGCAGCCGCTTGCCGATGACCAGCGCGAGGTTGCGCGGGGCGGGGGTGGGCTCGGTCGCGTTGTACTGGGCGATCATTCCGCAGATGGTGGCGCGGCCGTGCACGTTGAACGAGGAGAGCGCCGCCTCCAGGTGCTCGCCGCCGACGTTGTCGAAGTAGACGTCGATACCGTCCGGGGCGGCTTCGCGCAGCTGCTGGCCGACAGGGCCGTTCTTGTAGTTGAACGCGGCGTCGAAGCCGTACTCCTCGACGAGGAGCTTGACCTTCTCGTCGGAGCCCGCCGAGCCGATGACCCGCGCGGCGCCCTTGATCTTCGCCATCTGGCCGACCTGGCTGCCGACGGCGCCGGCCGCGCCGGAGACGAAGACGGTGTCGCCCTCCTTGAAGGAGGCGACCTCGAACAGGCCCGCGTAGGCGGTGAGTCCGGTCATACCGAGCACACCGAGGTAGGCGGAGAGCGGGGCGAGGGAGGCGTCGACCTTCACCGCGTGCTTGGCGGGGACGTCGGCGTACTCCCGCCAGCCGAGCCCGTGCAGGACGTGGTCGCCGACGGCGAAGCCCTCGGCGTTGGAGGCGATGACCTCGCCGACCGCGCCGCCGTCCATGGGGTGGTCGAGCTTGAAGGGCGGGGTGTACGACTTCACATCGTTCATCCGGCCACGCATGTAGGGGTCGACCGAGAAGTGCAGATTGCGGACGAGGACGCGACCTTCGGCCGGGGCGGTGACGGGGGCCTCACGCAGCGCGAAGTCCTCGGCCACGGGCCAGCCGCTCGGGCGGGCGACGAGGTGCCATTCGCGGCTGGAGGTGGGAAGTGCTGCAGACATGGGCTCGGGCTCCTAGATGCCTTCCGGGGGAAGCAGAAAATGCTTCATGATGTGAAACAACCATGCGCCTGAATATTTCACCTTGTCAAGCAAGTGGGTATCCTGTGTGTCATGACCACCCCGCGCACAGACCCCGTGACCCTCGAAGTGGTCGAGCTGATCGGCACCGTAGTGGCGCGCTACTACGAGGAGTACGAGCAGGCGGCTGCCGCACACTCGCTCACCGGCGCGCAGGCCCGGGTGCTCGGGCTGCTCTCCCTGGAACCGATGCCCATGCGGAAGGTCGCCCGGAAGCTGCGGTGCGAGCCGTCGAACATCACCGGCATCGTCGACCGGCTGGAGGCCCGCGGCCTCGTGGAGCGGCGCCCCGACCCGTCCGACCGGCGGGTGAAGCTGGCAGCGCCCACCGAGGAGGGCATCGGGACCGCGCGCCAGCTGCGCGAGGCTCTCGGCTTCGCCCGTGAGCCCCTCGCCGAACTGTCGGACGCGGAGCGGACCGTGCTGCGGGATCTGCTGCGCCGCATGCTGGGCGCCGACGTCACCCCGTAGCCGACGTGACCCCGTAGCCGACGTGACCCCGTAACCGCCGCTACCGGGCGCGGCGGCCCGTCAGGTGCACCACCACAGGAACCAGTCGCACGTCTCGGTCGGCTGCGGGGTCGGGGTCGGGGCCGGGGCCGGGGGATCCTGCGGTGCGGACGGGGTCGGTTCGCCGGTGGGGCCCGACGGGCCGGCCGACCCGTCGGTGTCGTCAGGCACGGGTGGCACGGTCGTGGAGGCGGACCCGGAGGGCGAGGGCGTGGCCGAGGCGGTGGGCTTTTCGGCGCGCGGCGATTTCGTGGGCTTCGCCGCACCGGTTCCCGTGGCGCCGGCGGGGGTCGTGAGGCGTGCGGTGGGGCTGTCCACCGGTCCCGGGTGGTCGGGCGTGATGCTCCCCGAGGGCTCCGGGGCGGGCTCGGCCGTCGTGACGGACTCGCGCACATACTCCGCGGCGCCGCTGTCGCCCTCCGGTGCGGTGGCCAGCCGGGTCACGCCCAGCGCGCCGACCGCGAGCACCAGACCGAGCACCGCGAGCAGCGCCGTACGGCCCCGTCGCCGGTGACCGCGCCTGCCGCGGCCCTCACTCCTGCCCCGGCCCTCACTCCGACCACGGCCCTCGCGCTTCTTCGCGCCGCGTCCGGCACTCCGGCCGCGTGCGGGCTCGGCGGCACGACGGCGGCGCCCCGCGGCCACGGAGGGCTCACGGGTTTCGTCCCGCAGCTCCGGTTCATGGCCGGAGTACGCGGGGGCGGCGTAGAGGCCGAGCGCCTCGGCGGGGGTTCCGCATCCGGCGCAGGCCAGAGCGCCGTTGAGGTGTCGTCGGCACGGTTGGCAGTAATCCATGGCGCCCGCAGAGTAGACGTGCGCAGAACAACGGAGGAAGCCGCTCAGGTGAGGATCGTGTGTGGAAATCGCTGTTCCACGGCGTGGGAGTCCGATACGCGTGACACCGCTCCGATACGCGCCACACGCGGGAGGATGGGCGGCATGACCGCTCCCGCCCCGTTCGGGCCGCTCGAATTCCAGCTCGTCCTGCTGCGCCGGATGGCCGATCACCAGCCGGAGCTCGTCGAGGAAGCCCGGCAGGAACTGAGCGCATCGCTCGCCGATATGCGGGAGGCCAACCGTCGCTGGCAGGCCATGGCGAGGGCGCCCCGGGGGCGGGGGACGCTGCGGCGCTACCGCTCCGTACTCGGGGAGCCCGAGCTGTCCGTACGCCGCACGGTCGGCGATCTGGAATGCGACGCGCTGTTCTGGCCGATGCCGCTCTGGCCCGGTCTGCGGTTCGAGGTGATGGCCGCGCCGGGCGGAGCGGTATGGAACGAGTGGCTGGTCCGCGCGCCGGGGGCGACCGGCCCCGAGCTTCGTACCGTCGAGGATCTGCGCCCCTGGTCGTGCACCGTGGACGAGGTCGCCAGGGCCTTCGCGCCGGCCAGACCGATGGAGGGCAGCGCCCCGACCCGGTGGGCGCTGGCGATCACCGATCCCGGCAGCGGGCGGCCGTACGTCGCGGAGTTCACCTGGGGGCTGTTCCAGCGGCTACTGCCCGGCTGACCTGGCATCTCGTCAGCTCGATACCCTCCTACGGCTCATCCCAGCGGGCGTGACGCCTCCCCAGGGGCAACGATGCAAGGAGAACCGGCTGCCGCCGGTACCCCGCCCCAGCGTTCTCGGGAGAACCTGCCGTGACCGTCAGTCTTGAGCAGTTGCGCCGTTGCCACATCGCCGTCGATCTCGGGGCCGCAAGGACCCGTGTGTACGTCAAGGGGCTGGGGCTCGTCGTCGACGAGCCGAGTGTCGCAGCCGTGAACACCCGTACCGGTTCGCTCATCGCCGTCGGCGCGCTCGCCGAACAGATGACCGGCCGGACGCCCGCGTACATCCGGGTGGCCCGCCCGGTCTCCGGCGGGACCGTCGTCGACATCGATATGGCCCAGCGCATGCTGCGTCATCTGCTCGGCGACAAGCTCCGCCGCCAGTTGCGCCGCAAGCCCCGGCTGCGTGCCGCCGCCTGCACCCCGCACAACAGTGATCCGCTCGCCCAGCGCGCCGCCATCGAGACCCTCGTCGGGCTCGGTGCCCGGCGGGTCGAACTGGTCGACACCCTGATCGCGGCGGCTGTCGGCTGCGGTCTGCCCGTGGAGCAGCCGATCGCCACCATGATCATGGTGTGCGGGGCGGCCACCACCCAGATCGCGGTGCTGTCGCTCGGGTCGATCGTGACCGCCGTACGGATTCCGGTCGGGGGCAACGCCATCGACCACGCGATCATCCAGCACCTGCGCCAGCAGCACGAGCTGATGCTCCCGAGCCAGGCCGTGCGCCCCCTGCAACTGGCGCTCAGCGGCAACGGTCTGACGCCCAAGGGCCCAGCCATGACCGAGATCCACGGCCGCGACGTGGCCACCGGCCTGGCCCGCTCGGTGCAGGTCGACACCGCCGCCGTCCGGCAGGCCATCCACACCCCGCTGACCGCGGTGCTCGACGGGCTCGGCAAGGTGCTGCGCGACTGCCCGCCCGATCTGGTGGCCGACCTGGCGGACCGCGGCATCATGATGGTCGGCGGAAGCGCGCTGCTGCCCGGCCTCGACCAGATGCTGCGGGACGCGACGGGCATGCCCGTGAACATCGCCGAACGGCCCGACGTGTGCTCCGTGCTCGGTCTCGGCGCCATGCTGGACGGCAAGATCCAGCCAATGGTCCTCGACCCGCTCGCCGAATGACAGCCGGCGGCTCCTGAGGGGGAGCGCATGCCCGGGGATTGCACGGCACAGGACACGGCACTGCACACCGAGCAGGACACGGAGCAGGTCACGAAGCGGAACTCCGGGCGGGACGAGGAGGCGGCGGGCACGGGTGCGCGGCGCACCGCGCCGCCCCGGCTGCCCGAACTGCTGGAGGCGGTGCTCAGCGTCGGCTCCGATCTCGACCAGCGGGCCACGCTCCAGCAGATCGTGGACACCGCCACCGCCCTGACCGAGGCACGCTACGGGGCCCTCGGCGTCCTCGACCCCGTCCGCGACCGCATCACCGAGCTGTACACGACCGGTCTCACCGACGCGGAACGGCAGCGCATCGGCCGGCTCCCGGACGGCCACCACGGCGTCATCGGCCTCCTCGTCGACGATCCGCAGCCGCTGCGCTGCGACGACCTGACCACCGATCCGCGCGCCTGCGGCGTGCCGCCGGGCCACCCTCCGATGCGTTCCTTCCTCGGGGTCCCGATCCGGGTGCACGACGAGGTGTTCGGCAACCTCTACCTCGCGGACAAGCGCTCCGGCTCCTTCGACGACACGGATACTGGGCTGCTGCGGGTCCTCGCCGCCCAGGCGGGCATCGCGCTCGGCAACGCCCGCCTCTACGGGACGGCCCGCCAGCGGGAACGCTGGATCGAGGGCGCCGCCGCCGTGACCACGGCGCTGCTGACCCGCGCCGACGCCACGGACGCCCTGAGAACCGTCGCCGAGCAGGCCAGGGTGCTGGCAGGGGCCTCGGCCGGGGTGATCCTCCAGCCGACGGCGGAGGGCGGGATGGAGATCGTCACCGCGTCCACCCCCGACGACCCGGCCGGCATCGTCGGTACGGTCATCGAGCCCGGCTCCCCCGTCCTCGTCCAGCTCCTGGCCGGCGAACCCGTCTTCATCGACGACTCGGCCTCCGACCCCCGGATGACGACGCCGGTACGGTCACGGTTCGGCCCCAGCATGATGCTGCCGCTGCAGAGCGGGGGCCGGCTCATCGGCACCCTCGCCCTGCCCCGCGGGCGCGGCGAGCCCCCGTATTCGGCCGTGGAGCGGACGCTCGCCTCACAATTCGCCACGCACGCCGCCCTCGCGCTTGTCCTCGCGGACGCCCAGGACAACAGGGAGCAGCTCGCGGTCTACGAGGACCGCGACCGGATCGCCCGCGATCTGCACGACCTCGTCGTCCAGCGGCTGTTCGCGACCGAGATGATGCTGGAGTCGACCCGCCGCCGTTCCACCGCCCCGGAAACCGACGAACTGCTCGGCAGGGCCGTCGACGAGCTGGACTCCACCATCCAGGAGGTCCGCACCACGATCTTCGCCCTTCAGCAGCCGCCCGCAGAGGTGCCCACCACCTTCCGGGGCCGGGTCCTGCGCGAGACCGGGGGCGCGGCGGCCGTGCTCGGTTTTCAGCCGTCCGTGCACTTCACGGGGGCCGTCGACGCACTCGTCGGGGAACCCGCCGGCACGGATCTCCTCGCCGCGCTGCGCGGCGCCCTGGCCGCCGCGCACCGGCGGGCCGGGGTCTCCGCCATCGAGGTCGAGGTGGACGCGACGGTGCGTACGCCGACGGGCGGCACGGCGGTGCGTCTGGTGGTCGCCGACGACGGGCGCGAGGAGGACGGTACGCGGTCGCCGACCGTCACCTGGCAGGCGCCGCTCTGAGGGCGATCCGGGTGGTGGAGTGGGCGACGCCCGCCTCCCGTTTCAGCCGGCGCAGCAGCGTGTCCAGGGCACCCGGGTCCGCCGCCGTCGCGCGGACGAGGTAGTCGTGGCCGCCCGTCACATGCACCACTTCCGTGATGCCGGGCAGCATGAGCACCGAGCGCTCGAACTCCTCGTTCGTCGTGTCGAGGCGCAGGGACACATCGATGAAGACGACCAGGCCCGAACGGGTGTCGGCGGCCGGGTCCACGATGACGGTGAAGCCGCGGATGACTCCGTCGCGGCGCATGCGGCGTACCCGGTCGCCCGCGGCGTTGGCGCTGAGCCCGACGCGTACGCCCAGGTCCCGGTACGAGATCCGCGCATCCTCCTGGAGGACGGAGAGAATTTCTCTGTCGAGCCTGTCCATACTGCGATTGTCGCAGCATGGGCGGGAAAACGACTGTGCGGAGCCCGGATCCCGGTCCGCGGGCGGCCCCTGCCCCGCATGGAGCAGTCCGACGGGCCCGCAAAGGGCACGCACCCTTGACTTGTGCTGTGCATACCGCCGTCAAGCAGCCGCCCTCCACCCCCGAAGCGGAGGAGTCCGCTGCCCCCTACCGCAACCTCGCGATGGCCACGGTCGGTTTCGCGCTCACCTTCTGGGCCTGGAATCTCATCGCCCCGATGTCCGCGGACTACAAGGACAGGCTGGGGCTCAGCTCCTTCGAGCAGTCGTTCCTGGTCGCCGTGCCGGTGCTCGTCGGTTCGCTGGGCCGGATCCCGGTGGGCGCGCTCACCGACAAGTACGGCGCCCGGCTGATGTTTCCGCTGATCTCGGCGCTGACGGTCGTCCCCGTGCTGCTGCTGATCCCGGCGAAGAACTCGTATGGCGCGATGCTCGCGGTCGGCTTTCTGCTGGGCCTCGGCGGCACCACGTTCGCCATCGGCGTCCCGCTGGTCAACTCGTGGTTCCAGCCCGCCAAGCGGGGCTTCGCGCTCGGGATCTTCGGCATGGGCATGGGCGGGGTGGCACTGTCCGGCTACTTCACACCCCGCATCGCGAAGCACGGCGACAATCTGCCGTTCCTCGTGGTCGGCGGGGCGCTCGTGGTCTACGCCCTGCTCGCCGCCGTACTGATCACCGACCGTCCCGGCCGCAAGATCCCGACCGACACCCTGGCCCACCGCCTGGGCGAGGCCGGGAATCTGCGGGTGACCTGGGAGCTGTCCGCGCTGTACGCGATCGGCTTCGGCGGCATCGTCGCGTTCGGGGTCTATCTGCCGACGTACCTGAAGACGTGGTACGACCTCTCGCCGACCGACGCGGGCACCCGCGCCGCCGGGTTCGCCCTGGTCACGGTCGTCTTCCGGCCGATCGGCGGCTGGCTCTCGGACCGCATCCACCCTGCGCTGGTCACCTCGGTGGCCCTGCTGGCCGCCGCGCTTATGGCGATCGTCCAGGCCTTCGAGCCGCCGCTGGTGCCCGGCGGCACCATCGCGCTGCTCTGCATGGCGGCCGGGCTCGGCACCGCGAGCGGCAGCGTCTTCGCCCTGGTCTCGCAGGTGACACCGCAGCCCAAGGTGGGCAGCGTGACGGGCATCGTCGGCGCGATGGGCGGTCTCGGCGGCTTCGTACCGCCGCTGGTGATGGGCGCGATCTTCAGCGCCAAGGACTCGTACTCGATCGGCTTCATGCTGCTGTCCGACCTGGCCCTGGCCGGGTGCGTGTACGCGTACGGCCGGATGCGTTCGATCCAGCGCGACGACTGAGACCGCCGGGAACGGCAGCGGGCAGCGGGCAGCCCCTAGGCTTCGCCGGGTGACGCCTCTTCTGCCTGCACTCCAGGAACTGTCCGGCCCGTCCGGTCCGTCCGGCCCCGCGGCTTCCCGGGAAGCTGTCCGGTTCGGTGAACTCTCCCTTACGTATGCCCAGTTGGCCGCCGCCTCGGACGCGCTCGCGGCCCGTATCGCGGGTGCTGGACGGGTCGCCATCTGGGCCACGCCGACCGCGGAGACCGTCGTCGCGGTGGTGGCGGCGCTGCGCGCCGGAGTGCCGGCCGTGCCAATCAACCCGAGGACGGGCGAACGCGAACTGGCGCACATCGTCGCCGACAGCGCGCCCTCGACGGTACTCGCCGGGGCCACCGACGTGCTCCCGGCGGCGCTGGCCGGGCTCGAACGCCTGGACACCGATACGACGGCCGCCGCCTCCCCGGACGCCGTTTTCCCCGAGCCCTCCCCCGAGGCTCCCGCCCTGATCGTCTACACCTCCGGCACGACGGGCCCACCGAAGGGCGCGATCCTGCCCCGCCGCGCGATCGCCGCCTCGCTGGACGCGCTGGAGGACGCCTGGCAGTGGACCGGCGACGACGTCCTCGTCCACGCCCTGCCGCTGTTCCATGTGCACGGCCTGATCCTGGGCGTGCTCGGGCCGCTGCGCCGGGGCGGTTCGGTGCGCCACCTCGGCCGGTTCTCCGTCGAGGGGGTGGCCGGGGAGCTGCTGTCCGGGGGCACGATGCTCTTCGGTGTGCCGACGATGTACCACCGGCTGGCCGAGGCGCTCGGTGACCCGGCAGGCTCCCCCGGGCTCACGAAGGCGCTCGCGGGCGCCCGGCTGCTGGTCTCCGGCTCGGCTGCGCTGCCGGTCCACGACCACGAGCGGATCGCGGCGGCGACCGGCCGCCGGGTCATCGAGCGGTACGGGATGACGGAGACCCTGATGAACACGGGCGTACGCGCCGACGGCGAGGCGCGCCCCGGGACGGTCGGCCCGCCCCTGCGCGGCGTCGGGCTCCGCCTGGTCGAGGAGGACGGCACGGTGCTCGACGACCCGGCCGCCATCGGCGAGATCCAGGTACGCGGCCCCAACCTCTTCACCGGCTATCTGAACCGGCCCGACGCGACGGCCGCCGCCCTCACCGAGGACGGCTGGTTCCGTACGGGCGACATGGCCACGCTCGACGCCGACGGCTATGTGCGGATCGTCGGCCGCAGGGCCACCGATCTGATCAAGAGCGGTGGCTACAAGATCGGCGCGGGCGAGATCGAGAACGCCCTGCTGGACCACCCGGCTGTCCGTGAGGCCGCCGTCACCGGCGAGCCCGACCCGGATCTCGGCGAGCGGATCGTCGCCTGGGTGGTGCCCGCCGACCCCGGCTCACCGCCCTCGGCCGAGGAGCTGGCCGCCCATGTCGCAGGCCTGCTGGCCCCGCACAAGCGCCCGCGCACGGTCCGCTACCTGGACGCGCTGCCCCGCAACGACCTGGGAAAGATCATGAAGCGGTCGCTGGGTCGCTGACGCTCCGACGCGCACGGTGATGAATCGTTGGTTAGCGTGAAAAACCGGACGAATCACCGAGTGAAGAGAGAGCAGCGTCATGGCCGAAACACCTGAGGGCGCGCCGATCTGGGCGGACGCCACGTTTCCCGACATCGAAGCGGCCAAGAGCTTCTACGGGGATGTGCTGGGCTGGTCCTACGGCGAGTCGTCGCCGGAGTTCGGTAACTACACCCAGGCGTACGCGGACGGGAAGGCGGTGGCCGCCGTGTCGCCGCCCATGCCCGGCCAGGACGCCCCGGCCGCGTGGTGTCTGTACCTCGCTACCTCGGACGCCTCCGCCACCGCGGGCAAGGTCCGCGACAGCGGCGGCCAGGTGCTGATGGAGCCGATGCAGGTCGGCAACTTCGGCACGATGGTGCTGGCGGCCGACCCGGGCGGGACGGTGTTCGGGATCTGGCAGCCGGACACGCACAAGGGGTTCGAGGCGCAGGCCGTGCCCGGCGCGTTCTGCTGGGCGGAGGTCTTCACCCGGGCACCGGAGAAGTCGGACGCCTTCTTCCCCCGCCTCTTCCCGTACAAGGTGAAGAAGATGGAAGACGAAGCGATCGACTTCGCCGTCTACAACCTGGGCGAGGACACCGTGCTCGGGCGGATGAAGATGACGGACGACTTCCCGCCCGAGGTGCCCTCGTACGTCAACGTGTACTTCACCGTCGCGGACTGCGACGCGGCGGTGGCCAAGGCGACGGAGCGCGGCGCGGTGCTGCGGTTCGGGCCGATGAGCAGCCCGTTCGGACGGTTCGCGGCACTGTCCGACCCGCAGGGAGCAGCGTTCTCGGTCATCGACGTCACCACCACCGAGGGCGAGATGCCCTCGCTGCGCGACGCGGGCTGAGCAGCGACGCCTCGCGCGGGACCCCGGCCGTTTCCCCCTCTACGGCTGTGGGTCCCGTGCGTCGTAACGGGCGAACCCGCGCCACCGCAGCGCCAGCAGGGACACCGCGACCACGCACGCGATCCCGCCCCCGGTAACCGCCACGGCCGGTGAGGCCAGGTCGGCCACCGAACCGGCCAGGAAGTCGCCGAGCCTGGGCCCGCCCGCCACGACCACGATGAAGACGCCCTGGAGGCGCCCCCGCATCTCGTCGGGCACCGCCGCCTGGAGCATCGTGTTGCGGAAGACCATCGAGACGGTGTCCGCACACCCCGCGAGCGCGAGGAAGAGCAGGCCGAGCCAGAGCTGCCGGGTCAGCCCGAAGACGGCGATGGCGGCGCCCCAGCAGGCCACCGCGATCATGACCGCGAGCCCGTGCCGTCTGATCCGCCCCAGCCACCCGGAGAACACCCCGCCCAGCAGCGCGCCCAGCGCCGGGGCGGCGACCAGCAGCCCGGTGGTCTTCGCGTCACCGCCGAACCAGACCACCGCGACCACGGGAAAGAGCGCCCGGGGGTGGGCCAGCACCATGGCGCACAGGTCCGTGAAGAAGGTCATCCGCAGATTGGGCCGGGTCCCCAGGAACCGAAGCCCGTCCAGCACCGAAGCCCGCTTCCCCGCCGTGCCGGTGCCCTCGCCCCGGTCGGGGAGCATCGAGGGCAGCCGCCACATCGCGTACAGCGAGGCGGTGAACGTGAGCGCGTCGACGGTGTACGCGGCCCGGTACCCCCACCAGCCGACGATCAGCCCGCCCAGCATCGGCCCGACGAGCGCGCCCGTGGTGGAGGTCATGGAGTTGAGCGCGTTGGCCGCGGGCAGCTGCTCGGCCGGCAGCAGCCGGGCCACCATCGAGCTGCGGGCCGGTGAGTTGAGCGCGAAGCAGACGGCCTGGAGGGCGACGACCGCGTAGAGCGGCCCCACCCGCTCCACCCCCGCGACCGTCACGGCGACCAGCGCGAGCGACAGGACGAACGAACCGGTGGCGCTGAAGAGCCCGAGCCTGCGCCGGTCGACGGTGTCCGCGATCGCCCCGCCGTACAGCCCGAACACGACCAGCGGCACGAGCGAACAGAACCCGATGAGCCCGACGGAGAACGCGGACCCGGTGATGTCGTAGACCTGGAGCGACACGGCGAGCGCCGTCATGCCCTGACCGATCCAGGACACGGTGTTCCCGAACCAGAGACGCCGGTAGTCGGGGGAGGTCCGCAGCGGCGTCAGGTCCGCGAGTATGCGGGTGCGATGTGCGGGTTCTTCGGTCGTTTCGGTCACAGGGGATGGTAACGACCACCGGCACGAGCAGGGCGAACAGGCGATCGAGCCTCACTTCGACCGCTCCGCCGTACGCGTGCGGAGACGACCCGGATACGACCGAGCCCCCGGTGCGTCGCGTTCGATACGCGCGTCCTCGGGGGCATGCTGGTTCCCTCAGCTCGAAACGATTCTGCTGGGAACAGCGGGAGTGGGGCGGGTGGGACTCGAACCCACGGCCGACGGATTATGAGTCCGCTGCTCTAACCGGCTGAGCTACCGCCCCGTTTCGGCGTGGCGCGTACACGTGTGCGCGCCGTCTGCCGCAGCATAGCCGGTCATACGATCTCTCGCTTCGGATGCCCTGCTTCGCATGACCATGAGGACTGCGGTGCTGCCTGCCCGGTTCCGGCCGCCGCGAAGTCCCCACGAAAGAGTCACCGCGGGAGTCCTCCCGGGCACACGAAAAAGGACCCCGAAGGGCCCTCTTTCGTTCTGCTCCCCCGACTGGACTCGAACCAGTAACCCTCCGGTTAACAGCCGAATGCTCTGCCAATTGAGCTACAGGGGACCGCGCTCCCCCGACTGGACTCGAACCAGTAACCTGCCGGTTAACAGCCGGCTGCTCTGCCAATTGAGCTACAGGGGATTGTGGCGTTGCCTCGAAATCGTACCTACCTGGCGGCTGCCGGGCGGCGCGCGTTCGCTGCGACACATACATTAGCGCAAGCAGGGGGGTGCTCCGCCAATCGGTTCCGCCCGGGGTGATCTCGGGTGCCCACGGGTAGGCGGGCAAGCACACGTCGTACGGAGCGAAGGAAGGATGGCAGCCATGCGGTACCGGCTCACATTCATCGCCGGACTGGCCCTCGGTTACGTGCTCGGCACGCGAGCCGGGCGCGAGCGTTACGAGCAACTGAAGAGGTCCGCGCAGCAGCTGGCCCAGAATCCCGCCGTCCGGAACGCCGCCGAGTCGGCGGCCCAGGGCGGCCGGGAGTTCGCCGGCAAGGCGTACCACTCGGTGAGCGAGACGGTCGGGGACCGGGTGCCCGCGTCCGTCGCCGACCGGGTGCGCTCGCTGCGTGAACGCAGCGCGCACAACGGCGGCGACGACTGGGGCACAACCAATACCTAGTCGGCGCGAGGGGCCCGCGCCGGGCGTCCGACAACGTCCGGTGCGGGAAAGCTCCGCCGGTGCGGCAGAATCTTGGGTATGGGCATAGTCGCCGGCTTGGACAGTTCTTCCGCCTTCACTCACATCGTCGTCTGTGACACGGACACGGGCGCCGTGCTGCGGCAGGGGTATGCCGCACACCCCGTCGAGGCGAAGGCCACCGAGGTCGATCCGCAGGTCTGGCTGCTCTCGCTCGGCGAGGCGGCCGCCGGCGGGCTGCTCGAAGGCGTGCAGGCCATCGGCGTCTCCGCCCAGCAGCACGGCCTCGTCCCCCTGGACCACCAGGGCAATCTCGTACGTCCCGCGCTGCTCGGCAACGACCGGCGGGCGCAGGTCGCCGCGGCCGATCTGATCGACGGGCTCGGTGGCCGTCAGCCCTGGGCCGAGGCGGTCGGTGCCGTGCCGCAGGCCGCGCAGCCGGTGGCGAAGCTGCGCTGGCTGGCGCGGACCGAGCCGGAGAACGCCCAGCGCGTCGCCGCCGTCATGCAGCCGCACGACTGGCTGGTGTGGCAGCTGCTGGGCCGTCCGGCCCGGCGCACGACCGACCGCGGCGCCGCCTCCGGTACGGGGTACTGGTCTGCGGGCTCCGCCTCCTACCGTCCCGATCTGGTCGAGCTCGCGCTCGGCCACCAGGCGACGCTGCCCGAGGTGCTCGGCCCGTCGGAGTCCGCAGGGACCACGCCCGAGGGGCTGCTGATCTCCGCGGGTACGGGCGAGACGATGGCCGCCGCCTTCGGGCTCGGGGTCGCCGTCGGCGATGCCGTGGTATCGCTGGGGGCCTCGGGCTCCGTGATGGCCGTGCACCACGAGGCCCTGGCCGATCCGACCGGGATGATCACGTCGTTCGCCGACGCCACCGGGATGCATCTGCCGGTCGTCCACACCTCCAACGCGGTGCGTGCCCTGCGCGGTACCGCCGAGATGCTGGGGACCGAGGGGCTCGACGAGCTGTCCGAACTGGCGCTGAAGTCGACGCCGGGCGCCTCCGGCCTCGTACTCCTGCCGTATCTGGAGGGTGAGCGCACTCCTCAGCTGCCGCACACCGCGGGGACGCTGTGCGGGCTGCGCCGTGAGTCGATGAAGCCGGAGCATCTGGCGCGGGCGGCGTTCGAGGGGATGCTGTGCTCGCTGGCCGACGCGCTGGACGTACTGCGCGGCCGTGGGGTCGAGGTGCGGCGGGTGTTCCTGCTGGGGGCCGCGGCCGAGCTGTCCGCGGTGCAGGCTCTGGCGCC
Organism: Streptomyces sp. NPDC057136; assembly: GCF_042670885.1. NCBI lineage: Bacteria > Bacillati > Actinomycetota > Actinomycetes > Kitasatosporales > Streptomycetaceae > Streptomyces > Streptomyces sp. NPDC057136. Next base: position 16,277 of record NZ_JBHUUV010000017.1, read on the forward strand.
CGCGGTGTTCGGTACGCAGGTCGTCGTGCCGCAGCCCGCCGAGTACGCGGCGCTGGGTGCGGCCCGGCAGGCGGCATGGGCGCTCGGGGTCTCGCAGGGGACGCTCGACCCGCGCACTCCCCCGGCCTGGCAGGGTGCATCGGCCCAGGTGCTCGAGCCCGGTGAGGAACTGGCGGTCGGGCGGGCCGTGCGCCAGCAGTACGAGGCCACGCGGGACCAGATCCACCCCGGGGCCTTCAGCGGTTCCGTCTGAGAAGGAGCCAAGTGTGGGACCCCTTCCGTGATTTGACCTGGGTTTGAGGAAAAGCGTTCGCGGTCGCGGCGTGGAGTACCGGAAAATGGGTCGGCCTCTGCCCAACGCCGACTCCGAGAGACAAGCGTGCTCATAAAAATTCTGCGGACCTATCTCGGTCCGTACCGGAATCCCATCGCGCTGCTGGTCTTTCTCCAGCTGCTGCAGACCTGCGCCAGCCTCTATCTGCCCAGCCTCAACGCGGACATCATTGACAACGGTGTCGTGAAGGGGGATACGGGCTACATCCTGGAGTTCGGCGGCCTCATGATCGCCGTCAGCGTCATCCAGGTGGTGTGCAACGTCGGGGCGGTCTACTACGGGGCGCGCACCGCGGCCGCTCTCGGGCGCGATGTCCGGGCCTCGGTCTTCGACCGGGTGCAGTCCTTCTCCGCACGTGAACTCGGCCGCTTCGGTGCACCGTCGCTGATCACCCGTACGACCAATGACGTGCAGCAGGTCCAGATGCTGGTCCTGATGGCGTTCACCCTGATGGTCTCGGCGCCGATCATGTGTATCGGCGGCATCATCATGGCGCTCGGGCAGGACGTGCCGCTCTCCGCCGTGCTACTGGCCGTGGTGCCGGTCCTCGGGATCTCGGTGAGCCTCATCGTGAAGAAGATGCGCCCGCTGTTCCGCACGATGCAGGAGCGGCTCGACACGGTGAACCGGGTGCTGCGCGAGCAGATCACCGGCAACCGCGTCATCCGCGCCTTCGTCCGGGACGCGTACGAGGAGGAGCGTTTCCGCGGGGCCAACACGGACCTGACCGACGTGTCCCTGTCCACGGGCCGGCTGATGGCGCTGATGTTCCCGACCGTGATGACCGTGGTGAACGTGTCGTCCATCGCCGTGGTCTGGTTCGGTGCGCACCGCATCGACAACGGCGGGATGCAGATCGGCGCGCTGACCGCGTTCCTCGCGTATCTGATGCAGATCGTGATGGCGGTGATGATGGCCACCTTCATGTTCATGATGGTGCCGCGCGCCGAGGTCTGCGCCGAGCGCATCCAGGAGGTCCTGGAGACCGATTCGAGCGTGGTGCCGCCGCTCGCCCCGGTCACCGAGCTGCGCCGTCACGGCCATCTGGAGGTGCGGGGAGCGGAGTTCCGCTACCCGGGCGCCGAGGAGCCGGTGCTGCGCGCGGTGGATCTGGTGGCGCGGCCCGGTGAGACGACCGCGATCATCGGGTCGACGGGCAGCGGGAAGTCGACGCTGCTCGGTCTCGTACCGCGGCTGTTCGACGCGACGGACGGCGAGGTGCTGGTCGACGGCGTGGATGTGCGGACGCTCGCCCCGGTGCTGCTGGCGAAAACCGTGAGCCTTGTGCCGCAGAAGCCGTATCTGTTCTCCGGGACGGTCGCGACGAATCTGCGGTACGGGAATCCGGACGCGACCGACGAGGAGCTCTGGCACGCGCTGGAGGTAGCGCAGGCCAAGGAGTTCGTGGAGGGACTGGAGAACGGGCTGAACGCGCCGATCGCGCAGGGCGGCACCAATGTCTCCGGTGGCCAGCGGCAGCGTCTGGCGATCGCCAGGACGCTGGTGCAGCGGCCGGAGATCTATCTCTTCGACGACTCGTTCTCGGCGCTGGACTACGCGACGGACGCCGCGCTGCGCGGGGCGCTCGCGCGGGAGACGGCCGGGGCGACGGTGCTGATCGTGGCGCAGCGGGTGTCCACCATCCGTGACGCCGACCGGATTCTGGTGCTGGACGAGGGCCGGGTCGTCGGGACCGGCACCCATCACGAGCTGATGGACGGCAATGAAACATACCGGGAGATCGTGCTCTCCCAGCTGACGGAAGCGGAGGCCGCGTAATGGCCGGGCCTGGCGGACGCATGATGGCGGGCGGCGCTCCGACCGAGCGGTCCATGGACTTCAAGGGGTCCGGGAAGCGGCTGCTGAAGAGATTCAGCCAGGAGAAGTCCTCGCTGTACGCGATGCTCGTCGCCGTCGCGCTGAGTGTGGGTCTCTCCGTGGTCGGTCCGAAGATCCTCGGCAAGGCGACCGACCTGATCTTCGCGGGGGTCGTCGGCCGCGGAATGCCGGAGGGGGCCACGAAGGCGCAGGCCGTCGAGGACCTGCGGGAGAAGGGCAGCGGCGGTCTCGCCGACATGCTGTCCGCCGTGGACTTCACCCCGGGCGAGGGCATCGACTTCGGTGCGGTGGGCCATGTCCTGCTGGTGGCGCTGGTCGTTTATCTGGGCGCCGGGCTGCTGATGCTGGTGTCGACGCGGCTGTCGATCCGGGTGATCAACCGGGTCGTGTTCCAGTTGCGCGAGGACCTGCAGACGAAGCTGGCGCGGCTGCCGCTGTCGTACTTCGACCGGCAGAAGCGCGGCGAGGTGCTGAGCCGCGCGACGAACGACATCGACAACATCTCGCAGACGATGCAGCAGACGATGGGGCAGCTCATCAATTCCCTGCTGACCATCATCGGCGTGCTGATCATGATGTTCTGGATCTCGCCGCTGCTGGCGCTGGTCGCCCTGGTGACGATCCCGGTGTCGGTGCTCGTCGCGGCCAGGGTGGGCAAGCGTTCGCAGCCGCAGTTCGTGCAGCAGTGGAAGGTGACGGGCCGGCTCAACGCCCACATCGAGGAGATGTACACCGGCCACACCCTGGTGAAGGTCTTCGGCCGGCAGGAGGAGTCCGCGAGGGACTTCGCCGAGCAGAACGACGCGCTGTACGAGGCGGGCTTCAAGGCCCAGTTCAACAGCGGCATCATGCAGCCGCTGATGATGTTCGTGTCGAACCTGAACTATGTGCTGGTCGCGGTCGTCGGCGGGCTCAGGGTCGCTTCGGGCGCGCTGTCCATCGGTGATGTGCAGGCGTTCATCCAGTACTCGCGGCAGTTCTCGATGCCGCTGACCCAGGTCGCCTCGATGGCGAACCTGGTGCAGTCGGGTGTCGCGTCGGCCGAGCGGATCTTCGAGCTGCTGGACGCGGAGGAGCAGGAGCCGGACCCGGACCCCGAGCAGCGTGAGCGCCCCGGCAAGCCGCTGGGCAGTGTCTCGCTGGAGAAGGTGTCCTTCCGCTACGACCCGGACAAGCCGCTCATCGAGGATCTGTCGCTGAGCGTGGAGCCGGGCCACACGGTCGCGATCGTCGGCCCGACCGGGGCCGGCAAGACGACACTGGTCAATCTCCTGATGCGGTTCTACGAGGTGACGGGCGGCCGGATCGTCCTCGACGGCACCGATGTGTCGACGATGTCGCGCGACGAACTGCGGTCCGGAATAGGCATGGTCCTCCAGGACACCTGGCTGTTCGGCGGATCGATCGCGGACAACATCGCGTACGGCGCTTCGCGCGAGGTCGGCCGGGTGGAGATCGAGGAGGCGGCCAAGGCGGCCCACGCCGACCGCTTCATCCGCACCCTGCCGGACGGTTACGACACGGTGATCGACGACGAGGGCTCCGGGGTCAGCGCGGGCGAGAAGCAACTGATCACCATCGCGCGGGCGTTCCTGTCCGACCCGGTGATCCTGGTGCTCGACGAGGCGACCAGCTCGGTGGACACCCGTACCGAGGTGCTGATCCAGAAGGCGATGGCACGCCTCGCGCACGGCCGGACCAGCTTCGTGATCGCGCACCGGCTCTCCACGATCCGGGACGCGGACGTGATCCTGGTGATGGAGGACGGCTCGATCGTCGAACAGGGCACGCACGACGGCCTGCTGGCGGCGAAGGGCGCCTATGCCCGGTTGTACGCGGCACAGTTCGCCCAGGCGCTGGCCGAGGTGGACTAGAGCCTGCCCGGTTCAGTCCAGGTAGCCGCGTAGCTGGTCCGCGAAGGCGTGGTCCCGCAGCTTGTTGAGGGTCTTGGATTCGATCTGGCGGATGCGTTCGCGCGTCACGCCGAAGATCCGGCCGATCTCTTCGAGCGTGCGGGGCCGCCCGTCGGCCAGCCCGTAGCGCAACTGGACCACCTTGCGCTCCCGCTCCCCGAGCGTGGAGAGCACCGCCTCCAGGTGTTCGCGCAGCAGCAGGAAGGCGGCGGACTCCACGGGGGACGCGGCATCGCCGTCCTCGATGAGGTCGCCGAAGGAGACGTCGTCCTCCTCGCCGACCGGGGCGTGCAGCGACACCGGTTCCTGGGCGAGGCGCAGTACCTCGCCGACCCGTTCCGGTGTCAGGTCGAGCTGGGCCGCGACCTCTTCGGACGTCGGCTCGTAGCCCCGCTCCTGGAGCAGGCGGCGCTGGACCCGTACGACGCGGTTGATCAGTTCGACGACATGGACCGGGACCCGTATGGTCCGTGCCTGGTCGGCGAGCGCGCGGGACATGGCCTGGCGTATCCACCAGGTCGCGTACGTGGAGAACTTGTAGCCCCGGGCGTAGTCGAACTTCTCGACGGCTCTGATCAGTCCGAGGTTTCCCTCCTGGACGAGATCGAGCATCGTCAGCCCCCGGCCCACGTACCGCTTGGCTACGGATACGACGAGGCGGAGGTTGGCCTCGATGAGCCGGCGCTTCGCCATCCGCCCCATCACCACCAGACGGTCGAGGTCGACGGCGAGCCTGGTGTCGGGATCGGGGGTGCCGGCGAGCCGTTCCTCCGCGAAGAGCCCCGCTTCGACGCGGCGGGCGAGGTCCACCTCCTCGGCGGCGGTGAGCAGCGGAATCCTGCCGATCTCCCGCAGATACTGACGGAAGAGGTCGGACGAGGTGCCGCCGGTGTCGGGGCGGCTCCGCCGCTCCGGGGGTTCGGGCGGCTCCACTTTTTCTTCCATCACTGTGTCCGTCGCCTCCCCGGGTGGGGCCGCTGTGGCCTCCGGATGGCGCACGGCCCGGTTCTGCGTGGGGATCGCCGGGACATGCTCGGTCGGGCTCGTCACGGTCCGGGTCTGCACGGGGGCGACCTCCAGGTGATCGCGCTGCCGGACCGCGGCGGGTATGGGGTCCGCCCTCGGTGGACCGACCGCGCTCCGATGACTCAGGCACCGCCACCCAGTGTGGGGTACGACACATCGCTGCCACGAGGGGCGTGCGGTGACTTTCTGAGTCCGGTGCGTGACCGGACGGTTACGGGGCCCGGGACGGGAGCGGTTCGCTCCGGATGGTGGGCGGGCGCGTCAGAGCGCGTCGGCGCCGTTGCTGCGGAGGGACTGGGCGTACTGCTGGAGGACCCAGACCTCGTTCTGCGCGGCCGCGAGGTGCTCGGGGGCCACGTTGCTTCCGAGGCGGGCGAGGCTGCCCTGCACATCGTTGATACGGCGGTCGACGGCGCGCACACGGACCTGGACGAGCTGCATGCCCGCGTACGTCTCGTCGATGGACTTGCCGTGGAAGACCTCGACGGCCAGCTCGGTGACGAGGTTGCGCACGGTGTCGTCGGGGGCGGTGTCCAGGACGTTGACCAGGTATTCGCGGGTCTCGGCCAGGCCCTGTTCGGCGCCGCCCGCCTCCGCGATGCACTGGCGTACCGCCGCGTACGGCGGGGCGGTGAACTCGTCGATCCCGTAGGCGTCGAAGGCCGGTGACACCAGGGCGGGCTTCTGGAGGGCGAGCTTGAGCAGTTCGCGCTCGGTGCGGTGGGCGGGGCTGCGGAGGTTGAGCGCGGGGCCCGAGATGCCTGCCGGGGCGGCGGCGGCCGGGCCGGAGTGCTGGGGGCCGTTTCGGGACGGGCCACGGTCGGGGCCACGGTCGCCCCGGTTGCGGGCCCACTGGGCGAGCTGGGCGACGCGGCGCACGACGAACTCCTGGTCGAGGATGCCGATGAAGCCCGCGAGCTGGACGGCGACCTCCCGCTGCACGCTGCTCGTCTTGATCTTCGCCACGACCTGCGCCGCCTCGTCGAGCGCGGCGGCGCGGCCCGCCGGGGTCTCCAGGTCGTACCGGCCGACGATCTGGCGCAGGGCGAACTCGAAGAGCGGGGTGCGGGGTTCGACCAGGTCACGGACGGCGTCGTCGCCCTTGGCCAGCCGCAGATCGCACGGGTCCATATTGTCCGGGGCGATCGCGATATAGGTCTCGGCGGCGAACTTCTGATCGTCCTCGAAGGCGCGCAAGGCGGCCTTCTGGCCCGCCGCGTCGCCGTCGAAGGTGAAGATCACGCGGGCGCTGCCGTTGTCCATCAGGAGGCGGCGCAGGAGCTTGATGTGGTCGTTGCCGAAGGCCGTGCCGCAGGTGGCGATGGCGGTGGTGATCCCGGCGAGGTGGCAGGCCATGACGTCGGTGTAGCCCTCGACGACGACGGCGCGGCTGGCCTTGGCGATGTCCTTCTTGGCCAGGTCGATCCCGTACAGCACCTGGGACTTCTTGTAGATCGACGTTTCCGGGGTGTTGAGGTACTTCGGTCCGTTGTCGTCGTCGCGCAGCTTGCGCGCGCCGAAGCCGACGATCTCTCCGGAGGTGTCGCTGATCGGCCACATGAGGCGGCCGCGGAAGCGGTCGATGGGGCCTCGGCGGCCGTCCTGGGAGAGTCCGGAGGTGATGAGTTCCTTGTCGCTGAAGCCCTGGCCGCGCAGATAGCGGGTGAGGTGGTCCCAGCCCGCGGGGCTGTAGCCGACACCGAAGTGGGCGGCGGCCGCCTGGTCGAAGCCGCGTCCCGCGAGGAACTTCCGGCCGATCTCGGCCTCGGGACTGTCCAACTGCTCGATATAGAACTGGGCGGCGGCCTTGTGCGCCTCGACCAGCCGGATGCGTTCGCCGCGCTGGTGGGAGGGGTTGTAGCCGCCCTCCTCGTACCGCAGGGTGATGCCTGCCTTCGCGGCGAGGCGCTCGACCGTCTCGGAGAAGGTCAGGTGATCGATCTTCATCACGAAGGCGATCGTGTCGCCGCCCTCCTGGCAGCCGAAGCAGTGGAAGAGCCCCTTGCTGGGGCTGACCTGGAAGGAGGGGGACTTCTCGTCGTGGAAGGGGCAGAGTCCTTTGAGGTTTCCGCCGCCCGCGTTGCGCAGCTGGAGGTACTCGGAAACGACGGCGTCGATCGGGACCGCGTCCCGGACCGCCTTCACGTCGTCGTCATTGATCCTGCCTGCCACGCGTGAAGTCTACGGGTGGGCCACGACAGCCGGACCTCACGACGGTGTGATCCGTGGAACGGGCGGGGCGGCCGGGAGGGCGTAGAAGGGTGCTGAAGATCTTGGCCGGATCAGGGAGCGGCGTCTGGTGCGTGCAACTGCAAGGCGCCGGAGCGCCCTCATAGCGGAGCTATTAGGGCGTTTCGGCAACGCCGCAGATGCGCGTGCCAGACGCCGCGAGCCCGGCCAAGATCTTCAGCACCCTTCTAAGGCTCCTCCCGGCCGCCCCCGCGCGGTCAGAGCAGGGACTCCAACGGCACCGACGGGTCGGCGAGCGCGTCGGGATCGATCTGCCCGCCGGTCCGGATCAGCTGCTGGATCGGCTCGGTGACGTCCCACACGTTGACGTTCATCCCGGCCAGGACCTTGCGGTCCTTGAGCCAGAACGCGATGAATTCGCGCTTTCCCGCGTCGCCGCGGATGACGACCTGGTCGTAGCTGCCGGGCGGCGCCCAGCCCGAGTATTCGAGGCCGAGGTCGTACTGGTCGGAGAAGAAGTACGGCACCCGGTCGTACGAGACCTCCTGGCCGAGCATGGCGCGGGCGGCGGCCGGGCCGCTGTTCAGGGCGTTCGCCCAGTGCTCCACCCGCAGCCGGGTGCCGAGCAGCGGGTGCTGCACGGCGGCCACGTCGCCCGCGGCGAAGATGTGCGGGTCGGAGGTACGCAGCGAGGCGTCGACGGCGATGCCGCCGCCGTGCGCCCGGTCCGCGAGGTCGAGCCCGGCCGCCTCGGCGAGGGCGGAGCGCGGTGCGGCGCCGATCGCGGCGAGCACGTCGTGGGCGGGGTGTTCCTCGCCGTCGTCGGTGCGGGCGGCGAGGACCAGACCGTCCTGGCCGATGATCTCGGTGAGGCGGGCACCGAAGTGGAAGCGGACGCCGTGCTCGCTGTGCAGATCGGTGAAGATCTGGCCGAGCTCGGGGCCGATGACCTGGTGCAGCGGGGTCTGCTCGGGCTCGACGATCGTGACCTCGGCGCCGTAGCCGCGGGCCGCCGAGGCAACCTCCAGGCCGATCCAGCCGGCTCCGGCGATGATCAGGTGGCCGTTGTCCCGGCCGAGGGAGGCCAGGACGTTGCGCAGCCGGTCGGCGTGGGCGAGGCGTCGCAGATGGTGGACGCCGACCAGGTCCGTACCGGGGATGTCGAGCCGGCGGGGCTCGGCGCCGGTGGCGAGGAGCAGCTTGTCGTAGTGGATGACGGTGTTGTCACCGAGCTGCACGGAGCGGGCGGCGCGGTCGATGGCCGTGACGGGCTGGCCGAGGTGGAGTTCGACGTCGGCCCCGGCGTACCAGGCCGTCTCGTGGACGAAGACGCTGTCCCGTTCCTCCTTGCCGGTCAGGTAGCCCTTCGAGAGCGGGGGCCGTTCATACGGGTGGTCACGCTCATCGCCGAGCAGGATCACCCGGCCGCTGAAGCCCTCGGCACGGAGTGTTTCCGCTGCCTTCGCTCCTGCCAGTCCTCCGCCGACGATGACGAACGTGCGATGTGCGTCGACCACTTGTGCCTCCTCGGTGCTGGTGCTGTGCTCCGCCGCCACCTGCGAGCGTCCCGCACGCAGCGTGATGGCGAAAGAGGGTGTGCCCCGATCAGGTCACACCCAGTGGTCATCGGGCCAGTCTGCCGACCGTGGCCGGCGCCGCGCGGAGCAGGGGCCCCCGGCGGCAGGCATGTGCCCCCAGCACACCATTTGCGGTGCGGCCGACCGCCGTCGCCGCGCCCCATGGACCGGCCGGGTGGCGGGTCTCCCGCCAAAAACCTCTGTGCGGGGCCCGTCTGACGGGCTTTTCGGTCTCCGTGCAAAGGGGTGCGGATGTTCCGGGCACGGCGGCGGAGAAGTGGCTACGGTGGAATCGGGACGGCACGCGACGCGCGGGGGACGCATGTTACGTATCCAGTTCACCAGCAGGGATCTGAACCGATTACGGGTCTCGCCGGGGCCCGACCCCTTGTGGGAGGTGGCTCTCACTCTGCATCTGCTCCAGAACAGACAGGCTGCGCTGGTCTTCGACCCCTGGCGCAGAGAGGTCCGGGCGGCGATCGCACGGGCCGGCCTCGAAGAGACGGTCGCCGCGCTGATCCGGCTCTGCCCGTTCGCCGCGTACTTCCCCGACTTCCTCACGCCCGCGCCGGGCACCACGGACCTGGAGACCGGGATCGACCGGGTGCTCTCCACCCCGGCGGCCCGCATCGGCCGGGAGATCGCCCGGCTCTACGGGCCGGGCCGGATACCGTGCGGCGCACGGCGGCTGGCGGCCGGTGACACCGGGGCGCTCGCCCGGCTCGGCGAGGGGCTCCGCCGCTACTACACGGTGGCGGTGAAGCCGTACCTCGCCGCGATCGGGTCGGCGGTCTCGGCGGACCGTCCGGTACGCGCCGAGGCGGCGCTGACCGCGGGTACGGACGGGCTGCTGGCCAGCTACGGGCCGGACCTCTCCTGGCGGGGGGAGCGGGTGCTCGAAGCCCCGTATCCGGTGCGGTGGGAGCTGCCGCTCGGCGGGCGTCCGCTGACGATGATCCCGGCGTTCTTCTGCGTACGCTTCCCCGTCGCCCTCGCCGATCCGCGGCTGCCGCCCGTGCTCGTCCACCCCGTGACTCCGCTGCCCGGCTGGCTGGAACGGCACCGGGCCGGGGAGCGTGGCGACGGGGCGGGTCCGGGGCCGGTGGGCCATCTCGTCGGTCACACCCGGGCGGCGGTGCTGGACGCGCTGGAGCGACCGCTGACGACGACCCAGCTGGGGGCGGTGCTCCGGCTGGCTCTGTCGACGGCGAGCCGTCATGCCACGGTGCTGCGGGAGGCGGGGCTGATCAGCTCGGAGCGGCGCGGACCGTCCGTCGTCCACCGGCGCACCGGGCTGGGCGACGCCCTCATGAACGGTGCGGTCGGCGGGCGGAGCACGACGGTCGCGCTCAGCGGCGGTGCAGGGTGAGGGTCGTGTGCAGGGACAGGGCGGAGGCGTCGGTGAGCGCGGCGATCTGGTCGACCAGGACTCTCTTGCGGGCCCGGTCGTCCGCCGCGGCCTCGTACTGCGCGCGGAACTGCGGTTCCAGCCCTTCCGGCGCGCGGGCGGTGAGGGCGGCGGCCAGCTCCGCGATGACGATGCGCTGTTCGGCGCGGATGACCTCCTGCTCGGCGCGCTGCATCACGTAACGGTCGGCGACGGCCTTGAGCACGGCGCATTCGTTGCGTGCCTCGCGGGGGACGACGAGCTCCGCGCCGTACCGGCTGAGGCGTCCGGGGCCGTGCTGCTCGAACGTGGCGGCTTCGGCTGCCTGGCAGAACCGGCCGATGAGCTGGCTCGTCGCGTCCTTCAGCCGGGCCTGGGCGACGGCCGAGCCGTCGTAGTTGTGCGGCCACCACTCCTGGTCGACGAGCCGGTCGAGCGCCTCGGCGAGCTCCTGCGGGTCGGTGTCCGCCGGTACGTACCGGCCGATGGCGACCGACCAGATCTCGCGCCGCTCCGGCTCGGCGAAGAGACAGTTGGGGTCGATGTGCCCGGCGTGCAGTCCGTCCTCGAAGTCGTGCACGGAGTAGGCGACGTCGTCGGACCAGTCCATGACCTGGGCCTCGAAGCAGGTGCGGTCCCGCGGGGCGTCCTCGCGGACCCATTCAAAGACCGGCAGGTCGTCCTCGTACACCCCGAATTTCGGTGAGCCGGGGTCGGTGGGGTGGCCGCCGCGCGGCCAGGGGTACTTCGTGGCGGCGTCCAGGGCGGCGCGGGTCAGATTGAGCCCGACGCTGACGAGCTCGCCGCTGTGGGTGTCGCGCACGAATCGCTTGGGTTCGAGGCGGGTCAGCAGGCGCAGCGACTGGGCGTTGCCCTCGAAGCCGCCGCAGTCCGAAGCGAAGTCGTTGAGGGCCTGTTCCCCGTTGTGTCCGAACGGGGGGTGGCCCATGTCGTGGGAGAGGCACGCCGTCTCGACCAGATCGGGGTCGCAGCCGAGCGCGGCCCCCAGCTCGCGGCCGACCTGGGCGCACTCCAGGGAGTGCGTGAGCCGGGTCCTGGGGCTGGCGTCCCAGGCGGGGCTGCGGGTGCCGGGGGTGACCACCTGGGTCTTCCCGGCGAGCCGGCGCAGGGCCGCCGAGTGCAGCACGCGGGCGCGGTCGCGCTGGAACGCGGTGCGACCTGGCCGTTTGTCGGACTCGGTGTCCCAGCGCTCGGTGTCCCGGGCCCCGTATGCGGCCGTGTGCGTGTCGTGGCTGCCGTGCGTACCGTCCATGGTTCCGACAGTAATCGGCAGGGCTGACAAACCGGGGTCAGGCGGACGTCAGGAGCCGCTCGTTCACCGGGGATTCGTATCCGAGTGCCCGGTCGTACCGGTGCAGGAGCAGCCGTGCCATCGCCGGGTGCGCGCCGAGCGGGACAGCCGCGGCCACCGGTGCGGCGGCGGCCGCCGCGGTGGCGAAGCGGCCGGGTGCGGTGAAGTACGAGGCGATGGCGACCCGGTGGCGGCCCCGGGCGGCGAGGGCGCGCACGGCGGCCGGGACGGTGGGTGCGGCGGCGGAGGCGTAGGCGGGCACGACGGGTATGCCGCCGAGCCGGTCGTTGAGCATCCGGGCCGTGCGGCGGGTGTCGGTTGCCGAGTCCGGATCGCGCGAACCGGCGGCGGCGAGCACGACGGCGGCGCTGCGGCTCGTCCCGTCCCCCGGGTCCCAGCCGGTTTCGAGGAGCCTCCCGTGGAGCGCCTCGACGAGCAGCGGGTGCGGGCCGAGCGGTGCGGCGATCCGGCTCCGCAGGGCGGGTGCGGCGGCAGCGGCGGCGGGCAGGTCGTGCTTGACGTGGTGGCCGCGGCTGAGGAGCAGCGGTACGAGGACGGCGTCGCCCGCGCCCACGGCGGCCAGGGTCGTGGGCAGGAGGGGCTGGTTCAGTTCGATGTGGCCGAGGCGGACGTCGAGGCCGGGGCGGAGCTCCCTGACCCGGTCGAGGAGCTCCAGGACGGTGCGCAGGGCCCTGGGGTCCCGGCTGCCGTGCGCGACGGCGACCAGCGTGGGGGCGGGTATGCCGCCGGCCACGGGGGCGGGTCGGGCGTGGTGCCGGGTGCGGTGCATGGACCTGCGGGTTCCGTTCAGGGAGACGAGGCTGAGCTGGGTGCCGAGTTGATCGGTGATGCGGGACAGGAGTTGTGCGGTGCTGTCGAGGGGCAGGGGCTCACGGGGATGTTCCGATGCCGGCTCCTTCATGAACCGATGGTGCCGGTCGGACGTTGCCGTGCCGTTGCGCGAGGGTGACGGGTGTTTGCCATCGGCTCACGGGAGATGTCGCGGACGAGTGAACTCTTTCGGCCTGTCGCTCGTCCGGTCATAGGGGGACAGCAGACGTGATGAAGGCGAACCGACAGGGGGCTTGCGTGCCAAGGGGACGACCGAGACGGCCGGGAAAGCCCGGATGGGCGGGACGGCTGGGGTGGCCCGGGGGGCTGGGACGGCTGAGGTGGCCGGCACGGTTGAGGCCGTCGCTGCCGCGGACCCGCCGTGGGCAGCGGCTGGTCGTGCAGGGGCTCATGGTGGCCTGCGTGGTGGGGCTCGCGCCCGCCACCTGGATGCATGCCACGGCCGACGCGCGGGTACGGACGACGGCCGACGCGCCCGCGCAGAAGGTCGCCGTCGTGTTCGGGGCCGGACTGTGGCGGGGCAGGCCGTCGGCGTATCTCGCGCACCGGCTCGACGCCGCCGCCGAGCTGTACCGGACGGGCAAGGTGAAGGTCGTGCTGGTCACCGGGGACAACAGCCGGGTGGAGTACGACGAGCCGGACGCGATGCGGACGTATCTCACCGAGCGCGGGGTGCCGGACGGGCGGATCGTCAGCGACTACGCCGGATTCGACACCTGGGACTCCTGTGTACGGGCCAAGAAGATCTTCGGGGTCGACCGGGCGGTCCTGGTGAGCCAGGGATTCCACATCCGGCGGGCGATCGCGCTGTGCCGCACCGCGGGGATCGACGCGTACGGGGTCGGGGTCGACGCCGTACACGACACGACCTGGTACTACGGCGGCGCCCGGGAGATGCTCGCCTCGGGGAAGGCGGCGCTGGACGCCGTGTTCCGGCCGGATCCGCAGTTCCTGGGACCGCGTGAGCAGGGCGTCACTGAGGCGCTGGCGGCGGACTGAGACGGAGCGGGGGCCGTCCCGGGGGCGGACCTCACCGCTGGGTCCGGGGCGGGCTGAGGTGGGTGTACCTGGGGCGTAACCGGAAGCACCGGCCCTCGTAATACCCGGCTCGCACGCTGGGCGCATGGCCCGCACCGAGACTTCCACCCACTGCCCGTACTGCGCCCTGCAGTGCGGGATGAATCTGCGACCGGTCACCGATGGCGCGGTGGTCGAGGTCGTTGAGCGTACCGACTTCCCCGTCAACCGGGGAGCGCTGTGCGGCAAGGGCCGGACCGCGCCCGCCGTGCTCTCCTCGGCGGTACGGCTGACCGGACCGCTCGTACGGAACGCCGCGAGCGGCGAACTGGAACCGGCCGGCTGGGACGAGGCCCTGGAACGGATCGCCGACGGGCTGCGCGGGACCCGGGCGGCACACGGGGCGGACGCCGTGGGTGTCTTCGGCGGGGGCGGACTGACCAACGAGAAGGCGTACACGCTCGGGAAGTTCGCCCGGGTGGTGCTGGCCACCTCCCAGATCGACTACAACGGCCGCTTCTGCATGTCGTCGGCGGCTGCCGCGCACCAGCGGGCCTTCGGCCTCGACCGCGGACTGCCGTTCCCCCTGGAGGACATCCCCCGCACCGGGTGCGTGATCCTCGTCGGGTCGAACATCGCCGAGACGATGCCGCCCGCGCTGCGCTATCTGACCGAGCTGCGCGAGAACGGCGGCAAGCTGATCGTCATTGATCCGCGCCGCACCAGGACCGCCGAGCAGGCGGATCTCCATCTGGCACCCAGGCCCGGCACCGATCTGGCGCTCGCGCTCGGCATGCTGCATCTGGTGGTGGCCGACGGCCGGGTGGACGAGGAGTTCATCGGCTCCCGTACGAGCGGCTGGGACGAGGCCAGGGCCGGGGTGATGGCGCACTGGCCGGAGCTGGTGGAGCGCATCACCGGGGTGGCGGTGCCGCAGCTGCGCGAGGCCGTGGAGATGTTCTGCGGGGCGGAGACCGGCATGGTGCTGACCGCCCGGGGCCCCGAGCAGCAGTCGAAGGGCACGGACACGGTCGGTGCCTGGATCAATCTCTGTCTGGCCACCGGCCGGGCCGGGCGCCCGCTCTCCGGCTACGGCTGTCTGACCGGTCAGGGCAACGGGCAGGGTGGCCGCGAGCACGGCCAGAAGGCCGACCAGCTGCCCGGCTACCGCAAGCTCACCGACCCGGCGGCGCGCCGCCATGTGGCCGGGGTGTGGGGCGTGGACCCGGACTCGCTGCCGGGACCCGGCCGCAGCGCCTACGAGCTGCTCGACGCGCTGGGATCGGACGTGAAGGCGCTGCTGGTGATGGGCTCCAACCCGGTCGTCTCCGCACCGCGCGCCGGACATGTCGAGGAGCGGCTGCGGTCGCTGGACTTCCTGGCGGTCGCTGACGTGGTGCTGTCGGAGACGGCGGCGCTGGCCGATGTGGTGCTGCCGGTGACGCAGTGGGCGGAGGAGAGCGGGACCACGACCAATCTGGAGGGCCGGGTCCTGCTGCGCCAGCAGGCGGTGACCGCCCCGCAGGGCGTACGCAGCGACCTGGAGGTGCTGAACGGTCTGGCCGCACTCCTCGGGCACGGCAAGGGCTTCCCGACCGATCCGAAGGAGGTCTTCGACGAGCTGCGGCGGGCCTCGGCGGGCGGTCCCGCGGACTACGCGGGCATCACCTACGAGCGGATCGTGGCGGAGGACGGGGTGTTCTGGCCCTGTCCGGACGAGAAGCACTCCGGTACGCCCCGGCTGTTCCTGGACCGGTTCGCCACGGACGACGGGCGGGCCAGGTTCGTCCCGGTGACGCACCGCCCGGCGGCGGAGGAGACGGACGAGGAGTACCCGGTGGTGCTGACGACCGGGCGGGTCGTCTCCCAGTACCAGTCGGGGGCGCAGACCCGCCGGGTGGCGGAGCTGAACGCCGCGGCGCCCGGCCCGTTCGTGGAGCTGCATCCGCGGCTCGCGGAGCGGATCGGGGTGGCCGAGGGCGACGCGGTCGCGGTCACCTCACGACGGGGGCGGGCGGTGGCGCCCGCCCGGATCACCGTGGCGATCCGGCAGGACACCGTGTTCATGCCGTTCCACTGGGCGGGCGAGGGCCGGGCCAACACGCTGACGAACCCGGCCCTGGACCCGGTGTCGCGGATGCCCGAGTTCAAGGTGTGCGCGGTGCGGGTGGAGCCCGCAGGGTAAGACCGGTCGGGCTGAGCCAGTTCCCGCCGGGGAGCGGGGTGCCGCTCGCTCTCAGCGAGCGGGTGACGGCGGCGCCCGCGAGGTAGACCCAGGCGGCGGTCGTGGCCGCCTCCACCTGGACTTCCCTGGCCACCCGCTCGTACAGATTGCGCGGGTGGCCGGGGGCGACGTACCCCTCCAACTGGTCGAGCAGCCCGAGCAGTTCCCCGTACGCGCCGGGCGCCGGGACGACGAGAGAGCCGTGGACCGTGCCGTGGCCCTCGATGGCATACGGGTAGCCGGGACCCTCGTAGAGGAGCGCGCCCGGCAGCAGGGCGGGCCGCTCCTCCGCCGTACGTCCCCGGAGGAACCGGTCGTGGTTGCGCTGGCCCGGCAACAGCGTGCCGTAGACGAAGAACGGCAGTTCGCCGACGGTCACAGGGCCACTACGGGCGCCGTCTGGGCGGTCACCCAGGCGAGGTAGCGGGCGCTGCCGCGCACCACGGGGATCGCGATGATCTCGGGAGTCTCGTAGTCGTGCACCGCCTCGATGTGCTCCTCCAGCTCGTCGTACCGCTCGGCCGTCGTCTTGAGCAGCACCTGCCACTCCTCGGTGGACTCGATGGCGTTCTTCCACCGTTGAAGCTCTCTCCCGGCTGAAGGACTCCTGAAGCCGGGAGATTCCCACCTAGGTCACCCTGGCGGGTTTGACGGGTCATGCCCGTCCGACGACGATCCTCCCGACCGCCGGGGCAAGTACGAGACCCACCCAAGTCACGCTGCATCTCAACGACTTCAGCTTGGTTGTCGCTGAGGCCGCCGATGATCCTAACGCACTCCGGCGCCGGGCCAGGGACCGTGCCTTCTCCTCGCTGTCCGTCGTGGTCAGTACGGTCAGCCATGCCGGCTCGGTCATCGTCGGGCTCCTCGGGAGTACGTACGAAAGGCGGTCTCCCTGAATTGTCGGCCGGGACCGGGTCAGGCGCCGTACGGACGGTGCGTTTTGGCGTCGCGCAGCGCGTGGCCCCACCAGACCAGCTGGTCGAGCATCGACTTGACCGCCGCGTCGGGGGCCGTGGGGTCCTTGTGGCGGCCCTCGTCGTCGAAGTGGGCGCCCGCGTTGTGGAAGGAGACCGTGTCGCGCATCGTGACGGCGTGCAGCTCGGCGAAGACCTGCCGGAGCTGCTCGACGGCCCGGAGACCGCCGGAGATCCCTCCGTACGAGACGAAGGCGACGGGTTTGGCCTGCCATTCGGCGTGGTGCCAGTCGATGAGGTTCTTGAGGGGGGCCGGGAAGGAGTGGTTGTACTCGGGGGTCAGGACGACGAAGGCGTCGGCGTCGGCCAACCGGGGTGAGACCCGGGCGAGTTGGGCCTGTGCGGCGGGATCAGGGCGGTAGGAGAGGGCGAACGGGAGGTCCAGCTCGGCGACATCGATCAGTTCGGTCTCGATGCCGGGGTGGCCGGCCGCCCGGGAGAGGAACCAGTCGGCGACGACGGGGCCGAAGCGCCCTTCGCGGTTGCTGCCGAGGATGACCGCCACCTTCAGCGGCGCGGCGGTGGCAGTGGCGTTGGATACAGGTGCGGATGCGGAAGCGATGAGGTCCATGCCCAGAGGCTCACGCCTCAACCAAGGTTGAGGTCAAGCCCGCCGGTCATCGTGTTCCACGGCATACGGTGGACGGCATGACAACACCCGCACAGGCGCTGTACGTCGAGGTCAACGGGCACCCCGCCACCGAGGAAGATCTGCGCGTCGCCGCCTTCTTCAACTACGGCCACTTCACAGCCATGCAGATCAGGGACGGAAAGGTGCGCGGCCTGGATCTGCACCTCGCCCGGCTGGACGCCGGGAACCGGGAACTGTTCGACCTTCCGCTGGACGGTGAGCGGGTGCGCGGCCTGATCGGGCACGCGCTGGAGGGCGCCGGGGTCCTGGACGGCTCGGTGCGGGTGCAGGGCCTTCTGCCACCCGGTGACACGGCGACAACGCTGATGGTGACGGTGCGGGAACCCGCGTGGACGGCCGCCGCCCCGAAGAGCCTGATGTCCGTCCCGTACGCCCGCGTGGTGCCGCACATCAAGCGCCCCGGCGAGTTCGGGCAGACCTACTACGGCCTGCTGGCGGCACGGGCCGGTTTCGACGAGGCGCTGCTGACCGCACCCGGCGGCGTGGTGACGGAGGGGTCCATCACCAACATCGGTTTCTGGGACGGCACGTCGGTGGTCTGGCCGGACGCCCCCTCCCTGACCGGCATCACGATGGCCCTCCTTGAGAAGGGGCTCGGCCGGGCGGGCTCGGTGCGGCGGCCGGTGACCCTGAAGGATCTGGGGGCCTACCGGTCGGCGTTCGTCACCAACTCGCAGGGCATCGCAGCCGTCCACCGGATCGACGACGTCCCCTTCGAGGTCGACGAGGAGCTGATGGCGCGGATCGGGAAGGTGTACGAGGACGCCCCCTGGGACAGCGTCCGGTAGGCGGGCCGCGGAAGCCGCGCACTGCCGGGTCCGGTCCGGCAGTCCGGTCCGGCAGTCCGGTCCGGTGCAGGACCATGGGCCCCATGCAGATCCACATCGAAGCCTCCGCACTCCCGGGCCGCGCCTGCGGGCCGGACACCGATTTTCCCGGCTACGAGAACATCCACGTAGGTGTACAGCGCAAGGACAGGCCCGGCGAGCTGCTCGGGCTGCACCCCGGCGACGCCCCTTCCGCCACCTGGACGCTGGACTGTGTCACCGCACCCACGGAGGAGGGCGTGGAGGTGTCGGGGCCCTATGTGCAGAACCGGCTCGGCGGGCGCTTCGTCTATCTGTCCTGGGGCACGGTGGACGACTCCGGAGTGTTCTCGATGTTCCGGCGGGCCAAGCTGATGTTCAGCGATATCGACCCGGTCGTCCTCGACGCGGCCGTACGGACCGGGCATCTCACCGCGCGGCTCCCGCTGACCGATGCGAAGGGACAGCCCTTGTGCGGCCGGGTGCGCGCGCCGTCCATCGAATGGACCGCCACGGGCGGTGCCTGAACCGACGAACCCGGCGGGCACGACACCGCCCCCACGGTCCCGGGGGGGGCGGGTCCGTGGGGGCGGTTGCCGTGGGGCTACGGCGGGGGGATGCCGCGTCCCGTGGGGGGGTGTGCTTCGTGTGCCCTCGACCACCGGGACCATGCATGTGATCCGCGTCACACCCGCCCGTCGGCTCGTCACTCGATCGGCGCGGGGTGCCCCTCAGTCGACCGAACAGCCCAGTCGCACGACCTCTACCTGCACCGATACCCCGGAGCAAGGGTGCCGCGCCGGTCCATACGGGTGAAAGCTGACCGGGCGTCAGCAGGCGTGGGTCGCGGGGCGCCCGTTATCTCGGAGGCGGGACACACCCAGCTCGTGCCGTCTGCCCGGAGGAATTCCCATGCGCAGTCCTGCCCGCCTCGTGACCGGTACCGCCGCCGCGGCGCTCACCGTCGCCGCGCTCGGCCTCACGCTCGCCACCCCGTCCGCGTACGCGGGAGACCTCGGCAAGCTGGAGATCACCCCAGCGACCGCCACTCCCGGCGCCACGGTCACCGTGAACACCACCGCGTGCGGACCCGACGGCTCGGGCATCGGCGACGCGAACTCCCTGGACGCCGGTGACTTCGAACTGAGCCCCGGAACCCACAAGAAGGTCGTGGTCGGCCAGTTCACCGTGCCGCACGACACCAAGCCCGGAACGTATGGCATCGGCGTCTCGTGCGACAACGGCAAGGAGGCCGGCGGAGACCTCGAAGTGACCGCGGGCGGTGGCAGCCACAAGCCCGACCCTCTCAGGCCCGACCGCGACCAGCCCGCCGGGCACGTCAGGACGGGCGTCGGCGGCAGCGTCGGGCCCGACACCACCCAGATCGCCGCGGGCGTCGGCGTCATCGCCGCGGCAGCCGTCGGCGGGGCGCTGCTGATGCGCCGCCGGGCGAACGGCGCGCACGGCAACTGATGTCCCAGACGGCACAGAAGGCCAACGGCTGGCTGGTGGGCATCGCCGTGCTGTGCGGTCTCTGGCTGATCCAGAACGGGTCCGACACCCTGCTGGTGCCACCCCAGCCGTCCACCGCCGAGTCCTTTGCCGCCGGTCCCCAGCTCCAGCCCGGCTCCCCCGTCGCCGAACCGATGCGCCCGTCCGAACCGGTCCGCATCCGCATCCCCGGCATAGGGGTGGACGCCCCGATGATGCGGCTGGGGCTGGGCAAGGGCGGCGGCCTCGACGTACCGCCGGACGGAAACCGCAACATCGCCGGCTGGTTCAAGGACGGCATCCCGCCCGGCGCCAAGGGCACCGCGATCGTCGCCGGCCATGTCGACAACGCGCAGGGCCCGTCCGTCTTCTACGCCCTGGGGGCGCTGAAGCGGGGCACCCGCGTCGAGATCGACCGCAAGGACGGGCGTACGGCCGTCTTCTCGATCGACGCGATCGAGGTGTACGACAACGAGGACTTCCCCGACCAGCGGGTGTACGGAGATCAGCCGCACGCCTCACTGCGGCTGATCACCTGCGGCGGCGGATTCTCGGAGAAAACCGGCTACCAGGGCAACGTCGTGGCGTACGCGCACCTCGCCGAGGTGCGCTGAGCGCCCCGGTCAGGCCGTCCACTGATCGAAGCCGAGCTTGGCGACCAGCGAGAACACCACGACCAGCAGCACACCGCGGACGAACTCGCTGCCCTTCCTGAGCGCCATCCGCGCACCGAACATGCCGCCCGCCAGATTGAATACGGCCATCAGGGCGGCCAGTTGCCACAGCACGGTGCCGTGGTAGGCGAACATCGCCAGCGCCCCGGCGTTCGTACAGACGTTGACGATCTTGGCGTTGGCGGATGCGGTCACCAGGTCGAGGTGGAGTACCGCGGTCAGCGCGAGGACCAGGAAGGTGCCGGTGCCCGGCCCGAACAGCCCGTCGTAGAAGCCGATGCCGCCGCCGACCAGCACGATCGCGGTGACAGTACGGGCCCGGGTGACCTGCCGGCCCGTACCGTCCCCCGCGACCGCCGTGCCGAACGACGGCCGCACCAGCACGAAGGCCGCGACGCCCAGCAGCACCACCATGATCACCGGGCGCAGGACCTCGCTGCTGATCCCGGCGGCGAAGAACGCGCCGGCCATCGAGCCGGTCAGCGCCATGAGCCCGATCCGTACGGCCGTCTTCACCTGCACGGGAGCCTTGCGCAGATAGGTCACGGCAGCGCCCGACGTACCGACGATCGCGACCGCCTTGTTGGTACCGAGGATGTGCGCGGCGGGCACCTGGGGCAGGCCCAGCAGCATCGCGGGCAGGAGCAGCAGCCCTCCCCCGCCCACCACCGCGTCGATCCAGCCGGCCGCCGCGGCGGCGAGGCAGAGGAGAACGAGGGTGGTCAGGGATATCTCGGGCATGATCCCGACCCTAAGCTGCCGGCCGGCCCGCCCCGCACGCCCCCTCACACACACCCCGGGCCCGCCGGCCAGCCCCCTCACACACACCCCGGCACCGCGCTGAGCGCAAGGTTCCTCCCGGGAAACAGCGGGGATGCGGTCGGGTAACACCCGCCACGCACTCTCGTCGTCATGAGGACACAGACGGAGAACGCGGCACGTGTGGTGGTGATCGGCGCCGGGATGGCGGGCGCACGGCTCGCCGCCCGGGTCCCCGGTGTCACCGTCATCGGCGAGGAGGAGCACGCCCCGTACAACCGGGTGCTGCTGGCCGAGGTGCTGGCCGGACGGTACGCACCGGACGTGATCGCCCTGCCGCCCGCCGAGGTGCGGCGCGGGGTGCGGGTGGTCCGTATCGATCCGGCCGACCGGCTGGTGCACTGCGACGACGGCATTGTCGTCCGGTACGGGCGCCTGGTGCTGGCCACCGGTTCCAACCCGGTCCTGCCGCCGCTGCGCGGTCTCGGGAACACGCTGCCCGACGGTGTGCACCCGTTCCGCACGCTCGACGACTGCCTGGCCCTGCGCGCGGCGGTACGTCCCGGAACACGCGCCGTCGTCATCGGCGGCGGCCTCCTCGGGGTGTCCGCCGCCCGCGCGCTCGCCGAGTGCGGCGCCCAGGTGGTGCTGGCCCAGCAGGGCGAGCACCTCATGGAGCGGCAGCTGGACGCCGAGTCGGCCGGGCTGCTGCGGCGCCACCTCGAAGCCCTCGGGGTCGAGGTGCACACCGAGTGCCGCGTCCGGGGTCTGCGCTGCACGGACTCCGCGGTACGCGCAGTGGAGCTCGCCGACGGCTACGAGCTGGAGGCCGAGATCACGGTGCTGGCCTGCGGGGTCCGCCCCCGTACGGGCCTGGCACACGCCGCCGGTCTCGACGTCCGCAAGGGCATCGTGGTGGACGACGAACTGCGCACGTCCGACCCGTACATCCACGCGGTCGGCGACTGTGCCGAGCACCGCTCCACCGTCTACGGGCTCGCGGGCGCCGCACTGGAACAGGCGGACGTGCTGGCCGAGGTACTGGCCGGCCGTCCCGCCCGCTACACCGGCACCCGGGCCCTGACCCGGCTGACCCTGCGCTCCCCCGCCCCGGCGCTCGCCGCCGCACTCCCTGCCAGCCCTGCCGCCCTCGCCGCCGCCCCGGTCACCGGGGCGCTCGACCTGGCCGCGTTCGGGGACTCCCGGCCGCTGCCCGGTGACGACGTGATCCGGCTGGCCGACGCCACCAAGGGCGCGTACCGCTCGGTCGTCGTCCGCGGCGACCGGCTGGCCGGCGGGGTGCTGTTCGGCGATCTGGGCGCGGTCGGCACCCTCGCCCGCACCTGGCAGAACGACGAACCGCTGCCCGCCGACATGTCCCTGCTCCACCTGCTCACCAACGACGGAGGTCTCTGAGATGCCGGTGCCCACTTCCCCGAACGCTCCCGCCGCCGGAGTGCCGACGATCGTGGTCGTCGGGCACGGCATGGTCGGCCAGCGGTTCCTGGAGGCACTCGCCGACCGCGGACTGACCGCCACGGCGGGCACCGCCCGGGTCGTCGTGCTCTGCGAGGAGCCCCGCCCGGCGTACGACCGGGTCCAGCTGACCTCGTACTTCTCCGGGAAGACCCCGGACGATCTGTCCCTCGTCGAGCCGGACTTCATGGAACGGCACGGCATCGAGCTGTACCTCGGCGACCCGGCCGAGACCGTGGACCGCGAGGCGCGCCGGGTGGTCTCCCGCTCCGGCCTGACGTTCACGTACGACACGCTGGTCCTGGCGACCGGCTCGTACCCGTTCGTGCCGCCCGTCCCCGGCAAGGACGCCGAGGGGTGCTTCGTCTACCGCACCATCGAGGACCTCCTCGCCATCGAGGAGTACGCGAAGACGGCGACGACGGGCGCGGTGGTCGGCGGCGGGCTGCTCGGCCTGGAGGCGGCCGGAGCACTCAAGGGCCTCGGGCTCGACACGCACGTGGTGGAGTTCGCGCCCCGGCTGATGCCCGTCCAGGTCGACGCGGGCGGCGGCGCCGCGCTGCTGCGCACCATCGAGAACATGGGGCTCAGCGTCCACACGGGCGTCGGCACGCAGGAGGTCACCGCGGACGAGAGCGGCGCGGTGAACGGCATGGCCCTCTCCGACGGCTCCTCCCTCGCCACGGACCTCGTGGTCTTCTCGGCGGGCGTACGGCCCCGGGACCAGCTGGCCCGTGACTGCGGTCTGGCGGTCGGCCAGCGCGGCGGCGTCATCGTCGACGAGGAGTGCCGTACGTCCGACAGCGACGTGTTCGCGATCGGCGAGTGCGCCCTGGCCTCGGACGGCCGGGTGTACGGGCTGGTGGCGCCGGGGTACGAGATGGCGCAGACGGTGGCAGGGGTGATCGCGGGCGAGACGGCCTCGTTCACCGGCGCCGATCTGTCGACCAAGCTGAAGCTGCTCGGTGTGGACGTGGCCTCGTTCGGTGACGCGCACGGCGCGGCCGAAGGCTGCCTCGACGTCGTGTACTCGGACTCCCGCTCGGGGGTCTACAAGAAGCTGGTGATCGGCCAGGACGGCACCCTGCTCGGCGGGGTGCTCGTCGGGGACGCCGACCAGTACGGCACGCTGCGGCCGATGACCGGCACGGTCCTGCCCGTGGCGCCCGAGCAGCTGGTGCTGCCCGCGGGTGCGGGCGGTCCGGTCACGCTCGGCCCGTCCTCGCTGCCGGACGACGCGGTGATCTGCTCCTGCCACAACGTCACCAAGGGCGCGATCTGCGAGCACAGCACCCTGCCCGAGGTGAAGAAGTGCACCAAGGCCGGTACCGGCTGCGGGAGTTGCGTCAAGGTCATCGGCCAGCTGCTGCCGCAGAGCGCCGACAAGGGCCTGTGCGGCTGCTTCTCGTACACCCGCAGCGAGCTCTACGAGATCGTCAAGACGCTGGGGACCACCTCGTACGCGGCGCTCCTCGACTCGCACGGCCGGCCGGCTGCACGCGGCGGGGACGGCTGCGAGATCTGCAAGCCGACGGTCGGTTCGATCATCGCCTCGCTGGCGCCCACACTCGGAGCGAGCGGCTATGTACTGGACGGCGAGCAGGCGGCCCTCCAGGACACCAACGACCACTTCCTGGCCAACCTCCAGCGCAACGGCTCGTACTCGATCGTGCCGCGCATCCCGGGCGGTGAGATCACCCCGGAGAAGCTGATCGTGATCGGCGAGGTGGCCCGGGACTTCGGGCTCTACACGAAGATCACCGGCGGCCAGCGCATCGACATGTTCGGCGCCCGCGTCGACCAGCTGCCGCTGATCTGGACCCGGCTCGTGGACGCGGGCTTCGAATCGGGGCACGCGTACGGGAAGTCGCTGCGGACGGTCAAGTCCTGTGTGGGGCAGACCTGGTGCCGCTACGGCGTGCAGGACTCGGTGAAGATGGCCATCGACCTGGAGCTGCGCTACCGGGGGCTGCGCTCCCCGCACAAGCTGAAGTCCGCGGTCTCGGGCTGCGCCCGCGAGTGCGCAGAGGCCCGCGGCAAGGACTTCGGGATCATCGCCACCGCCAACGGCTGGAATCTGTACGTCGGAGGCAACGGCGGCGCCGAACCGCGCCACGCGGACCTGCTGGCCCAGGACCTGTCCGATGCCGAACTGGTGCGTCTCATCGACCGGTTCCTGATGTTCTACATCCGCACGGCCGAGCGGCTGGAGCGCACCTCGACCTGGCTCGACCGGATCGAGGGCGGCCTCGACCACGTACGCGACGTCGTGGTCCACGACTCGCTGGGGATCTGCGCGGAGCTGGAACGGCTGATGAGCGACCACGTCGCCGGCTACCGCGACGAGTGGGCCGAGACCATCAACGACCCCGAGCGGCTGCGCCGCTTCGTCACCTTCGTCAACGCACCCGACGCACCCGACCCCTCGGTGAAGTTCGTCCCGGAGCGGGACCAGGTCAAGCCCGACCTGGACATCCTCGCGGGGCCTGTGCTCGCCATCCGCACGCTTGAAGGGACTGCCTCCTGATGACAGTACAGACGGCAACGACAGAGACGGCTCAGGACACCCAGGTGATCCAACTCGCCTACGGAAACGACTGGTTCACCGTCTGCGACCGCTCACTGCTGACCCCTGGGCGCGGCGTCGCGGCCCTGCTCCCGGACGGCCGGCAGGTCGCCCTCTTCGTGGACCGGTCGGGGCAGGCGTACGCGATCGACAACCGCGACCCGTTCACGGGGGCGTACGTGCTCTCGCGGGGCCTGGTCGGCTCCGCCGAGGGCCGGCCGTTCGTCGCCTCGCCCCTGCTGAAGCAGCGGTTCGATCTGGCGACGGGCAGCTGCCTGGACGACGACGAGATCTCCGTACCGGTCTTCGGAGTACGGGCGGACTGACCTCGGGTGCGGGCGGACCGACCGCGTCCGCAAGGCGTTCACCAACCGTTGACGCTCCGTCAACGGTGCCGCTCTACAGTCCTGACGCGCGACCCGTCGCCCGACCGGGCGGCGGGCCCTCACGTCACCTGTGGAGT
The DNA here is from genome assembly GCF_042670885.1 of Streptomyces sp. NPDC057136. Taxonomy (NCBI): domain Bacteria; kingdom Bacillati; phylum Actinomycetota; class Actinomycetes; order Kitasatosporales; family Streptomycetaceae; genus Streptomyces; species Streptomyces sp. NPDC057136. The sequence goes on from NZ_JBHUUV010000017.1 coordinate 41,812, forward strand.
GATCGTGGAACGTCGGACCTTTCTGCGCACAGCCGTGATCGGCACGTCGGCGGCGGCCTTCGGCGGCACCTTGTGGCGGGGCGCCGCCTTCGCGGCCCCGGCCCAGCCGGCCCCCGGCCCGTACGGAGCACTGCAGCCGGCCAACGCCAACGGCATCCTGCTGCCCAGCGGTTTCACCAGCAGAATCATCGCCCGCTCGGGTCAGACCGTCGCCGGAACCTCGTACACCTGGCACAGCGCACCCGACGGCGGCGCCACCTTCGCCGACGGCACCGGCTGGATCTACGTCTCCAACGCCGAGGTCTCCTCGGGCAGCGGCGGCGGCGCGAGCGCCGTGCGCTTCAACTCCTCGGGCACCGTCACCTCCGCCTCGCGCATCCTGTCCGGCACCAACAACAACTGCGCCGGCGGCCGGACGCCGTGGAACACCTGGCTGTCCTGTGAGGAGGTCAGCCGCGGCTTCGTGTACGAGACCGACCCGTGGGGCGTCAACGCGGCCGTGCAGCGTCCCGCGCTGGGCCGCTTCAAGCACGAGGCGGCGGCGGCCGACCCCGACCACGGCTACATCTACCTCACCGAGGACGAGACGGACGGCCGCTTCTACCGTTTCCGGCCCACGACCTGGGGCAACCTGTCGAGCGGCACCCTTGAGGTGCTCGTGGCGGGTACCGGCACCTCGGGCCCGGTGACCTGGGCCGCTGTCCCCGACCCGGACGGCTCGCCCACCCTGACCCGCTACCAGGTCTCCGGCGCCAAGGTCTTCAACGGCGGCGAGGGCTGCTTCTACGCGGCGGGCACCTGCTGGTTCACCACCAAGGGCGACAACCGGGTGTGGGCGTACGACGCCAACAGCTCCTCGCTGTCCCTCGCCTACGACGACTCCCTCGTCACCAGCGGTACGGCTCCGCTGACGGGCGTCGACAACGTCACCCGGTCGGGCTCCGGTGACCTCTACGTCGCGGAGGACGGCGGCAACATGGAGATCTGCCTGATCACGCCGACCAGCACGATCGCCCCGTTCCTGCGGATCAGCGGGCAGTCCGGCTCGGAGATCACCGGCCCGGCCTTCTCCCCCGACGGCACACGCCTCTACTTCTCCTCGCAGCGTGGCACGAGCGGGAGTTCGTCCGGCGGCATCACCTACGAGGTGACCGGGCCGTTCCGCAGCTAGTTTCCGGCTTCGCTGTCCGGCGGCTGTGGCGGGTCAGGACTGGCCCTCCACCGCCGCCGGGTCCATCCACATGACCTCCCACAGGTGGTGGTCCGGGTCCTGGAAGGAGCGGCCGTACATGAAGCCGTGGTCCATGGGCTCGTTGGCCGGGAATCCACCGGAGGCGAGTGCGGTGTCGACGAGCTCGTCGACCTTCTCGCGGCTCTCCGCGCTCAGACAGAGGATGACCTCGGTCGACTTCTCGGAGTCGGCGATCTCCTTCTTGGTGAAGTCCTTGAAGCGCGGCTCGGTGATGAGCATGGCGAAGATCGTGTCGCTGATGACCAGGCAGGCGGTCGTCTCGTCACTGAACTGCGGGTTGAAGCCGTAGCCGAGCTTCCCGAAGAAGCCCTTCGTCGTCTCCAGGTCCTTGACCGGCAGGTTCACGAAGATCATCTGAGGCATGACGTCCCACTCTTCCGTCTCGGTACTTTGTGGTGCTCCGTGGCGCTCTGTTCGGGCGCCTTCGATGGTTAGACGACCGGGCCGGACGGAACTCATCGCTCTGCCGACAGGAAATTCGGCCGACCGGTCAGGACAGCGCGAGCGGGGCGCCGCCCCTGAGCAGCGATCCGCCCAGCGGTGTGAGGGTGTGCAGCACCGAGCTGCCGTGGCGCAGGGTGCGGACCAGGCCCGCTTCGCGCAGCACGCAGGCGTGCTGGCTCGCCGAGGCCATGGACACCCCGGCCCTGCGGGCGAGTTCGCTGGTCGTACAGCCGTTGCCGATGGCTCCGAGGACGGCCGAGCGGGTGTGCCCGAGGAGCCGGCCGAGCCAGGGGCCCGGTTCGGCGAAGACGGGGGCGCCAGGGTGGGTGACCGGATAGACGAGGACCGGCGCCAGCTGCGGGTCGCGGTAGACGACCGGGGTGCCGCGGCAGAAGAAGGAGGGCTGGAGCAGCAGCCCACGCCCGTCCAGGCGCAGTTCCCGGTCGACGGGGTAGTCGGCCTCCAGCACGGGTGCCCGCCAGCGGATCATGGGTGGCAGGCCGGCCAGGAGTTCGTCGGCGCCCCCGTCGAGCAGGGCCCGGCCCCGTACGGCCCGGTCGGCCTCCACGCTTGCCTGGATGTGCGGCCAGTACGGTTCGACGGCGGCCCGGTGGTAGCCGCGCACGGCGGCGATGAGCCGGCCGAGGGGGTCGGCGCGCCCCTCGGAGAGCGCGTCCAGCAGCGCTTCGGGCGAGCGGCCGCCGTGGCGCCCCTGCCCGGCGCCCAGGTGGGCCAGCTCGCGGTGCAGCCGGCCGACGGTGGTGTCGCGCAGGGCTTCCATCCCGACGCCCAGCGAGAAGGGCTCGGCGCCCTCCTCGGAAGGCGTGAGAAAGTCCGGGAAATAGCCGCGCGGCGGAACCACCGCCGCCAGCAGACGTGTTTCACCATTCAACCGGGTCCGGGATTCTGTACGCCATTTCCCGAACACCGTGGAAGCACGCCGGTCTCTCAGTCGGTGAAAACTGAGAATGGTTTCCCATAATGCGTCCGGCCGTGTGGCCATCCGCACCTTGGAAAGGTCCATTCCGGACACATGGATACGCAGCACCGATCCCCCACCTGTTGCAACCGCAATCGCCCCGATCGAAGGGTATGCATACCGTCACACGACGTCACCACGGGGTTTCGGCCACAGTTGAAACGTCTCGCTTGCATCCGCTTCACCCGAAAAGCTGTACGACGTCGGGCACGAAACCGGAGCCGCCGAAAGAACGAGTGAAGGCCGTGGGGGGCTTTGCTCGTTCGGCGGCGGTCGGCTCCGGTTACGGCTCCGTGTCCGACGGGGGTAAGCCGGGTGCGGTCCATGGGTGGGGATCCATGGACCGCACCCCGGTCCCCGTACGGCGCAGAATTTGCGCAACGAACGAGAAAAGGAACAGCACTCAACCATCCGAAATTCAACGGAATCCACCATTCTCGCGATTCCACGGATGCCCGGATGCACGCCGGCTCTCCTCCAGATGTCCCTCGCGCATATTCGTAAGGAACATGGCGAAGCGGCGGCACCCCCGCACAGGGTGCCGCCGCTTCTTTCGGAGCTCCGGGGCCGCCGTAGGGTCCGGCGAGGGTCGTTCACGGTCCGACGGCAGCCCAGGAGTCAGCCAGTCACCGCCGGGTCAGCGGCTGTCGCTTCCCTTGTCCGTCGAGATCGCAGCCGCCGCCCGGCCCGCCTCCAGGCGGGCCACCGGGATGCGGAACGGCGAGCAGGACACGTAGTCCAGGCCCACCTCGTGGAAGAAGTGCACCGACTCCGGGTCACCGCCGTGCTCGCCGCAGACCCCGAGCTTGAGGTCAGGACGGGTCGCGCGGCCGGCCTCGACGGCGCTGCGCACGAGCGCACCGACACCGTCCCGGTCGATCGTCTCGAACGGCGACACCCCGAAGATGCCCTTCTCCAGGTACGCGGTGAAGAACGAGGCCTCCACGTCGTCACGGGAGAAGCCCCACACCGTCTGGGTCAGGTCATTCGTGCCGAAGGAGAAGAACTGCGCGGCCTCGGCGATCTGGCCGGCGGTCAGCGCGGCCCGCGGCAGCTCGATCATCGTGCCGATGGTCAGCTTCAGCTCCGTGCCGGTGGCGGCCTCGACCTCGGCGATGACCTGGTCGGCCTCGTCGCGGACGATCTCCAGCTCCTGGACCGTGCCGACGAGCGGAATCATGATCTCGGGGCGCGGGTCGCCCTTGGCGTTCTTGCGCTGCGCCGCCGCTTCCGCGATGGCACGGACCTGCATCGCGAAGAGCCCGGGGATGACCAGACCGAGGCGTACCCCGCGCAGACCCAGCATCGGGTTCTGCTCGTGCAGCTTGTGCACGGCCTGGAGGAGGCGCAGGTCGTTCTCGTTGGCGTCCTTGCGGGACTCGGCGAGGGCGACCCGCACCGAAAGCTCGGTGATGTCGGGCAGGAACTCGTGCAGCGGCGGGTCGAGCAGCCGTACGGTGACGGGCAGCCCGTCCATCGACTCGAACAGCTCGATGAAGTCGGCCTTCTGGAGCGGCAGCAGCGCGGCGAGCGCGGCCTCGCGCTCGGCGTCGGTGTCCGCCAGGATCAGCCTCTCGACCATCTCGCGGCGCTCACCGAGGAACATGTGCTCGGTGCGGCACAGGCCGATGCCCTGCGCTCCGAAGCGGCGTGCCCGCAGGGCGTCCTCGGCGTTGTCCGCGTTGGCCCGTACGCGCAGCCTGCGTACTCGGTCCGCGTACGCCATGATCCGGTGCACGGCGGCGACGAGCTCGTCGGCGTCGTCGGCGCCCGCGTGCATCCGGCCCTCGAAGTACTCGACGACCGGCGACGGCACGACGGGGACCTCACCGAGGTACACCTTGCCGGTGGAACCGTCGATCGAGACGGTGTCGCCCTCCTCGATCACCCGGCCGCCCACCGTCATCCGGCGGCGCTTGGTGTCGACCTCCAGGTCCTCGGCTCCGCAGACACAGGTCTTGCCCATGCCGCGGGCCACGACGGCCGCGTGCGAGGTCTTGCCGCCGCGCGAGGTCAGGATGCCCTCGGCGGCGATCATGCCGTCGAGGTCGTCGGGGTTGGTCTCGCGGCGGATGAGGATGACCTTCTCGCCGGACCGGGACCACTTGACCGCGGTGTACGAGTCGAAGACGGCCTTGCCGACCGCCGCACCCGGGGAGGCGGCGATGCCGCGGCCCAGCAGCTCGGTCTTCGCCTCGTCGTCGAAGCGGGGGAACATCAGCTGCGCGAGCTGCGCCCCGTTGACGCGCTGGAGCGCCTCGGCCTCGTCGATGAGGCCCTGGTCGACGAGCTGGGTGGCGATCCGGAAGGCGGCACCTGCGGTGCGCTTGCCGACCCGGGTCTGGAGCATCCAGAGCTGGCCGCGCTCGATGGTGAACTCGATGTCGCAGAGATCCTTGTAGTGGGTCTCCAGCGTCTCCATGATCTGCATCAGCTGGTCGTACGACTTCTTGTCGATCGACTCAAGGTCGGCGAGCGCCACGGTGTTGCGGATGCCCGCGACGACGTCCTCGCCCTGCGCGTTCTCCAGGTAGTCGCCGTAGACGCCCTGGTGGCCGCTGGCCGGGTCGCGGGTGAAGGCGACACCCGTACCGGAGCCCGCGCCGAGGTTGCCGAAGACCATCGAGCAGACGTTGACGGCCGTGCCGAGGTCGCCGGGGATGCGCTCCTGGCGGCGGTAGAGCTTGGCGCGGTCGGTGTTCCACGAGTCGAAGACCGCGTTTATGGCGAGGTCCATCTGCTCACGCGGGTCCTGCGGGAAGTCGCGGCCGGCCTCCTGCTTGACGATCTTCTTGAAGTGCTTGACCAGCTTCTTCAGATCGTCGGCGCCGAGGTCGGTGTCGACGGTGACCTTCTTGGCGTGCTTGGCTGCCTCAAGAGCCTCCTCGAAGAGGTCTCCGTCGACCCCGAGGACCGTCTTGCCGAACATCTGGATGAGGCGGCGGTAGGAGTCCCACGCGAAGCGCTCCTCGCCGGCCTGGGTGGCGAGCCCGACGACGGACGCGTCGGAGAGGCCGATGTTGAGGACCGTGTCCATCATGCCGGGCATCGAGAACTTGGCGCCGGAGCGGACGGAGACCAGCAGAGGGTCGTCGGCCTGGCCGAGCTTCTTGCCCATCTTCTGCTCAAGGGCGTCGAGGTGGGCGCTCACCTCCTCGCGCAGAGCGGTCGGCGCCTCGCCACTGTCGAGGTAGACCTTGCACGCCTCGGTGGTGATGGTGAAGCCGGGAGGAACGGGCAGCCCGAGATTGGTCATCTCGGCGAGGTTGGCACCCTTGCCGCCCAGGAGATCTTTCAGATCCTTGTTGCCCTCGGTGAAGTCGTAGACGAACTTCTGGGGATCTTTGTTTTCCGACACGGGTCTCGACTCCTCGAGGACGCGGTGGCTGCCCTGACGGCGAGGAACATACCCAGATCGAAGGTGTCTGGGTACGTCCACTTGCGCGTCATGCGGCCTCAACCACCCGTCCGCCAGCAGATCGAAAGTGGCACGCCACTCGGGCAGCCGCTGGACATCGCTTCAATTCTTGAACGCATAACTACTGTGCGCGAGCGAGAGTGGGCATTTCAGGCACGGTACGTAACGGAAGCGTCGATCGATCAAAGTAAAGTGACCTGGCACCCAGTGCCATCATTTGATAAATACACCGTGCAAATTGGTGCTCATCTGAGCAACTCACCCCTCAGGGGTGGCGAGAATCACGCCCCTGAGCGCGCTCAGATGTCACCATCCGGACGTCATATGGGCACCACCTGGTCACCCAGCGGCGAGGAAAACCGAGCAGAGCGTGAGACCGGCGACGAAATCTCGCCGGATCGCTGCGGATCAGTGCGGATCGCCTCGAATCAGCCGCTCAGATGAGCAATCAGATGCGGGGCACTCGGTGCCCCGCCCCCCGGCATGCGAAACGGGTCCCGCGGGAGCGCCGAGGCTCTCCCGCGGGACCCGCTCCAGAGGCTGGAAGGCCGACCGGGAAGGCTCAGCCGCCCGAGGTGTCGAGCTCCGCCTCCGCGCTCACTCCGGCGCAGTCGTAGGGGTCCTTCAGCCAGCCGTCCGGCAGCACCACCCGGTTGTTGCCCGAGGTGCGCCCGCGCGGCCCGTCCGCGCCGTCCGGCCACGGCTGGTCCAGGTCCAGTTCGTGCAGCTGACCGTCGAGCTCCTCCAGCGAGGAGGTGATGGCGAGCTTCTTGCGCATCTCGGAGCCCACCGCGAAGCCCTTGAGGTACCAGGCCACGTGCTTACGGAAGTCGATCACGCCACGGGTCTCGTCGCCGATCCACTCCCCCAGCAGCGTCGCGTGCCGCACCATCACGTCCGCGACCTCACGGAGGCCGGGCGCCCGTCGCGTCTCCGTGCCCTCGAAGGCGCTCACAAGGTCGCCGAAGAGCCAGGGGCGGCCCAGGCAGCCCCGGCCGACCACCACGCCGTCACAGCCGGTCTCACGCATCATGCGCAGGGCGTCGTCCGCGCACCAGATGTCGCCGTTGCCGAGGACGGGGATCTCCGGGACGTGCTCCTTGAGGCGGGCGATGGCGTCCCAGTCGGCCGTGCCGCCGTAGTGCTGGGCCGCGGTCCTGCCGTGCAGGGCGACGGCCGTCACGCCCTCCTCGACGGCGATCCGGCCCGCGTCCAGGAACGTGATGTGGTCGTCGTCGATGCCCTTGCGCATCTTGATGGTGACCGGGATGTCACCGGCGTTGGAGACCGCCTGGTTGAGGATCGCGCGCAGCAGCGGCCGCTTGTACGGGAGCGCGGAGCCGCCGCCCTTGCGGGTGACCTTGGGGACCGGGCAGCCGAAGTTCAGGTCGATGTGGTCGGCGAGGTTCTCGTCGACGATCATGCGGACCGCCTTGCCGACGGTGACCGGGTCCACTCCGTACAGCTGGATGGAGCGCGGGGTCTCGCTCGCGTCGAAGTGGACGAGCTGCATGGTCTTCTCGTTGCGCTCGACCAGCGCCCGCGTCGTGATCATCTCGCTGACGAACAGCCCCTTGCCCCCGGAGAACTCCCGGCACAGGGTGCGGAAGGGGGCGTTGGTGATGCCGGCCATGGGGGCGAGCACCACGGGCGGCTGCACAGTGTGCGGGCCGATCCGGAGCAGCGGGGGCGCGGGGGCGAGCGTGGTCATCCACCCATTGTCGCGTACCGCGAAAGTGCCACCGGCGGCCAGGACCGCAGGGCGGGCGTCCGCACCGGTCAGCTCTCGGCGAGCGCGAGGGCGTGCAGACGCTCCAGCGCCTCGCGGGAGGCGGCGTCGACGGGGACGTAGACCACCATGCGGGGCCGTTCGGGGACCCGAGCCACAGATTGGTGTGCTCGACCCGCACGAGGCTCACCCGGTCGTTGCGGAAGAGCTTGGTGCTTGGTCGTCCCGCCGGGGCCGACGACCTCGTGCCGAGCCCAGATCGTGACGCTGCTGGTGCAGCTGGCGGCGGTGGCACCACCACGCTGCTGGGTCTGCGGCTGCCGCGCGCGGTCGGCTGAGCCCGGACACGGGTGTGGGCCCGGATCACACGAGGTGATCCGGGCCCACGGTCGTACGGGTGAGGCGGAGGCGTCAGCTCTGGGCCGGCGCGTCCTGGTCCGCGGAGTCGTCCGAGGAGGCGGCGGAGGCCTGCGCGCGCTCACGCATCTTGCGCACCAGCTCCTGCTTCTTCTCCTCGGCGGTCTGGCGGTCGGCGTTGCGCGAGGGACCGGCGGCCTGCTGTTCGGCGCGGGACAGCTTCTTGCGCTGTCCGCCCACACCGAGGAGGTTGTTACGGCTCTTTGCCACGGGGTTCTCCCATTCGTGGTGAGAAGTGAGTCTGAAGTGATCGGGGATCGATCCGATGGGCGACGGGTGGTCAGTCCCGCCGCGCTCTCACTCGTAGATCTGGAAGAACGAAGACATGCCGGAAACGGTACCCCGGCTCCGATGGCCCCGGCACCCACTTTTCAGGCGGTCGGGTCCACGGTCGCCTGGTGGGCCTCCGCGAGGTGTTCCTGGGCCTTCAGCCACGGCAGGAACTGTGCGCTCTTGCGCCAGCCGCAGGTCTCGCAGCTCAGCTGACGCTGCATCCCCGACTTGCTGACGTGGACTATGTGCTCACGGCCGTGGCCGTCCCATCTGCTGACCTTGCTGGTGGTCATGGACGGCATCCTGGGCCTCCTGTGGACGGGTGCGCCCAGTGTGCAACGAAGCCCCCGGTCCCGTGCAAGGAACCAGGGGCTTCGCCTGTGCATACGTACCAAATGTCAGCAGCCGAGCAGCCGGGCACCCAGGTACGCCTGGATCTGGTCCAGGGAGACGCGCTCCTGCTTCATGGTGTCGCGCTCGCGCACGGTCACCGCGTCGTCATCGAGGGTGTCGAAGTCGACGGTGACGCAGAACGGCGTACCGATCTCGTCCTGGCGGCGGTAGCGGCGGCCGATGGCGCCCGCGTCGTCGAACTCGATGTTCCAGTTCTTGCGCAGGTCGGTCGCCAGACCCTTGGCCTTCGGCGACAGCTGCGGGTTGCGGGACAGCGGCAGGACCGCGACCTTGACCGGCGCCAGGCGCGGGTCGAGGCGCATCACGGTGCGCTTCTCCATGACGCCCTTGGCGTTCGGCGCCTCGTCCTCGATGTACGCGTCGAGCATGAAGGCGAGCATGGCGCGGTTGACACCGGCCGCCGGCTCGATGACGTACGGAGTCCAGCGCTCGCCGGCCTCCTGGTCGAAGTACGTGAGGTCGTGACCCGAGGCCTTGGAGTGCGCCTTGAGGTCGTAGTCGGTGCGGTTGGCCACGCCTTCGAGCTCGGAGAACTCGTTGCCACCGAAGTTGAAGCGGTACTCGATGTCGGCGGTGCGCTTCGAGTAGTGCGACAGCTTGTCCTTGGGGTGGTCGAACCAGCGCATGTTCTCCTCGCGCAGGCCGAGGCCCGTGTACCAGCTCCAGCGCTGGTCCATCCAGTACTGCTGCCACTCCTCGTCCTCGCCCGGCTTGACGAAGAACTCCATCTCCATCTGCTCGAACTCGCGGGTGCGGAAGATGAAGTTGCCCGGAGTGATCTCGTTCCGGAAGGACTTGCCGATCTGCGCGATGCCGAACGGCGGCTTCTTACGCGAAGTCTGCTGCACCTGGGCGAAGTTGGTGAAGATGCCCTGGGCGGTCTCGGGACGCAGGTACGCGGCCGAACCGGCGTCCTGGGTCGGGCCGAGGTGCGTCTGCAGCATGCCGGAGAACTGCTTGGGCTCGGTGAACTGGCCCTTGTTGCCGCAGTTCGGGCAGTTGATGTCGGCGAGACCGTTGGCGGGCGGGCGGCCGTGCTTGGCCTCGTAGCCCTCCTCCAGGTGGTCCGCGCGGTAACGCTTGTGGCAGGAGGTGCACTCGGTCAGCGGGTCCGAGAAGGTCGCCAGGTGACCGGACGCCTCCCAGACCTCGGAGGCCAGGATCACCGACGAGTCGAGACCGACGATGTCCTCGCGCGCGGTGACCATGGAGCGCCACCACTGACGCTTGATGTTCTCCTTGAGCTCGACACCCAGCGGCCCGTAGTCCCAGGCGGCCTTGGAGCCACCGTAGATCTCACTGCAGGGGTAGACGAAGCCACGGCGCTTGCTCAGGCTGACGATGGTGTCGATCTTGTCGGCGGCCACGGTGCTCTCTTCATTACGACGGCGAAATTGGACAGGAGCGGCGCGAAGCGCCTCGGTGGGGGGATGGAGGTCGGGAGACGGGCGGGCGAATGACTCAGATTACCGGCGGGCGCACCCCTTGGATCAAATCGGCGGGGAGGCCGGGCGATCTGCTCGCTGCGTGGTGAGCATCTCATCCGCCTTGTTGACAATCGTTTCCACAATTGTTGAAAATGACTGTCATGAACGTACGTCGCCACATACCCACCGCCGCCGTCGCCGGAGCAGTCGTCCTCGGCCTCACCGCCCTCTCCGCCTGCTCCGCGTCCGACGCCGCCGACCGCAAGAACGGCGACAAGCTGAACGTGGTCACGTCCTTCTACCCGATGCAGTTCCTGGCCGAGGAGATAGGCGGGGACCACGTCTCCGTCGAGAGCCTCACCAAGCCGGGCGTCGAGCCGCACGACCTGGAGCTCACCCCGCGGCAGATCGGTGGTCTCGGCGACGCGGACTACATCCTCTACCTCAAGGGCATCCAGCCGGCCGTCGACGACGCGGTCACCCAGGCCGGGGTCGAGAACACGGTCGACGCAGCGACGCTCACCACGCTGGAGGACCACGGCTCCGAGGTCGGTGGCGACGAGCACGGCCACGAGCACGAGGGCGAGGAAGCGGGCGCCGACCCGCACATCTGGCTGGACCCCGTGAAGTACGCGGAGGTCGCCAAGGGTGTCGGCAAGTCCCTGGAGAAGGCCGACCCGGACCACGCCGCGGACTACGCCAAGAACACGGACGCCCTGGTCAACAGGTTGGACGCGCTGAACACGGCCTTCGAGACGGGCCTGAAGGACACCGCGACCAAGACGTTCATCACCACGCACTCCGCCTTCGGATACCTCGCCGAGCGCTACGGCCTGACCCAGGAGGGCATCGCCGGCATCGACCCCGAGGCCGAGCCCAGCCCGGCCCGGATCAACGAGATCCACACCGTCGCGAAGAAGAACAAGGCCACCACCGTGTTCTTCGAGACGCTCGCCAGCGACAAGACCGCGAAGACCGTCGCCGAGGACACCGGCCTGAAGACGGACGTCCTGGACCCGCTCGAGGGAATCACGAAGCAGTCCAAGGGCGCTGACTACATCGAGGTCATGGAGTCCAACCTCGCCGCGCTCCAGAAGGCACTCGGCGCGAAGTGACCGACGTAACACCCGTTCCGTCCTCAGCAGCATCGGAGGCGTTCATGCCGCAGCCCGAGAGCACCACCCCCGACCCCGTGATCCGCCTGCGCGGCGCCACGGCCGCGCTCGGCGGGCGTCCCGTGCTGCGTGGGGTCGACGTCACCGTGCACCGCGGTGAGGTCGTGGCCCTTCTCGGCGCCAACGGTTCGGGCAAGTCCACGGCCGTGCGCTCCGTCATCGGGCAGGTCCCGCTGACCGGAGGCACCGTCGAACTCTTCGGCACCGAGCTGCGCCGCTTCCGCCAGTGGGCCCGCATCGGCTACGTACCGCAGCGCACGACGGCGGCCGGCGGCGTCCCCGCCACGGTCCGCGAGGTCGTCGCCTCCGGGCGGCTGTCCCGTACGAAGCTGAGGCTGCCCCGCAAGGCGGACCGGGAGGCCGTCGGCCGGGCCATCGAACTCGTCGGCCTGACAGACAGGGCCAAGGACTCCGTGAGCGCGCTCTCGGGCGGGCAGCACCAGCGGGTGCTGATCGCGCGGGCGCTCGCCGCCGAACCCGAGCTGCTGATCATGGACGAGCCGATGGCGGGCGTCGACCTGGCCAGCCAGGGGATCCTGGCCCGCACGCTGCGCGAACAGGTCGCGGCCGGCGCATCCGTCCTGCTCGTCCTGCACGAGCTCGGCCCGCTGGAGCCGCTGATCGACCGCGCGATCGTGCTGCGCGACGGCTGCGTGATGCACGACGGCCCGCCCCCCGAGGCACTCGGCCAGCACGCGCTGCCCGGCCACGACCACGTACACCCCCACGCGGCTTCCGAGCCCGTACGGACCGGACTGCTGAGCTGATCACGATGGAATTCCTCGAACCCGCCTTCATGCAGCGCGCCCTCATCGCCGCCGTGCTCGTCGGCATCACCGCCCCGGCCATCGGCATCTTCCTGGTGCAGCGCCGTCAGGCCCTGATGGGCGACGGCATCGGGCACATCGCGATGACCGGTGTCGGCCTCGGCTTCCTGCTCTCCACCAGCCCCGTGTGGATGGCCACGGCCGTCGCCGTCGCGGGCGCGATCGTCATGGAACTGATCCGCTGGTACGGGCACACCCGCGGCGACCTCGCGCTGGCCATGCTCTTCTACGGCGGTATGGCGGGCGGTGTCCTGCTGATCAACATCTCCGACACCGGGTCCAACGCCAACCTCACCTCGTACCTCTTCGGCTCGCTGTCGACGGTCTCCGAGGAGGACGTCACCGCGATCTGTGTGCTCGCCGCCTTCGTGGTGCTGGTGACGCTCGGGCTGCGGCGGCAGTTGTTCGCGGTCAGCCAGGACGAGGAATTCGCCCGGGTCACCGGGCTGCCGGTGCGCGTGCTGAACCTCCTGGTCGCGGTGACGGCGGCCGTGACGGTCACCGTCGCGATGCGGGTCGTCGGGCTGCTGCTCGTCAGCGCGCTCATGGTCGTGCCGGTGGCGGCGGCGCAGCAGATCTCGAAGTCCTTCAAGGTGACGTTCGTCCTCGCGGTGGTCATCGGTACGGCGGTCACGCTGGCCGGCACGGTGACCTCGTACTACCGGGACGTCCCGCCCGGCGCGACGATCGTGCTCCTGGCCATCGCCGTGTTCATCGTCCTCACCGCGCTCGCCGCGCCGCTGGCACGGCGCCGGGCCCGGGTGGCCGAGGCGGACCGGGCGTGCACCCTTGAAGGGAAGACCGCTGTCCCGCCCGGCCCCCGGGAGCCGGACGACGTGCGGGTGTGACCGTGGGCCCGGGGCGGGCTGGCACAATGGCCCGACACATGGACGGGCGACACGAGGAGGCAGCTGTGACGGCGCCGATCAGTGGCACGAACGCAGCGCCGGTACGCGGCCGGTCGACCCGGCAGCGGGCGGCGGTCGCGGCGGCGCTCGACGAGGTGGCCGAGTTCCGCAGCGCCCAGGAGCTGCACGACGTACTCAAGCACCGCGGTGACTCGGTCGGGCTGACCACGGTCTACCGCACCCTGCAGTCCCTCGCCGACGCGGGCGAGGTCGACGTGCTGCGCACCGCGGAGGGCGAGGCGGTCTACCGCCGGTGCTCGACCGGCGACCACCACCACCATCTGGTGTGCCGGATGTGCGGCAAGGCCGTCGAGGTCGAGGGCCCGGCCGTGGAGCAGTGGGCGGAGACGATCGCCGCACAGCACGGCTATGTGAACGTGGCCCACACGGTGGAGATCTTCGGGACCTGCGCGGACTGCGCGGCCACCGCGAAGAGCTGACCCGGCGCGGGCACAGTCTGCCGTCCCCGCCCCACAGGTGTCATGGGGCGGGAGCGCAGCGACAGGGTCAGACGGCCGGGCCCTCGGCGGTTCCCGCCTCCACCGCGCCGCCGAAGCGGCGGTCGCGCTGGGCGTACTCCAGGCAGGCCCGCCACAGGTCCCGCCGGTCGAAGTCCGGCCACAGGACGTCCTGGAAGACCATCTCCGCGTACGCGCTCTGCCAGATCAGATAGTTGGACGTGCGCTGCTCACCGCTGGGGCGTACGAAGAGGTCCACGTCCGGCATGTCCGGGTAGTAGATGTACTTCGCGAACGTCTTCTCGTTGACCTTCGACGGGTCGAGCTTCCCGGCCGCGACGTCCTGCGCGATGCGCTGCGCGGCGTCGGCGATCTCGGCCCGGCCGCCGTAGTTGACGCAGAAGTACAGCGTCATCTTGTCGTTGTCCTTCGTCTGCTCCTGGGCGATCTGGAGCTCCTGCACGACGGACTTCCACAGCTTCGGCATGCGGCCGACCCAGCGGATGCGGATGCCCAGCTCGTCCATCTCGTCACGGCGGCGGCGGATGACGTCCCGGTTGAAGTTCATCAGGAACTTCACCTCGTCCGGCGAGCGCTTCCAGTTCTCCGTGGAGAAGGCGTACAGCGAGAGGTTCTTGACGCTCATCTCGATGCAGCCCTTGAGGACGTCCATGACGACGCCCTCGCCGACCTTGTGGCCCTCGGTGCGCGGGAGTCCCCGCTCCTTGGCCCAGCGGCCGTTGCCGTCCATCACGACGGCTACGTGCTTGGGCACCAGCTCCCCGGGGATCTTCGGGGGTGTGGCTCCGGAGGGATGCGGCTCGGGGGTCTTGAATGTGCGCCGGTTACGGCCGCCGAGGATTCCGCGTACTGCCATGAGCTTCTTCGTCTCCCTGTGTCACTTCTCTACGTACCGCAGCGAGCGCAGTCCCCGCTCCAGATGCCAGTGCAGATAGGCGGACACCAGTCCGCTCCCTTCCCTGACATGACGCGCCTCGCACGCGTCCGCCGTCTCCCAGTCGCCGGTGAGCAGCGCGCTCAGCAGGGTGACGGCCTCAGCTGAGGGTACGACGCTGCCGGGCACCCGGCAGTCGCCGCATACGACGCCGCCCGCCGCGACGGAGAAGAACCGGTTCGGACCGGGCATTCCGCACTTCGCGCAGTCCTCGAAGCTGGGTGCGTAGCCGTTCACGGCGAGGGAACGCAGCAGGAACGCGTCGAGGATGAGGTTGGGCGCGTGTTCCGCGCGGGAGAGGGTGCGCAGCCCGCCCACGAGCAGCAGGTACTGCTGGACCGCGGGCTCGCCCTCGTGGTCGGTGAACCGTTCGGCGGTCTCCAGCATCGCGGTGCCCGCGGTGTAGCGGCCGTAGTCGGCGACGATGCCGCCACCGTACGGAGCGATCGTTTCGCTCTGGGTGCACAGGGGAAGGCCGCGGCCGACCAGCTCGCTGCCGCGCGCAAAGAACTGCACGTCGACGTGGGAGAAGGGTTCGAGCCTGGCCCCGAATTTGGATTTGGTGCGTCGGACGCCGCGTGCGACGGCACGCACGCGTCCGTGGCCGCGGGTCAGGATCGTGATGATCCGGTCGGCCTCGCCCAGTTTCTGCGTACGCAGCACGACGCCGTCGTCGCGGAACAAGCTCATGCGTCCATTGTCGCCCACCGGGGGTCCCGGCCGGTCGCCGTCATCGTTCTCCGCCGCCTTCGGGGCCGGCGGCCGGCACGACGAGCCCGGACTCGTACGCCACGATGACCAGCTGCGCGCGGTCCCGGGCGCACAGTTTGCCCATGATCCGGCTCACATGGGTCTTCGCGGTGAGCGGGCTGAGGCCCAGGGTCTCCGCGATCTCGGTGTTGTTCAGGCCCCGGGCGACGAGACCGAGCACCTGGCGTTCCCGGTCCGTGAGGCAGTCCGGTCCTGCCACGACGCCCGGGGCGGGCGCGGTGGGGGCGCTCAGCACCCGGGCGATCAGCCGGGCCGTCGGGCCGGGCGAGAGGAGGGCCTCGCCCGCGGCCACCGTGGTGATGGCGGCGAGGAGTTCGGCCGGTCTGGTGTCCTTGACCAGGAAGCCCGAAGCGCCCGCGCGCAGCGCCTCGACGACGTGTTCGTCGGTGTCGTACGTCGTCAGGACCAGCACCTTCACTGCGGCGAGGTCCTCGTCGGCGGCGATACGGCGGGTGGCCTCGATGCCGTCGAGGTCGGGCATCCGGATGTCCATGACGACGAGGTCGGCCCGTGCGCTGCGGGCCAGTTCGACCGCTTCCAGGCCGTTGCCCGCCTGGCCGACGACCGTCATCCCTGGGTCGGAGTCGACGAGCATCGCGAAGGCGGCCCTTACGAGCGTCTGGTCGTCGGCGAGCAGGACCCGGATCACAGCGCCGTCCCCCGTACCGCCGGGGCGCCCTCGGCGGGGGCCGGCGCGCTCTCCTGGAACGGCAGCACCGCCGCGACCTGGAACCCGCCGCCGGGGCGCGGACCGACGCTCAGGGTGCCGCCGGTGCTGCGCGCCCGCTCGCGCATCCCCACGATGCCGAACCTCGGCCCTGCACCGCCCTCCTGGGGGCCCGCGCCGTCGTCGGTGACCGTGACCCGCAGCGCGGGGCTGCCGGGCTCCGGTGCGACGGCCACCGTGATCCGTACGCCGGGTCCCGCGTGCCGTACCGCGTTGGTCAGGGACTCCTGCACGATCCGGTAGGCGGCGGCCCCGGTCGCCGGGGCGAGCCGGCCCGGCGGGGTCCGTACCGAGAGATCCACCTGCGCCCCGGCCGCCTCGGCCGCCCGTACGAGCCCCGGCAGTGCGGCCAGGTCCGGCAGCGGACCGTCGCTCTCGCCGGAACCGGCGCGCAGGACCTGGAGGGTGGTGCGCAGTTCGGCGCGCGCCTCGCGGCAGGTCTCGGCGATGTCGTCGAGGGACCTGGCGACCGCCTCCCGGTCCAGGCGGTCAGGGTCGACGGTCAGGATGTGCGAGGCCACCGAGGTCTGCACGCCGATCACGGTGATGCTGTGGGCCAGCAGGTCGTGCAGATCGCGGGCGATCCGCAGCCGCTCCTCGGCCACCCGGCGCGCGGCCTCCTCCTCACGGGTGCGTTCGGCCCGTTCGGCACGCTCCACCATCGAGGCGACGTACTGGCGGTAGAAGCGGACGTCGACGCCGCAGAACAGCACGGCGATGACCCAGCCGGAGATCCGCAGGAGCTCGAGCCCCTGGTGGGCGTCGATGCTGCTGACCACCGACACCATGGCGCCGAGCACGACCGCGCCGGTCAGGATGGTGCGCAGCGGTCTGCCGGTCACCGCGACGGTGTAGAGCGCGATGAAGGTCTGCGGCATCGGCGCCGAGTGCGCGTTGTCGAGCCCGTGGTACGTCATGAGGACCGGGATCATCGCGAGCAGGACGAGGACCGGGTTGCTGCGCCGCCACACCAGCGGCAGGACACTGACCACCAGCAGGACCCAGCCGAGCGCGTCGGGGACCCGACCGTCGTCGGTGACGAGGGCGAGTACGACGGAGAGCGCACCGGCGCCCCCGGCAATGAGGGCGTCGGTGCGCAGCTTGTGCGGGGCGTCCATGGGGTCGCGGTTGACGACGGCCAGGACGCGCTCGCTGCGGCGCGTGCTTCGGGGTGCGGACACGCTGCCATCCTCCGGCATGGGTACGGACACCGTCAGCGGGTCGCGACGAGTTCCGGTTCGCGGGGCGCGTCCGGACCGGCGGCCGGGGGCTTCCGGCTGAGCGCGCCGGGCCACCACACCTTGCGTCCCAGGGCCACGCTCGCCGAGGTCACCAGATACGTACGGACCAGGAAGGTGTCGAGCAGCACACCGACCGCGATGACGAAGCCCAGTTCGGCCAGCGCCACCATCGGCATGCTCATCAGCACCCCGAAGGTCGCCGCGAGCACCAGTCCGGCGGAGGCGATCACCGCGCCCGTGGTCCGCAGCGCGGTGAGCGCGGCCTCCGTCGGGCCGGCCCCGGACAGGGATTCCTCCCGCATGCGGTGCATCAGGAAGATGCCGTAGTCGACGCCGAGTGCCACCAGGAAGACGAAGGAGAGCAGCGGCAGGCCGGGATCGGTGCCCTCGAACCCGAGGATCGGTTCGAAGACGAGTCCGGCGATGCCGAGCGAAGCTCCCCAGACGGCGACGACGGCGGCGACGAGCATCAGCGGGGCGAGGAGGCTGCGCAGCAGCACGACGAGGATCAGCAGGACGGAGAGGATGACGAGCGGCACGACGATCTTCAGGTCGCGGGCGTTGGTTTCCTCCAGGTCCAGTTGCTGGGCGCTGGGTCCGCCGACATGGCTGCCGTCCAGGGCGCCGCGCAGGGCCTCGATGGTGGCCTGCTCCCCCGCCGACTCGGGCCGGTCACGGGGGACGACGGACAGTTCGGTCCAGCCGCCGCCGCTGCGACCGCGTTCGACGGAGACGACGCCCTCGGTGGCGCGGGCCTCCGCAAGGGTCTCGTCGGCCCGGTCGGTGGGCGCGATCACGGTGATCGGCTGGGTCCCGCTGTCGGGGTAGGCGGTACCGAGGGTCTCCATGGCCGCGATCGAGTCCGGCTTGCTGGTGAAGAAGTCCTCCTGCTTGAGGTCACCGGGCAGGGCGAAGGCGCCGAGGGACAGCGCGCCCAGCAGGACGCCCCCGGAGACGAGCACGGCGACAGGCCTGCGCCCGGCGGAACTGCCCATCGCGGCGAACAGCGAACGGCGCCGCTTGGGCACGCTCCCGTACGCGGGCACGATCGGCCAGAAGACGCGGCGGCCCAGCACCACCAGGAGGGCGGGCAGCAGGGTCAGCATGGCGAACAGGGCGCACAGCACGCCGACGGCCGCGATGGGGCCCATGCCGCGGCTGCTGTTGAGGTCGGCGGCCATCAGGCAGAGCAGCCCGGCGGCGACGGTCCCGGACGAGGCGACGACGGCGGGCCCGCAGCCGCGCAGGGCGGCGGCCATGGCGTCGTAGGGCCGGGTGAAGCGGCTCAGTTCCTCGCGGTACCGGGCGACGATGAGCAGCGCGTAGTCCGTTCCCGCGCCGAAGACCAGGATGGTCATCACGCCGGAACTCTGGCCGCTGACCGTGACGTCGAAGCCCCGGTTGAGTCCGTATGCCACGGCCATCGACAGGAAGTCGGCCATCCCGGCGACGACGAGGGGCACCAGCCAGAGGAACGGGCTTCGGTAGATCAGGATCAGCAGGATCGCGACGACGGCGACGGTCGTGTAGAGCAGCGGCCCGCCGAGCGAGCCGTAGACCTCCTGGGCATCGGTGGTCAGCGCCCCGGGCCCACCGACCTCCACGCTCAGCCCATCGCTCCCTTTCGCGGTCTCGCGGATCTCGCCGACGAACACGGCCCTGACTTCCTCGTCCTGCCCGGGCTCGGTCGAGGAGACCGCGTACATCAGCGTCGTACCGTCCTCGGACGGCACGCCCCGGGGCGCGGCGCTCAGCTCGTGGCCGCCGGCGATCGCGGCGGTCTGTTCACTCGCCGTGGCCCGGTCGGCGGGGGTCAGCCCGCTGTCACGGTGGTAGACGAGGACGAGATCGGTGGACTCGCCGCCGGGCAGCGTGTCCTGGATCTTCGCCACCTGCGTGGAGTCGGCGTTGGCCGGCAGATAGTCGACTGCGCGGTCACGCTGTACGTCCCCGAGCTTGCCCGCGAACGGCCCGGCGACCGCGATCAGGGCCACCCAGAAGGCAACGATCACCCACGGCAACGCCCGCCGCACTCCCGGCCGCGTCCGCGCCCCACTCATTTCCCTATCGGCCCCCATGACGCGGGCCCTCCCCTCCTGGACGGTGTCTGGCTCCCTTCCAGACTCCCGGCCGGGAGCGACCAACTCATCCCACGAGGGACCGACTTCACGCCTACTGCCCCGGGCGTCACGGCCCCCTGACTACTCCCCGGGGAGTACAGCCACCGTTTCGCCCTCAATCGCCGGACGGGCTTGTCCTTTCAACCCCGCCCGTCACAATCACTCCCGGCCCAGCCAAATCAAGCCCCGCCCGCCACCAACAACCCCGGCCCAGCCAAATCAAGCCCCGCCCGCCACAATCAATCCTCGTCCGTCACAATCAATCCCGGTCCGGCCAAATCAAGCCCGTCCGGCGATTGAGGACGTCTTTTAAGCCCGTCCGGCGCTTGAGGACACCCCTTCCAGCCCGTCCGGCGCTTGAGGACACCTCTCGCCTAGGAAGGCGTGCGCGCCGCAGCCGCCAGCAACCGAGCCGTATCCTCCGCGCACAACGACAACGCACTGCCCACCGTAGCCAGCACCTCCCGCTCAGCCGGACTGTACGGCCCGTCCGCCAGCGCGATCCGGGCCCCCTGAAGCAGCACCGACTCACGCCCCGCCGTGGCCAGATGAGGGGCGAGCGGCTTCAGCACCTCGTGCAGCTCGATCGCGAGCGTCGCCCCGCACGCCTCCGCCGCCGGGTCGGAGCCGGGTCCGTGCCCGGTGTCGGCGGCGAGCACCTCGACGATGACGGAGAGCTTTTCCGCGGTGCAGTCGTCGACCCCGGCGTCGCGCACGGTGGCGACCGCGGTGTCCAGGACCGTACGGGAGCCCGTACCACCCGCCGCGAGGACACCCAGGGTGACGGTGTGCACGGCATCCCGGAGCATCGCGGAGAACCGGGTGGTGGTGGGGTGGTCGAGGGCGTCGGTCGGGAAGTGCTCCCGGCAGACGGCGCATTCCACGACGGGCCCGGCACTGCCGCGCCGCAGCAGCGGCACCCCGAGGACGGCGAAACGGCGGCGCCCGGAGAGGCGCCGGTAGTTGCGGTCGCCCCCGCAGCCGGGGCAGAAGAACTCCCCGTCACCGACGGTGTCCCAGACGGTGCGGATGCCGTAGATACGCAGTCTCATGGCGCGTTGTCCTTTGGCTGACCGCACGTCGCACACCTCCGTAACGCTCCGGCAACATTGCCGTGTTGGACGTGATGTTAGCCACACCCGTGATGCGACGTCAGCATCTCGGATGTCACAACCCTCGGAGATGGCCGAACCCCGCCCACCCTGAGCAGGTGAACGGGGGTCTGAACCCATGAGGTTACGCGGCTTATCGCACGTTCGTCCGCAGGGGAGCCGGACCTTATCGCGTCGCGCGGTTGACCGCGGAAACGACCGCCTTGAGCGAGGCGCGCGTGGTGTTGGCGTCGATACCGATGCCCCACAGCACCTTGCCGTCGATCGCGCACTCGATGTACGAGGCGGCCTGGGCACTCGCACCCTCGCTCATCGTGTGCTCGGTGTAGTCCAGCAGACGGGCATCGATACCGACGGCCTGCAGCGCTTCGAAGAAGGCGGAGATCGGGCCGTTCCCGGTGCCGGTCAGCACGGTGTCCGCACCGTCCACGGTCGCCTCGACGGTGAGCGTGTCCTTGCCGTCGGTGTCGGTCGTGGTCTGGCCGGAGCGGATCTGTACGCGGCCCCAGGCGTTCTCGGGGTTGGGCAGGTACTCGTCCTGGAACGTCGACCAGATCTGCGTCGGCGTGACCTCGCCGCCCTCGGCATCGGTCTTGGCCTGAATGATCCGGGAGAACTCGATCTGCATCCGGCGCGGCAGATCCAGCTTGTGCTCGTTCTTCAGGACGTACGCGATTCCGCCCTTGCCGGACTGCGAGTTGACCCGGATGACGGCCTCGTACGAGCGGCCGACGTCCTTCGGGTCGATCGGCAGGTACGGCACGGCCCACTCGATGTCGTCCACCGTCTTGCCCTGGGCGGCCGCGTCGGCCTCCATGGCGTCGAAGCCCTTCTTGATGGCGTCCTGGTGGGAGCCGGAGAAGGCGGTGTAGACCAGGTCGCCCGCGTAGGGGTGGCGCGGGTGGATCTCCATCTGGTTGCAGTACTCGGACGTACGACGGATCTCGTCGATCTGCGAGAAGTCGATCTGCGGGTCGACGCCCTGCGAGAACAGGTTCATGCCCAGCGTGACCAGGTCGACGTTGCCGGTGCGCTCGCCCTGTCCGAACAGGCAGCCCTCGATCCGGTCCGCGCCCGCCATGATCGCCAGTTCGGCGGCGGCGACGGCGGTGCCGCGGTCGTTGTGCGGGTGGACCGACAGGCAGACGTGCTCGCGGCGGGTCAGGTGGCGCGACATCCACTCGAAGCGGTCCGCGTGCGTGGACGGCGTCGAGCGCTCCACGGTGGCGGGCAGGTTCAGGATGATCTCCCGGCCCGCCTCCGGCTGCCAGACGTCGCAGACGGCCTCGCAGACCTCCAGGGCGAAGTCCAGCTCGGTGTCGGTGAAGATCTCCGGGCTGTACTGGTAGCCGAAGGTCGTCTCCGGGCCGAGGATCTTCTCGGCGTACTCCATCACCAGACGGGTGCCGTCGACGGCAATCTGCTTGATGTCGTCCTTGGAACCGCGGAAGACGACCCGGCGGAAGGTCGGCGCCGTGGCGTTGTACAGGTGCACAGTGGCCCGGTGGGCGCCACGCAGGGACTCCACAGTGCGCTCGATCAGGTCCTCGCGGGCCTGCGTCAGGACGGAGATCGTCACGTCCTCGGGGATGGCGCCCTCTTCGATGATGGAGCGCACGAAGTTGAAGTCGGTGTCACCGGAGGACGGGAAGCCGACCTCGATCTCCTTGTAGCCCATGCGTACGAGCAGATCGAACATCTCGCGCTTGCGGGCCGGGGACATCGGGTCGATCAGTGCCTGGTTGCCGTCGCGCAGGTCGGTGGACAGCCAGCGGGGCGCGCGGGTGATCCGCTGCTCCGGCCACGTGCGGTCGGGGATGTCCACGGCGTCGTACTGGCCGTACTTGTGGACGGGCATCCCGGAGGGCTTCTGGAGCTGCGTGGCGTTGGTGACGGGCGTGGGCCGGCCGACTGCGTTCTCGACGGGGTTTACGGCGGTCATGGCGTAGGGCTCCTCGGAGTCCGGCATGGAGGGGTCCCCCTGCTCTTCAAGAGCTCGGGGGAGGCCGACTGTGTCGCTGCAACACCGGACTCCGCGGGGAGGGGGTCGGCCTACGACTACAGACCCTCGCCGCGGCAGCTAAGAAGGAGCAGCCCGAAACGCATGATGCGGCGAGACTACCCGAGAGGCGCCCGGGGCGCCGGTGCCGTATCAGTATGCGGGACCGGGCCATCGGTAACGGGTGAACAGTGACCTATCACTCTATTTCGTCAATCATCTTCACAACTGGCGACAGCGGCGTCACGCAGTGCCACAGTCTTTGTCATGCAGCCTCGACTCAGCAACGGGCTCAGCCCCGTCTTCTGCACCATCGTGCCGCCCCAGATCCTCGACAAGCTGTCGCAGTCGGACGACCCCCTCCTCTCCGGTCCCGCACGCCGGACCCTGGAGGCCGACGGCGCCAAGCGCGCCCGCCGCCGACTGACCGCCCTGGCCGGCGTCCCCGCTGTCCGGACCACCGCCGGCACTCCCCCCACAACACCGCACCGCACTCTGTACGACTGCCGCCACGGCACCGATCTGCCGGGTCACAAGGTCCGCGACGAGGGCGAGGAGCCCACCCAGGACGCGAGCGTCAACCGCGCGTACGCGGGGCTCGGCGCCACGTTCGAGCTGCTGCACAAGGAGTACGGCCACAGCTCCATCGACGGCAACGGACTGCCGCTCATCGGCTCCGTGCACTACGACGAGCAGTACAACAACGCGTTCTTCGACGGCGAGCAGATGGTGTTCGGCGACGGGGACGGGGAGATCTTCCTCGACTTCACCGTCGCCATCGACGTGATCGCCCACGAGCTGGCGCACGGGCTGACGCAGTACACGGCCAACCTGGTGTACGAGGGCCAGCCGGGCGCACTCAACGAGTCCGTCTCCGACGTCTTCGGCGCGCTGGTGAAGCAGTACTCGCTGGGCCAGAGCGCGCAGGAGGCCGACTGGCTGATCGGCGCGGGACTGCTCGCGCCCCGGGTCAGCGGGGTCGCCCTGCGCTCGATGAAGGCTCCGGGCACGGCGTACGACGACGACGTACTCGGCAAGGACCCGCAGCCCGCGACGATGGACGACTACATCGAGACGGAGGAGGACAACGGCGGGGTCCACCTCAACTCGGGCATCCCCAACCGCGCGTTCTACCTGCTGGCCACCGCACTCGGCGGCAACGCGTGGGAGCGGGCGGGCCGGATCTGGTTCGACGTACTGACAGGCGGCGAGCTGGCATCGGACGCCGACTTCGAGGCCTTCGCCCGGCTGACCGTGACAGCGGCAAAGACCCGGTTCGGCGCGGGCGACGAGGCGGAGGCGGTGGTCAAGGCATGGTCGGAGGTAGGCGTACCGACCCTTTCGAGCCCGCCCGACCCAAGCCCGTCCGGCGCGTGACGGTATCCGGCGCGGACATCCTTTTGAGCCCGCACGGTACTTGACCGCACCTTTCCAGCCCTCCCGGCCACCTCAAGCCCGTCCGGCGATTGAGGACATCCTTTAAGCCCGCCCGGCGATTGAGGGCATCTTTCAAGCCCGTCCGGCGTTTGAGGACACGGCACGACCACACGGCACGACCACACGGCACGACCACATGTCGCGCACCACCAACCCAGGCAGGGGACCCATGCGGATTCAGGTGAGCCGGACCGGCGGATTCGCCGGCATCGCACGCCACCGCGAGGTGGACACCGCGGCCCTGCCCGACGCGGCGGAGTGGGAGGCCCTGGCCGAATCCGCACTCACCACCGGCCGGAGCAAGCCTCCGGCCGGCGTCCCGGACGGCTTCCGCTACCGGATCACCGTCGGCGACCGGACCGTCCACTGCGCGGACCCCGGACTGACCGAGGCCCAGCGCACGCTGATCTCACGCATCCTCAAGGAGGGTGCGTGAGACACGCGTAGCGCTAGAACCTAGAACCCCAGCTTGCGCAGCTGCTTCGGGGACCACTCCCACGGCCGTCCTCGCACCCCTCGGCCCCAGGGGGCCTCAGCGGCTTCGACCGGCTGCGTCGGCCCCCCGGCCGCCGGTCCCCCGGGACTAGAACCCCAGCTTGCGCAGCTGCTTCGGGTCGCGCTGCCAGTCCTTGGCGACCTTGACGTGCAGGTCAAGGTAGACCGGCGTGCCGAGCAGCGCCTCGATGTGCTTGCGCGACTTCGTGCCGACTTCCTTCAGCCGCTTGCCCTGCGGGCCGATGATGATGCCCTTCTGGCTGGGCCGCTCGATGTAGACGTTCGCGTGGATGTCCAGCAGCGGCTTGTCCGCCGGCCGGTCCTCGCGCGGCAGCATCTCCTCGACGACCACCGCGATCGAGTGCGGCAACTCGTCCCGTACGCCTTCCAGCGCGGCCTCGCGGATCAGTTCCGCGACCATGACCATCTCGGGCTCGTCGGTGAGGTCGCCCTCCGGGTAGAGCGGCGGGCTCTCCGGGAGCAGCGGGGCGATCAGGTCGGCCAGCAGCTCCACCTGGTCGCCCTTGACCGCGGAGACCGGGATGATCTCGGCCCACTCGAAGCCGAGCTCCTCGCCGAGGCGGGAGACGGCCAGCAGCTGCTCGGCGAGCGTCTTGGAGTCGACCAGGTCGGTCTTGGTGATAATCGCGATCTTCGGCGTCTTCTTGATGCCCGCGAGTTCCTTGATGATGAACTTGTCGCCGGGGCCCAGCTTCTGGTCGGCGGGCAGGCAGAAGCCGATGACGTCGACCTCGGCCCAGGTGGTCCGCACGACGTCGTTCAGCCGCTCTCCAAGCAGCGTGCGCGGCTTGTGGAGGCCGGGGGTGTCGACCAGGATCAGCTGCGCGTCCTCGCGGTGCACGATGCCGCGCACCGTGTGCCGGGTGGTCTGGGGGCGGTTCGAGGTGATCGCCACCTTCTGACCGACCAGAGCGTTCGTGAGGGTGGACTTGCCCGCGTTGGGGCGGCCCACGAAGCAGGCGAAGCCGGCCCGGTGGGGGGCGTTGTTCTCAAGGGTACGAGCGCTCATGGCGCCCATTCTCCCCGATCGCGGCGGCTGCGGCGTACAACGGGCCGCCGCGGACCTCGTCGCGGACGCCTCAGGAGGGCTGCGGACGGCGCCGACGTGCCCGTATCCACAGGCCCGTACCCGTTCCGACGATCACCAGCAGGACCGCCGCGAACGGCCAGGGCAGCGCGACGTACGAGACCGCGGCCGTCTCGCGGGTGTCCCGCGCACCCGCGGTGAGCTCGATCCTGCCCCATTCCAGTTGGGGCGCGCCGGCCCAGGGTTCCGTCAGCCGGACCTTCTGGCGGGGCAGTAGTTCGGAGGGGATCTTCTTCAGGTCGCGGGCGAGGAGCGTCCGGCCGAAGAGCCCCTCGGCCTTCAGGGCGACCTTGGGGTTGAGCGTGACGTTGCCGCGGTTGTGGAGGGTATACGAGATGACGGCCCGGCTCGTCCCGGTGCCGGGGATCAGCGGCCGGGTGTGCTCGACGGACAGGTCGTCGACGGTGAGGGCGGGCATGGTCGGCCCGTTCACCCGCAGATAGACCCGGGCGCCGACCGCCTTCTGCACGCCGACGGCGACCGCGCCCTGTCCGTCGGCGCCGACTCTGCGCCGGGGCTCGTCGCGGGTGCGGACAGTCTGCGCTGCGTGGAGGGTGTGCGCGGACCGCCCGCGGGCGGGGAGCGCGCCGCACGGAGGGTGGACGGCCGAACGCGGTACGGGGCTGCGGCTCGCGCCCCGGACCCGGCCGCCTGGTGAATCTGACGGTCCGCCGGATGAACTGCTGTTCATTGATGCGCAGCGGGGCAGCGATTGCAAGGGAAAGTCCCTTGATTCTTCAGGGACTCGGGGAGGTTTCACTACTGTCCGGCCGCCCGCACGGGCTCCGTCGAGGAGCCCGCACGGGCGGGACGGCTGTCAGCCGGCCGGAGTGGTGAGCCGCAGTGTGCCGTCGGGGCCCGCGAGCAGTACCGGGGTCTGCGGGCCGCCCAGGTCGCGTACCGCCGCACGGTCCGCGTCCGCAGCGGTCCCGGCCTCGGTGACCACGGCCGCGGCCTCCAGGGACTTCGCGCCGCTCGCCACGGCCATCGCGACCGCGGTCTGCAGGGCGCTGAGCTTCAGCGAGCCGAGGTCGACGGTGCCCGCGACGTACGTACGCCCTGTCTCGTCACGGACGGCGGCGCCCTCGGGCACTCCGTTGCGCGCCCTCGTGGAGCGGGCCAGCGTGATGAGCTTGCGGTCCTCGGCGGCGGGTCCGGTGCTCTGGGGGTCGGTGCTCTCGGTCATGGCCCGAGCATAGGCCAGGGCCATGACCGCGGCCCGGCCGGTCAGGGACGGTCGAGGCGGAGCCGTTCCGACTTCGGCAGGCCCGCCACCACGAGGTCGTAGGAGTCCTCGATCAGCTCGCGGACCATCCCGTCGGGGAGACCGGAAACCGTCACGGTGTTCCAGTGGCGCTTGTTCATGTGCCAGCCCGGAGCGATCGCGGCGTGCTCCTCGCGGAGCCGGATCGCGTCGTCCGGGTCGCACTTCAGATTCACCGTCAGGGGGCGGGCGTCCAGCACGCTGAGCGCGAACATCTTGCCGAGCACCTTGAAGACCGAGGCCTCGGGCCCGAACGGGAATTCCTCCACGCTCGCGTTGAATTCCAGGCAGAACGCCCTCAGTTCCTGCGGCGTCATCGGGTCTCCGCCTCCTCCGGTTCCGCGAGCACCGTGACGATCTTGTTCCGGCGGCCCGCCGGGGACTCGGCGGTCAGCCGGAGCCTGCGGCCGTCGGGAAGGTCCACCACGGACGAGGCGCCCGCGATCGGGACCCGGCCGAGCGCCTTGGCGAGGAGGCCGCCGACCGTCTCGACGTCCTCGTCGTCGTACTCGTCGAGGCCGAACAGCTCCCCGAGGTCGCCGATGTCGAGCCTGGCCGTGACCCGGAAGCTGCCGTTCTCCAGTGCCTGGACCGGCGGCAGCTCGCGGTCGTACTCGTCGGTGATCTCGCCGACGATCTCCTCGAGGATGTCCTCGATGGTGACGATGCCCGCTGTGCCGCCGTACTCGTCGATGACGACGGCGACGTGGCTGCGGTCCTGCTGCATCTCGCGCAGCAGATCACCGGCGTTCTTCGTGTCCGGCACGAACGCGGCAGGGCGCATCGCCGTGGAGACCAGATCGGCCTCAGACTCCCGGTTGATGTGCGTCTTGCGGACCAGGTCCTTCAGATACACGATGCCGACGATGTCGTCCTCGTTCTCCCCGGTCACCGGGATGCGCGAGAAGCCCGAGCGCAGCGCCAGCGTCAGTGCCTGGCGGATCGTCTTGTAGCGCTCGATGCAGACCAGGTCCGTGCGCGGCACCATCACCTCACGTACGAGCGTGTCGCCGAGCTCGAAGACCGAGTGCACCATGCGGCGTTCGTCGTCCTCGATCAGTGATTCCTGCTCGGCCAGGTCGACCATGGCGCGCAGCTCGGCCTCGCTGGCGAACGGCCCCTTGCGGAAGCCCTTGCCGGGCGTCAGCGCGTTGCCGAGGAGGATCAGCAGTTGCGGGATCGGGCCCATGATCCTGGCCAGCGGCAACAGGACGTACGCCGCGGCCGTCGCCGTGTTCAGCGGGTGCTGGCGTCCGATGGTGCGCGGGGAGACCCCGATGGCGACGTACGAGACGAGGACCATGACGCCCATCGCCACGGCCAGCGCCTCCCAGGTCTCCGGGAATTCCTTCAGGCAGGCGTACGTGACGAGCACCCCGGCCGACATCTCGCAGGCGACCCGCACCAGCAGGGCGACATTGAGATAGCGGGTCGGGTCGGCCGCGACCTGTTCCAGCTTGGCGCTGCCGCGCCGCCCGGCCCGGACCGCCTCGGCGGCCCGGAAGCTCGACGTACGGGCGATGCCCGCCTCGGCGCAGGCCGCGAGCCAGCCGACGACGACCAGCAGGACGGCACCGGAAATGAGGGGCATGCTCACGAGACGGTGGGGGCCGGAGAGGGACCCGTCATCCCGCGCTCACCGCGCCAGCCGTCGACGATCGCCGCCTGGAGGCCGAACATCTCGGCCTTCTCGTTCGGCTCCTCGTGGTCGTAGCCCAGGAGGTGCAGCACACCGTGGACGGTGAGGAGCTGAAGCTCCTCGTCCATGGAGTGCCCCGTCTCCGCCTCCTCGCCCTGCCGCTTCGCGACCTCCGGGCAGAGCACGATGTCACCGAGGAGCCCCTGCGGGGGCTCCTCGTCGTCCTTGACCGGCGGACGCAGCTCGTCCATCGGGAAGGACATGACATCCGTCGGGCCGGGAAGGTCCATCCACTGGATGTGGAGCTGCTCCATGGCGTCGCTGTCCACCACGATCACCGAGAGCTCGGAAAGCGCGTGGATGCGCATCCGTGCCAGTGCGTAGCGGGCGATGTCGAGGATCGCCTGCTCGTCGACCTCGGTTCCGGACTCGTTGTTGACGTCGATCGACATGGTGCGCTGTGACTACTTCCCGTTGGGGCTTTCTCGGCTGTCGTACTTCTCGTACGCGTCGACGATACGGCCGACCAGCTTGTGCCGGACCACATCCTCGGAGGTGAGCCGGGAGAAGTGGACGTCCTTGATGCCGTCAAGGATGTCCTGGACCTGACGCAGACCGCTCTTGGTGCCGCTCGGCAGGTCGACCTGGGTGACGTCGCCGGTGACGACGATCTTCGAGTCGAAGCCGAGCCGGGTCAGGAACATCTTCATCTGCTCGGCGCTGGTGTTCTGCGCCTCGTCGAGAATGATGAAAGCGTCATTCAGGGTTCTTCCACGCATGTATGCCAGCGGCGCCACCTCGATCGTGCCCGCCGCCATCAGCCGCGGGATCGAGTCGGGGTCGAGCATGTCGTGCAGTGCGTCGTAGAGCGGGCGCAGATACGGGTCGATCTTGTCGAAGAGCGTGCCGGGCAGGAAGCCGAGCCGCTCTCCCGCCTCGACGGCGGGCCGGGTCAGGATGATCCGGCTGACCTGCTTGGACTGGAGCGCCTGGACCGCCTTCGCCATGGCGAGATAGGTCTTGCCGGTGCCCGCGGGGCCGATACTGAAGACGATCGTGTGCTTGTCGATCGCGTCGACGTACCGCTTCTGGTTGAGGGTCTTGGGGCGGATGGTGCGGCCGCGACTGGACAAAATGTTCTGGGTGAGTACGTCAGCGGGGGTCTCGGACCCGTCCCCGCCGCCGTTCTCGCTCGCCCTGAGCATGGCGATCGAGCGTTCCACTGCGTCCTCCGTCATCGGCAGACCGGTGCGGAGCACCAGCACCATCTCGTCGAACAGGCGCTGGATCAGGGTGACTTCCGATGCATCCCCGATAGCGCTGATTTCGTTGCCCCGGACGTGGATGTCGACTGCCGGGAATGCCGTTTCGATCACGCGCAGCAGCGAGTCACCCGATCCCAGGAGCATCACCATGGGGTGTGCGGCCGGAATCCTGATCTGGGCACGCGCCTGCGGCTGTGTGGGTGTCTGAGTCATGGGCCGGCCCTCGGGCCTGCACATACCTCCCGTTGCAGGGTTCTCGCTGCTCGACAACCTCTGGATCACCAAGCCTACGACTCCGCACTGACAACACCGAGGGATTTTCGAAGCCCGTGCTACTGCCCTATTGCCGGAAGCCGATCGTCGGTACGGCGCGGCGCAGCGGCCAGGAGCGGGTCGCGGCCGGCAGCAGGTCCTCCAGGAAGGCGTACCGCTCCAAGGCCGCCGGGTCCTGCTCGGCGTGGGTGTGCACCTGCTGCCACCAGGCGGCGATCTCCGACCAGCCGGGGGCGGACAGCGAGCCGCCGAACTCCTGCACGGAGAGTGCCGCGGTGAGCCCGGCGAAGGCCAGGCGGTCGGCGAGGGGCCAGTCCGCCAGCGTGCCGGTGACGAAGCCGGCGACGAAGACGTCGCCCGCCCCCGTCGGGTCGAGGGCCTCCACCTCGATGGCGGGCACTTCGGCGGCGGTGCCGGTCGTCCGGTCGACCGCGTAGGCGCCTTCCGCCCCGAGGGTGACCACGGCGAGGGGCACCCGCTCGGCCAGGGCGTGGGCAGCCGCGCGCGGGCAGTCGGTCCGGGTGTAGCGCATCGCTTCCTCTGCGTTGGGGAGGAAGGCCGCGCAGTGTGCGAGGTCGGGCAGGGCGTCCAGGTCCCAGCGGCCGGTCTCGTCCCAGCCGACGTCGGCGAAGATCAGGGCGCCGTTGCGTGCAGCGGTGGCCACCCAGGGCTCGCTGCGGCCAGGGACCAGGGAGGCGACAGCGGCACGGGCACGCGGCGGGCAGTGCGGGAACGTCCGGCCGGGGACGGTGTCCCTCGCGGGAGCGGGGGCCTCGTGGCCGTGCGAGACCATGGTGCGTTCGCCCTCGTACGCCATGGAGACGGTGACGGGCGAGTGCCAGCCGGGCACGGTGTACGACATCGACAGGTCGATGCCCTCGCCCTGTTCGAGGGCGTCCCGGCAGTACTCCCCGTAGTGGTCGTCGCCGAAGGCCGCGGCCATCGAGGTGCGCAGGCCGAGCCGGGCGAGTGCGGTGGCCATGTTGGCGACGCCGCCGGGGCTCGATCCCATGCCGCGCGCCCAGGACTCCGTACCGCGCACGGGGGCGCTGTCCAGGCCGGTGAAGATGATGTCGAGGAAGACCGTGCCCGTCAGGAAGACGTCGCATGCCGGGTCCTGCGGGACCCGCAGTCCCACGAGCGGGTCGATGCCTGTGCTGCCTGTGCTCACCGTGCGCTCCCGGTCGTGCGAGATCTGAACAGTGCGAGATCCGGCCAGTCTGCCTGATCCGCCTCCGCATCCGGGGCCGCACGCCGCACACAGTCGCCCTGACCTGCGCAAACGTGCGCTACTACCCGAGCCTCACAACTGCAAACACAAAAGTGACCCAGATCACACCTTGGCGACTTTCGGTCGGGTCTTCGCACTTGATACAAATTGCCCGCGAGCACCGTTGGGGACAGTTCCTGACGAGTGCCCCGACTCCCCCTTTTTTCCCGCCGTACCCTCCCCTGCCTTCTTCTGCCTCTTCTGGCATGTCTTCAGGAACGCCCATGTCCCCGCGCCCGCGCGCCGCGTGGCCCTTGGTCGCCGTGTTCACCGCCGGTTACCTCGCCGCCTATCTGCTCCCCACCATCGTCGGCCGGCTCAGCACCTATCTGGGCCTCGGTTCGGCCCAGGCCGGTCTGGTCGGCAGCGCCCTCCTGCTGAGCTCCGCCTCCGCCGGCTTCACACTGGCGGGCCGCGTCGAGCGGTACGGGGCGCGGAGACCGGCGCGTATCGGACTGGTACTGGCCATCTTGGGCTACGGCTGCGCCGCGTCGGCCGGGTCCGTACCCCTGGTGGTCCTGGGTGTGGTCATCGGCGGCTTCGGCTCCGGTACGGCGACCGCCGTCGCCGCTGCGGGCATCGCCGCGCAGAGCGATCCGCACCGGACCTCGTCCCTGGGGCTGCTCAGCGTGTCCGCGACCGCAGGCGCCCTGTATCTGACGATCCCGCACCTCGGCGGCGGCCACCGGCTGCCGTTCGCCGCGATCGCGCTCGTCGCGCTGCTCGTCTGGCCCGCCACCTCGCGCCTGGGCGCTCCCGGGCCCGTGGAGTCCGCGGTCCCGGTGTCCGGGCGGCTTCCGCACCGCCGTTCCGGTCTGGTGCTGGCGGGCGGCATGCTCGTCTGGTCCATGGCACAGAACGCCCTGTGGGGCGTGAGCAGCCGGATCGGTGTCGTGCAGGTGGGGCTCTCCGAGGTCACCGTCGGCGCGGTGTTCGCCGCCGCGCTGGGGGCGGGGCTCCTCGGAGTGATGGGAGCCGGACTGCTCGGGGCCCGGCTCGGCCGGGCCGTACCGATCGGCCTCGGCACGATGATCATCGCCGGGAGCATCGTGCTCAGCTCCTCGGCCGGGAGCCTCGGTTCGTTCGCGACCGGGGAGATCATGTGGAACGCCTTCTACCCGGTGGTGCTGTCATATCTGATCGGCCTGGCCGCGTCGCTCGACGTACGGGGCCGCTGGGCGGTCCTCGCGGGCTCCGCCTCGTCCGTCGGGGTGGCCTGCGGGCCGGTGCTCGGCAGTGTGCTGTCCGAGGCGGCGGGTTACGCGGTGATGGGCCTGATCCTGGGGGCCGTCACGCTCCTGGTCGCGGCGCCCGTGACCGCTGTCGCCCTGCACACCGGTGGCCGTCCGCTGGTGCCCGGTTCGGTCCGCCGCAGGGGTGGCGCCCCTGCCGCCCTCCTCGCCGCCATCACCGGTTCCCTCCCGGGCGCCGTGCCCAAGCTGGGCTCACCGGAGCAGGCCGTCACGGAACTGGCCGTTCCCGCGCTGCGCCGCAGGCGCCTCGGCAGGAACGCGTTCCGGACGGCCGGTCCGGCGGGCGGGTCCGGTCAGTCGAACGCGTACGCCTCGACCTCGGAGAGGTAACGCGCCCTGCGCTCCTCGTCGTGGTCGAGGAAGGCCGCCTCGAAGGAGTTGCGGGCCAGTGTGCGCAGCTGCTCGTTGTCCAGGCCGAGTGCCTCGTGAACGGCGTGGAAGGTGTCTCCGACGTATCCGCCGAAGTAGGCCGGGTCGTCGGAGTTCACCGTGCAGAGCAGTCCGGCGTCCATCATGGCCCGCAGGGGGTGCTCCTCCAGGATGTCGATGGCGCGCAGCCGTACATTGGACAGCGGGCAGAGCGTCAGCGGTACGCGGTCCGTGACCAGCCTCTTCACCAGGTCCGGGTCCTCCATGCAGCGCAGCCCGTGATCGA
The DNA here is from genome assembly GCF_042670885.1 of Streptomyces sp. NPDC057136. NCBI lineage: Bacteria > Bacillati > Actinomycetota > Actinomycetes > Kitasatosporales > Streptomycetaceae > Streptomyces > Streptomyces sp. NPDC057136. The sequence continues at coordinate 75,117 of NZ_JBHUUV010000017.1, forward strand.
TGCGCTCGACGCCGAGGACGTCCAGGGCCTCCAGGATGTACGCGGGCGGGCCCTCCTCGCCCGCGTGGGCGACCTTGCGCAGTCCGAGGGCGCCGGCCGCCTCGTACACCTCGCGGAATTTCGCCGGCGGGTGGCCGACCTCGGCGGAGTCGAGGCCGACGGCACTGATCCGGTGCAGATGCGGCTTCGCCGCCTCCAGGGTCTCCAGCGCCGATTCGGCCGACTGGTCGCGCAGGAAGCACATGATCAGCTGGGTGGAGATGCCGTGCGTCTCCTCGCTGCGGTCCAGGGCCCGGCCGAGTCCTTCGACGACGGTGCCGATCGGGACACCGCGGGCGGTATGGGCCTGCGGGTCGAAGAAGATCTCCGCGTGGCGGACCCCCTGGGCCGCGGCGCGGGTGAGGTAGGCGTTCGCGAGGTCCTCGAAGTCCTCCTCGGTGCGCAGCACGGCCATCAGCGCGTAGTAGAGGTCGAGGAAGGTCTGGAGATCGTCGAAGAGGTAGGCGGTGCGCAGCTCTTCGGTGTCGGCGAAGGGCAGCGTCACCCCGTTTCGTCCGGCGAGTGCGAAGGCCAGCTCGGGTTCGAGGGTGCCTTCGATGTGGAGGTGGAGTTCTGCCTTGGGGAGGTGCACGTTGTCTCGCTCACGAATGGTGGTGCTGGTGTGTTTCAGAGGTGCCTGGTGGGCATGGGGACCCGCATCAGGTCCTGGGCGACGGTCAGTTCGCCCTCGAACCCCACAGCCCGGGCCTGGTCCTCGAAGACGCCCGGGTCGTTGTACCGCTGCGAGAAGTGGGTCAGCACGAGGTGCCGTACGCCCGCTTCCGCCGCCACCCGGGCGGCCTGCCCGGCGGTCAGATGGCCGTGGTCGGTGGCGAGCCGCTCGTCCTCGTCGAGGAAGGTCGACTCGATGACGAGCATGTCGCAGCCCTCGGCGAGCGCGTACACGCCGTCGCACAGTCGCGTGTCCATGATGAACGCGAACCGCTGTCCCCGTCTGCGCTCGGAGACCTCGTCGAGCGTGACCCCGCCGAGGGAGCCCTCGCGCTGGATGCGGCCGACGTCCGGACCCTTGATGCCGTGCTCGGCGAGTTTCGCGGAGAGCATGCGCCGCCCGTCGGGCTCGGTCAGCCGGTAGCCGTAGGACTCGACGGGGTGCGAGAGCCGGTGGCTGTCCAGGGTGTACGCGTCCGTGGTGGCGATCGGCCCGTCGGCGGCGACGGGCGCCTCGGTCAGCTGCACGGACTCGCGGTAGGCGGTCGCGTACCGCAGCCGCTCGAAGAAGTGCTGTCCGCTCGCCGGGTAGTGCGCGGTGACGGGGTGCGGGACCTGGTCGAGGTTGATGCGCTGGATCACCCCGGCCAGTCCGAGCGAGTGGTCCCCGTGGAAGTGCGTGACGCAGATCCGGTTGATGTCGTGCGCGGCGACTCCGCCCCGCAGCATCTGGCGCTGGGTGCCCTCGCCGGGGTCGAAGAGGATGCCCTCGCCGTCCCACCGGAGCAGATAGCCGTTGTGGTTACGGTGCCGGGTAGGGACCTGGCTCGCGGTGCCGAGGACGACCAGTTCGCGTACGGACATCGGTTGAGTAGCTCGCTATCCGGGGGGCCACTGGAGTCCGCGTCCGCCCAGGAGGTGGGCGTGCGCGTGGAACACGGTCTGTCCCGCACCGGAACCGGTGTTGAGGACGATGCGGTATCCGCTGTCCACGATCTTCTCGTCGGCGGCGACCACACCGGCCTCGCGCAGCACGTCGGCGGCGATCTCCGGCTCGGCGGCGGCGAGCGAGGCGGCGTCCCTGTAGTGCACCTTCGGGATGACCAGGATGTGCGTCGGGGCCTGCGGGTTGATGTCGCGGAAGGCGACGGTGGTGTCGCTCTCGCGGACGATGGTCGCCGGGATGTCTCCCGTGACGATCTTGCAGAACAGGCAGTCGGGCTGCGGCTCTCCCGCCATGGCACGGCCTCCTCGGTCGCTGGTGATCAGTACGTGGGCATGCTATCCGGCCGGACCGGCGGGCCGGCCGGTCAGCGCGTACGGGGCCGGTCGAACCAGATCGTCAGCAGGATGGGTATCAGCCCCGTCCAGAACAGCGCCTGCGGGATGCCCCGCTCGGTCCAGGGGACGAGGAGCATCGGCAGGGCGCAGAGCGTTCCCCACATCGCCTGGACGAGCACGAGCCTGGCCCAGAAGTGCCCCCGCACCAGCTCCAGCATGCTCAGCCGCACTCCGGTACGGAGTTTGCGGTACCGCCGCCACGCGCCGAAGCCCCAGGCGGCGGCTATCAGGGTGAGCGCCCACAACCGGGTGCCGAGAGGCAGGGGCATCGCCTTCCCCTCGCCCTCGTCCGGGAAGATGTCCACCGCCAGGGCGGCCATGACGAGGCTGAGGACGGCGAGCCAGCGGGTGCCGCGCAGCATGCGGAACACGGCCCGGTGCAGTCCGGCGCGCAAGGAGGTGTCGTCGGGGGCGGCCGAGAGCGCCGTGGCGTATCCGTCGGTCACCTCGCCGAGTTTGACGCCGAGCCGGTGCTCCTGGATGGACGCCTGCTCGCCGAGGGCCCAGGAGTTGTCGGGCTCGATGCGCAGCGTTTCGCGGACGGCCCCGTCGCGCAGCTCGCGCAGGCCGCTGACCATGGCGATCTTCCAGAGCGCGTAGTGGGCTCCGACCGCTTCCGGGCCCAGCCGGACGGCTTGTTCGGCGGCCTTCAGCGACTCCGGCCGGCGTGGCGGCCAGGCCATCAGGGTCTCGGAGAGCGCGGCGTACGCCTGCCATGTCTCGGGGAGGAGCCGGACGGCATCCTCGGCTGCCGCGAGCGCCTCGTCGGGGCGGCCGGAGCGCCGGAGGCCGTACGCGCGCAGGATCAGGGCGTCGCCGTCATCCGGAGCGATGCGCAGCGCCTCGCCGGTCGTGGTGAGCACCTCCTCGAACTCCCGCATGTCCCAGTGGCAGCGGGCGAGTTCGCGCCAGGCGACGGAGTCCTCCGGGTCCTCCGCGAGCCGGCGGGCGAGCAGTTCCTTCGCCTGGTCGGTGCGGCCGAGGGAGTTGAGGGCAACTGCCTGTTCGGTGAGGGGATGCTGAGTGGTCACAGTCGGCGTGTCTTCTTCAGGTAGGCCATCAGGTCGTCGTAGCTCCCGCCGTCGTTGGCGTACATCGCGACGTTGCGGGCCGTCGCGAACCACGGCTCGGTGGAGGGCCGTACGGCCTTCGTCGCAGCCAGCAGGTCCTTCATGTTGATCAACCGGACCGTGCCGGTGCGGGCCGAATCCAGCAGGGCGGTCTCGGAGGCGGATTCGCAGACGTGGGCGAGGTCGGCTCCGGAGAAGTTCTCGGTGGCCTTGACGAGCTTGCCCAGGTCGACCGATTCGATGGGCCGCTCGCTCAGGTGGTAGCGCAGGATCGACTCGCGGGCCGGGGCGTCGGGCGGCAGGACGAGCAGGGTGCGGTCCAGTCGGCCGGGACGGCGCAGCGCGATGTCCACGTCCCAGGGGACGTTGGTGGCGGCGAGCACGAACACACCGTCGTTGGCGGCTCCGACTCCGTCGAGCTCGGTGAGGAGCTGGTTCACGGTGTTGCGCATGCCGCTGCTCGCCATACGGCTGCGCTTCGCACCGAGGGCGTCCAGCTCGTCCAGGAAGACGACGCAGGGCGCCTGGCGGCGGGCGGTCCGGAAGATCTCGTGCATGTTGCGCTCGGAGTTGCCGATCCACATGTCGAGTACGTCGTTGACCGAGACGGACATGAAACTGGCGCCGAGCTCGCCCGCGACCGCCCGGGCTATGAACGTCTTGCCGCAGCCGGGCGGACCGTACAGGAGGAGTCCGCCGCGCAGGCTCTTGCCGTACAGCTTGCGCAGCTCTGGGTTGCGCAGGGGCGCGAGGAACGCCGCCTCCAGGCGCTCCTTGACCTCCTCCATGCCGCCGACGTCGGCGAGGCGCAGCGTGGGCACCTCCGTCTCCCAGGCCGAGGCGTCGCCGGGGTCGCCGCTGCCGTCCGCGGCGAGCGGGGCCTCGGGGGTCGTAGCCGACTCCGGTGCCACGAAGCGGGGCGGGACGGCGCCCTTGACCTCGTTCTCGGCGGCCTTCCAGTCGAACCCGTCGGCAGGCGTGGGGGGTTCGGCCGCACTCCGGACCTGCTGGTGCTGCTGAACCGGCTGAACCGACTGTTGCGGTTGTTGCGGTTGTTGCGGCCCGCCCATCGCGCGCAGCATCAGGGCACGTGCCGCCTCGTCCCCCGGTGCGTGTTGGAGCGCCACCGCCGCCTCGGCGACCGCCGCGTCCGGGCGGCCCTCGGCGATCAGGAGTTCGGCGAGGTGCAGCCGCAGGGGTACGTCGCCGGGCGCCGCCTCCACAGCGGTGCGCAGGCTCGCGATCAAGGGGGAGTCGTGGGACATGTGATCAGCCTACGGAGGGGGTCAGACAACGGGCGGCCCCGGGGGTGACGGGGCTTCAGCCCCAGCGCCCGGTGCGGCCCATCAGGAGTGCGGCGGCGGCCGTCCCCGCGGTCGAGGTGCGCAGCACGCTGGGGCCGAGGCGGTACGCCGGTGCCCCTGCCTCGGCGAACACGGCGAGCTCCTGCGGGGAGACGCCGCCCTCGGGGCCCACGACCAGCACGATCGAGCCCCGGTCGGGGAGTTCGGCGGCGGCGAGCGCCCGGCTGGCGTGCTCCCGGTCCTCGTGCAGCACACCCGCGAAGTCGGCGGCGGCCAGAAGTGCGGCCACCTGCTTGGTCGTCATCGCCTCGGTCACCTCGGGGAAGCGCACCCGACGGGACTGCTTCCCCGCCTCGCGGGCCGTACTCCGCCACTTGGCCAGCGACTTGAGACCGCGGTCGCCCTTCCACTGGGTGATGCAGCGCGAAGCCTGCCACGGCACGATCGCGTCGATGCCCGTCTCCGTCATGGTCTCGACGGCGACCTCGCCGCGGTCGCCCTTGGGCAGTGCCTGGACCACGGTGATACGGGGGCTGGGCACCGGTTCCTCGTACACCGGCTCCAGATCCGTGATCAGGAGCCGGTCCTTGCCCTCGACGGCCCGGACGACGCCTTCCGCCCAGCGGCCCCGCCCGTCGGTGAGGACGACCTCCTCGCCCGCGTGCAGCCGCTTCACGGAGACGGCGTGCCGTCCCTCGGGGCCGTCCAGGACGAACTCGGCCCCGCCGGGGAGCTGTTCGACGACGAAGACCGGTGCCGTCACTCGGCACTCCTCACACTCAGGGCCGCACGCGCGGCTTCCAGTTCGGCGGCGAGCAGGTCGATCAGTTCCCCGGCGGGCAGCTCGCGTGCCATCCGGTGCCCCTGGCCCGCCCACAGCGCCATGCCCTGGGCGTCCCCGGCCTTGGCCGCGGCCTTGCGCAGGCCGCTCGTCAGATGGTGCACCTGCGGGTAGGCGGCCGGGGCGTAGGGGCCGTGTTCGGTCACGAAGCGGTTGACGAGACCGCGCGCGGGACGCCCGGAGAACGCCCGGGTCATCGCGGTCCGTACGAACAGCGGGTTGGTCAGTGCCTGCTTGTGCAGCAGGTGGGCGCCGGACTCGGGGGTGGCCAGGAAGGCGGTGCCGAGCTGCGCCGCGTCGGCGCCCGCCGCGAGGACGGCGGCGATCTGGGAGCCGCGCATCAGCCCGCCCGTCGCGATGAGCGGCAGCTGCACGCTCTCGCGTACCTGGGCGAGGAGGGACAGCAGCCCGATTCCGGTGTGGTCTGCCTGCGGGTCGTCGCGGTGCGTGGACTGGTGGCCGCCGGCCTCCACGCCCTGGACGCAGACGGCGTCGGCGCCCGCCCACTGCGCGGCCTGCGCCTCCTCGGCGGAGGTGACCGTCACGACGGTGTACGTGCCCGCCTGGGCGAACGCGTCGAGGGTTTCCCGGGAGGGGCAGCCGAAGGTGAAGGAGACGACCGCCACCGGGTCCTCCAGGAGGATCGCGACCTTGGCCTCGTAGCCGTCGTCCCCGCAGGAGTCCACCTCACCGAGCGCAGTCTCGTACCAGAGGGCCTCACCGGCGAGCTGGTGCCGGTACACCTCGACCTCGCTCGGGTCGGCGTGGCCGGTCTGCGGCATGAAGAGGTTCACGCCGAAGGGCTGCCTGGTCAGTCCGCGCACCCTTTTGATCTCGTTGTACATGCCGTCCGCCGTCTTGTACCCGGCGGCGAGGAAACCGAGCCCACCGGCCTCGGCGACAGCGCCGACGAGCTGCGGGCCGGACACTCCGCCCGCCATGGGGGCCTGCACGATCGGATACCGGCAGAGATCGGTCAACGCGGAGGACATGCCCGCATCGTGCCACGTCCGGTGCACCGCGCCGAATCAGCCAGGGGGCGGAGCGGACGGTATACCAGCGCAGGTCGCACCACATGCCGCACCGCCCGCCGGTACGAGACCGACGGGCGGTGCGGGACAAGGCCACAAGCGGTGCGGATCGCCGGTCAGCGACCGTTGAACGCGTCCTTCAGCCGGGAGAAGAGCCCCTGCTGGCCTGGCTGAAACTGGCCGGTGGGCCGCTCCTCGCCGCGCAGCTGCGCGAGCTCGCGCAGGACCCGCTCCTGTTCCGCATCCAGCTTCGACGGGGTCATGACCTCGACGTGCACGATCAGATCCCCGCGCCCGCCGCCCCGCAGATGCGTGATGCCGCGCCCGTGCAACGGAACCGACTGGCCGGACTGCGTGCCCGGCCTGATGTCGATCTCCTCCATGCCGTCCAGCGTCTCCAGCGGCACCTGGGTGCCGAGGGCCGCCGCCGTCATCGGGATGGTGACCGTGCAGTGCAGGTCGTCGCCGCGCCGCTGGAACACCGCGTGCGCCACCTCGTGGATCTCGACGTACAGATCGCCGGCCGGGCCGCCGCCGGGGCCGACCTCTCCCTCGCCCGCGAGCTGGATGCGGGTGCCGTTGTCGACACCTGCCGGGATCTTCACCGTGAGGGTGCGCCGCGAGCGGATGCGGCCGTCTCCGGCGCACTCCGGGCAGGGGGTCGGCACGACCGTACCGAAGCCCTGGCACTGCGGGCAGGGCCGCGAGGTCATGACCTGGCCGAGGAAGGACCGGGTGACCTGGGAGACCTCGCCGCGGCCGCGGCACATGTCACAGGTCTGGGCGGAGGTACCGGGTGCGGCGCCCTCACCACTGCAGGTCGTACAGACGACCGCAGTGTCGACCTGGATGTCCTTGGTCGTACCGAAGGCCGCCTCGGAGAGGTCGATCTCCAGCCGGATCATGGCGTCCTGGCCGCGCCGGGTCCGCGAACGGGGCCCGCGCTGGGACGCCGTACCGAAGAACGCGTCCATGATGTCGGAGAAGTTGCCGAAGCCACCCTGTCCGAATCCGCCCGCGCCACCGCCGCCCGAGGCGGACAGCGGGTCGCCGCCGAGGTCGTAGACCTGCTTCTTCTGCGCGTCCGACAACACCTCGTAAGCGGCGTTGATCTCCTTGAACCGCTCCTGGGTCTTCGGATCGGGGTTGACATCCGGGTGCAGCTCGCGGGCGAGCCTGCGGAATGCCTTCTTGATCTCGTCCTGAGATGCGTCGCGGCGCACGCCGAGTACGGCGTAGTAGTCCGTGGCCACTTACGACTCCGCCAGGATCTGTCCGACGTAACGTGCCACTGCGCGTACCGCTCCCATCGTTCCGGGGTAGTCCATGCGGGTCGGTCCGACCACGCCGAGTTTGGCGACTGCCTCGTCGCCCGAACCGTAGCCGACCGCGACCACGGACGTGGAGTTGAGGCCCTCGTGGGCGTTCTCGTGACCGATACGTACGGTCATGCCCGAGTCCTTGGCCTCGCCGAGCAGCTTCAGCAGCACGACCTGCTCCTCCAATGCCTCCAGCACCGGCCGGATCATCACAGGGAAGTCATGCCCGAAGCGGGTGAGGTTGGAGGTGCCGCCGATCATCAGCCGCTCCTCCGTCTCCTCCACCAGAGTTTCGAGAAGGATCGAGAGGACCGTGGAAACGGTTCCTCTGTCCTCGCCCTCGAAGGACTCCGGCAAGTCCTGCACCAGTTGCGGGACATCCGCGAAACGGCGTCCCACGACACGGCTGTTGAGCCGCGCGCGGAGGTCCGCCAGAGATGTCTCACCGAACGGCGCAGGGCAGTCGATCATACGCTGTTCGACCCGGCCGGTATCCGTGATCAGTACGAGCATCAGCCGGGCCGGAGCCAGCAGAAGCAGCTCCACGTGCCGCACCGTCGAACGGGTCAGCGAGGGGTACTGCACGACGGCGACCTGCCGGGTCAGCTGCGCGAGCAGCCGCACCGTCCGGCCCACGACGTCGTCGAGGTCGACCGCGCCGTCGAGGAAGTTCTGAATGGCCCTGCGCTCCGGCGACGACAGGGGCTTGACGCCCGCGAGCCGGTCGACGAAGAGCCGGTAGCCCTTGTCCGTCGGAATGCGCCCCGCGCTGGTGTGGGGCTGGGCGATGAAGCCCTCGTCCTCCAGCACCGCCATGTCGTTGCGGACCGTGGCCGGGGAGACCCCGAGCTTGTGCCGCTCGGTCAGCGCCTTGGAGCCGACCGGCTCCTCGGTGCCGACATAGTCCTGGACGATGGCGCGCAGCACTTCGAGTCTGCGTTCGCTGAGCATCGCGCACACCTCCAGCTTGGTTCTCGGTCTCGGCCTGGCACTCTGTGCGTTCGAGTGCCAGCAATCCCTTCGGTCAGTGTACGGGGGCGGGGTGGCCCCCGGGCAAGGGCGACCGGCCAAGCTACCGCGAGACTGTGCAGGTCGTTGCCGATAGCGTCGTTGTATGGACGTCTCTTGGGAAGAGCTGGGCTGGGAGCGGTTGGGCAACGGTGTGGGCCGTCGGCGCCTTCCGGTGTGGGACGCGACGGCCGCACTGGTGGCGGGAGGGGACCGTGTCCTGCTCTTCGACACCGGTTCCTCGCTCCGTGAGGGCGCCGAGCTGCGCTCCCAGGCGCAGCGTCTGCTCGGCCGGAGGGTGACGCATATCGCACTGAGCCACCCGCACTTCGATCATGTTCTGGGCACCGCGGCGTTCTCCGGGGCCGAGGTGTTCGGGGCGGTCGGCATCGCCGGTCTGCTCCGGAACGGGGCGGACGAGCTGCACAGCTCGGCGGTGCACCACGGAGTGTCCGAGCACGATGCCGCGGAGGCGGTGGACGTGCTGGTCGCCCCGCACCACGAGGTGTGCGGGGAGTGGACGCTCGATCTGGGCGGCGGGCTCCAGGTGCTTCTGGCCAATGTGGGGCCGGGTCACAGCGGTCACGACCTGGCCGTACTGGTGCCGGGCTCACCCGCCGTGGTGTTCTGCGGCGATCTGGTCGAGCAGTCCGGGGAGCCACAGGCCGGCCGCGACGCCATCCCGTCCCGCTGGCCGGCCGCCCTGGACCGGCTGCTGGCTCTGGGCGGCGAGGACGCGGTGTACGTACCGGGGCACGGGGCGGTGGTGGACGCGGCGTTCGTACGGATGCAACGTGATCAACTGGCGGCGCAGTTCGGCGTGTCGTGACCGTCCGCCGCCGTATCGTCGTCCGATGCGCAGCTACCAGCCGGACCTGACCCCGCCGTGGAAGAAGTCCGTACCGGCCCCCGAGGTCCCCGCCGAGCCCGATCTGGTCGTCGAGGAGGCCGCCACCGGCTTCTGCGGGGCGGTGATCCGCTGCGAGAAGACGGCCGAGGGCCCGACGGTCACCCTGGAGGACCGCTTCGGTAAGCACCGGGTGTTCCCGATGGAGCCGCGCGGCTTCCTGCTGGAGGGCCGGGTGGTCACGCTGGTCCGCCCCACCTCCGCGGCCCCCGCCCGCCCCGCCCGCACGGCCTCCGGCTCGCTGGCGGTCCCCGGGGCGCGTGCACGGGTGGCACGGGCGGGCCGGATCTATGTGGAGGGCCGCCACGACGCGGAACTGGTCGAGCGGGTCTGGGGCGACGACCTCCGTATCGAGGGCGTGGTCGTCGAGTACCTGGAGGGGATCGACGACCTCCCGGCGATCGTCCGCGACTTCTCCCCCGGCCCGGACGCGCGACTGGGCGTACTGGTCGACCACCTGGTCCCGGGCTCGAAGGAGTCCCGCATCGCCGCCCAGGTCTCGGACAGCAACGTCCTGGTGGTGGGCCACCCGTACATCGACATCTGGGAAGCGGTGAAACCGTCCTCGGTGGGCATCACGTCCTGGCCGAGGGTCCCGCACGGCCAGGACTGGAAGACGGGCGTATGCCGCGCCCTGTCGTGGCCGGAGAACACGGGCGCGGCCTGGCAGCGCATCCTGTCGACGGTGCGCTCGTACCGCGACCTGGAACCGGAACTGCTGGGCCGGGTGGAAGAACTGATCGACTTCGTCACGGCCCCTGAGTAGGCCCGCCGACCACCCGGCCACTGTCCTCAATCGCCGGACGGGCTCGAAGGCTGTCCTCAATCGCCGGACGGGGCTTGATTCCTCGCCTGGCCCCACCCTGCAAACCCACCCCGGCCACCCCCAGCCCGCCCGGCGCTTGAGGGCACGCATTTCAGCCGGTCCGGCGCTTGCGGACCGGGGCCCGGGGCGGAGCCCCGGAACACCCCGCCGCAGGCGTTCAGTCCACCAGGTCCCGGACCACCGCATCGGCCAGCAACCGCCCCCGCAACGTCAGCACCGCCCGTCCCGAAGCAAACGCCCCCTCCTCCAGCAGCCCGTCCCCCACCGCACGCCCCGCCGCCGCCAGCCCCGCCGGAGCCAGCAGCGACAGCGGGCAGCCGTCCACCAGCCGCAGCTCCAGCAGAATCCGTTCCACCCGTCGGTCCTCCGCGGACAGGACCTCACGCCCCGCCCCCGGCGACCGCCCTTCGGCCAGGGCCTGCGCGTACGCTCCCGGGTGCTTCACGTTCCACCAGCGCACCCCGCCCACATGGCTGTGCGCTCCGGGCCCCGCACCCCACCAGTCGGCCCCGCGCCAGTACAGCTCGTTGTGCAGGCACCGGCCCTCCGGCGTCCGGGACCAGTTCGACACCTCGTACCAGGAGAAGCCCGCCGCGGCCATCGCCTCGTCCGCGATCAGATAGCGGTCCGCGTGCGCGTCGTCATCGGTCATCGGGATCTCCCCGCGCCGGATGCGCCGGGCCAGCTGGGTGCCCTCCTCGACGATCAGCGCGTATGCCGACACATGGTCGGGCCCGGCACCGATCGCCGCGTCCAGCGTGGCGCGCCAGTCGTCGTCGGACTCCCCGGGCGTGCCGTAGATCAGGTCGAGGTTGACGTGCTCGAAGCCCGCCTCCCGCGCCTCGGCGACGCACGCCTCCGGCCGGCCGGGCGTATGCGTCCGGTCGAGGATCTTCAGCACGTGCTGCTTCGCGCTCTGCATCCCGAAGGAGACCCGGTTGAAGCCGCCTTCCCGCAGCGCCGCCAGATACGCCGGATCGACGGACTCCGGATTCGCCTCCGTCGTCACCTCAGCGTCGTCCGCGAGCCCGAACTCGTCACGGATCGCCCCCAGCATCCGTACGAGATCGGCGGCGGGCAGCAGCGTCGGCGTCCCGCCCCCGACGAAGACCGTGCGAACCGGCCGCGGGTCGTCGCCGAGCACCTTGCGGGCCTGGCGGACCTCTTCGATCAGGTGTGCCGCGTAGTTGTCCCGGGAAGCCAGCGCACCGCCGGAGCCACGCAGCTCGGTGGCGGTGTAGGTGTTGAAGTCGCAGTACCCGCAGCGCGTCGCGCAGTACGGGACGTGCAGGTAGAAGCCGAGCGGTCGGTCGGCGGCGCCGTCCAGGGCGTGGCTGGGCAGCGCCCCGTCCTCGGGCACGGGCTCACCATCGGGCAGTACGGAAGGCATACCGTCCATTGTCACTCGCCGCCGGACCTGCCCCGCACATCCGCGTCTCAGTCGACCTGGAGCACCAGAAGAGCCAGATCGTCGTCTGGCGGCCGCTCGGCGAAGTCGTGGACGGCCCGTTTGATCCGGTCCGCGATCCCTTCCGCGGGCAGCCCCGCGCAGCCGGCCAGGGCCCGCGCCAGCCCGTCCCCGTCGTCGAACATGGCCGGCCCGGAACGCCGCTCCGTCACCCCGTCGGTGACACAGAGCAGGCTCTCGCCCGGCGCCAGATCGAAGCTCTGGCTCTCGTACGCGACGTCCTCGACGACCCCGAGCAGCACCTGCGGCTCCGCGGCGGGCCGTACGGAACCGTCCGGGCTCAGGAGCAGCGGCAGCGGATGGCCGGCGCTGGCGACGGTGCAGCGCACCCCGCCGCCGGGGAGCGGCACCACCTCCCCGTACAGGAGGGAGAGGAACCGGGACTGCGAGCCGTCCAGGATCTGCTGGCCGCCCGCTGCCGCGACCATCAGCGCGGCGGCCTCGGCCGCTTCCATCGCGTCGTCGAGGAGCAGCCGGTTGAGCCGGTCCAGGACCTTGCCGACGCCGAAGCCCTCGCGGGACAGGAGCCGCAGCCAGGGCCGGGCGAGCCCGGTGACGACGGCGGCCTCGGGGCCGCTGCCCTGGACGTCGCCGAGGACGAAGCACCAGCGGTCGCCCGGGCACGGGAAGATGTCGTAGAAGTCACCGCCCACGACGCCGTCGTCGCCCGGTTCGTATACCAGGGCGCTGGTGACGCCGGGAATCTCGGCGACCTTGCTGGGCAGCAGTCCGCGCTGGAGGATGCGGCTGATGGTGGCCTGCCGGGTATAGGCGCGGGCGGCTCCGACGGCGAGGCCGACGCGGCGTACGAAGTCCTCGATCAGCGAGGCCACGTCGTCGGGCACACGGGGAACGCCCTCCCGGCCGACGAGCACGGTGCCGAGCGTGCGGCCGCCGGCGGTGATGCGGTACGCGAGCGCTGCCCCGTCACGGCCCCCGGGCAGCGGACCCGCCCCGTCGCCCGGCTCCCGCTCCGCCCCGGGCTCCGTCTCCGCTCCCGGCCGGCGGCCCCCCGAAGCGTCCCCTGCGCCCTCCCCGGGCCACGGCACGGGCACCGGGCCCGTACCGACGCTGCCGGGCAGCCTGAGCGGTTCCTTCTCCAGCGCCGTACGCAGCTGTTCGGTCCCGTTCTCGTCGCTGTGCCAGACGCGGGCCAGCCGTGGGTCCGCGCAGGGCCCCGCGCCCTCGCTCTCCAGCCAGATCGCACACCAGTCGGCGAGCCTCGGCACGAGCAGCTGGCCCGCTATGGCCGCCACCAGGTCCTCGTCGAGCTGGCCGGCGAGCAGATCGGACGCTTCGGCGAGGAAGGAGAGCGCGGCCCGGCTGTCCCAGTCGGCGTCGTCGCGTTCGACGCGCCAGGACGCGGGGGCGAGGATCTCCGCGGCGGGCAGACCGTGCTGGACCGCCGCCTCCTCCGACGGGGCGGTTGCCCCTCTCCAGGCGTCGACGCAGAGGCGGGCCCAGACGGTCTTGAGGCCGGTGCGGTAGGTAATGCCCCAGGACTCGGCGAGGGTGGCTACGAGGCGTAACCCGCGGCCGTACTCCGCAGGGTCGGGGTGGGCCGCCCGCTCGGTCCCGGAAGCGGTCCCCTCCCCGCTCACGGTGCGGGCGGGGTGGTGGTCGGTGACTTCCATCACCAGGGCCGCCGTTTCGCCCTCGGATGCCTCTTCGAGGCGCAGGAGCAGTTCGACCGTCGTCCCGGCGTGCACGACCGCGTTGGTGACCAGCTCGTTGGCCACGGTCACCGCGTCGTCGGCGAGCCGGTCGCTGAACCCCACGGCCGCAGGCACACCGAGCCCGGTCCAGTCGGCGAGGGCGGCACGGACGAACCCACGGGCCGCGGAGGGAGTGAGAGCGATTCCGGGCAGGCTCGTTCGAACCACCTGGCGCGGATCGTCGCGGTGACCCGCGACGGCGGTGACGGGACGGTGAATGATGTCCCGCTGCAAGGGAATTGGCCCCACGGTGCGGCTCCTACCGGGTCTCACGAGATGCGGCCGACGACACACGACAGAGTGACAGACCGACCGCGTACATAAGCACCGAGTTACCGAAGTGGGCGCAGAAGCGGGCGCGAACGAACAGGAGATGAGCTCATGGGAACGCGGACGGGGCCGGTGGGTGATCAGCCCCCACCGGCCCCGTTCCCGCGTGCGCGTCGCTCACACGCGGTCCCGCCCGCGCGTCACGCCTCGCGGGACCCCGCGTACATGTCCTCGATGAGCTGCTTGTACTCGCGCTCGACGACCGGCCGCTTCAGCTTCAGACTCGGGGTCAGCTCGCCGTGCTCGATGTCGAGGTCACGCGGCAGCAGCCGGAACTGCTTGATGGTCTGCCAGCGCTGGAGACCCTCGTTGAGGCGCTTCACATAGCCGTCGACGAGCTCCACCGTCTGCGGCGACGCCACCACCTGCGCGTACGACTTGCCGCCGAGGCCGTTCTCGGCAGCCCAGCCGAGCAGAGTCTGCTCGTCGAGGGCGATCAGGGCGGTGCAGAAGTTACGGTCCGCGCCGTGCACCAGGATGTTGGAGACGAACGGGCACACCGCCTTGAACTGGCCCTCGACCTCGGCCGGGGCGATGTACTTGCCACCGGACGTCTTGATCAGGTCCTTCTTGCGGTCGGTGATCCGCAGGTAGCCGTCGGCGGAGAGTTCGCCGATGTCGCCCGTGTGGAACCAGCCGTCGGACTCCATCACCTCGGCGGTCTTCTCGGGCAGCCGGTGGTAGCCCTCCATCAGGCCCGGGCCGCGCAGCAGGATCTCGCCGTCGTCCGCGATCCGGACCTCGGTGCCGGGGAACGGCTTGCCGACCGTGCCGGTGCGGTAGGCGTCGCCCGGGTTCACGAAGGAGGCGGCGCTGGTCTCGGTGAGCCCGTAGCCCTCCAGGATGTGGATGCCGGCGCCCGCGAAGAAGAACCCGATGTCGGGGGCGAGCGCCGCGGAGCCGGAGACGCAGGCGCGGAGCCGGCCGCCGAACGCCTCGCGGATCTTGGAGAAGACGAGGGCGTCGGCGACCTTGTGCTTGGCGCCGAGCGCGAACGGCACGGAGGCCTTGCCGGTGCGGCGGAAGTTGTCCTGCGACACCTTCGCGTACTCCCGGGCGACCCCGGCGGCCCACTGGAAGATCTTGTACTTGGCGCCGCCACCGGCCCGCGCCTTGGAGGCGACCCCGTTGTAGACCTTCTCGAAGATCCGGGGGACGGCCGCCATGTAGGTCGGCTGGACCACCGGAAGGTTCTCGATGATCTTGTCGACGCGGCCGTCGACCGCGGTGACGTGACCGATCTCGATCTGACCTGAGGTGAGGACCTTGCCGAAGACGTGCGCGAGCGGCAGCCAGAGGTACTGGACGTCGTCCGTGCTGAGCTCGACGGCGGTGACGGTGGCCTTGGCCATGTACGACCAGTTGTCGTGCGGCAGCCGTACGCCCTTGGGGCGGCCGGTGGTGCCCGAGGTGTAGATCAGGGTCGCCAGCTGGTCGGCGGTGATCGCCGAGACCCGGTCCGTGACCGCGTCCGGGTTCTTCTCCAGGTATGCGGTGCCCTTGGCCTCCAGGTCCGCCAGGGTGAGAATCCAGCCCTCGGGGTCGTCGTCGGCGGGCTCGACGCCCGCCGGGTCGATGACGACGACATGGGCCAGGTCCGCCAGCTCGGAACGGCGCTCCCGTACCTTCGCCAGCTGGGCGGCGTCCTCGGCGATCAGGAAGCGGCTCTCGGAGTCGGTCAGGATGAAGGCGGACTCTTCGGCGTTCGTGGAGGGGTAGATCGTGGTGGTGGCGGCACCCGCGCACATCACGCCGAGGTCGGCGAGGATCCACTCGACCCGGGTGGAGGAGGCGAGCGCGACCCGCTCCTCCGGCTGGGCGCCCAGCGTGATCAGTCCGGCTGCGATGGCGTAGACCCGTTCGGCGGCCTGCGCCCAGCTGAGCGACTTCCACTCGTCGGGGCCCTGGCCGGACGCGGCGGGCACTGGATAGCGGTACGCCTCTCCGTCCGGCGTGGCGGCCACGCGCTCGATGAAGAGATTCGCCACGGAGGGCGGTCGGTTATCGATCAGGGTCATTGTGTCGCTCACGACGTCCTCCGGGCCTGCGGCATTGCTACGACCGGCTATTTGATGCTGCTCAGGTGCCTGCTTCTGTCCTGCTCTGTACCTGCGGTGTCCTGCTGCGCGTTCCCGCTCGATCACGCTTGTTTAACTGGCGAGTAACCACCGAGCCGTGATCAGGGTAGAGCGCACACGTCCGCCGCGTAAGGGGCAACAGGCCGCCGCTTTGATAACGAACGGACCCCTGTGCCGCAGGGTGCTGCGGCACAGGGGTCCGTGAAACTACTCATCGGTACGACGGGGCTACTTCTTGGCCTTGCCCTCGCCGGCCGACTCGTCCGTCGACAGCACGGAGATGAAGGCGTCCTGCGGAACTTCCACATTGCCGACCATCTTCATGCGCTTCTTGCCTTCCTTCTGCTTCTCCAGCAGCTTCCGCTTACGGGAGATGTCACCGCCGTAACACTTGGCGAGGACGTCCTTGCGGATGGCGCGGACGGTCTCACGGGCGATCACCCGGGAGCCGATGGCGGCCTGGATCGGCACCTCGAAGTTCTGCCGCGGAATGAGCTTCTGCAGCTTGGCGACGAGCCGGACGCCGTACGCGTACGCCTTGTCCTTGTGCGTGACCGCGGAGAACGCGTCGACCTTGTCGCCGTGCAGCAGGATGTCGACCTTGACGAGCTCGGCGGACTGCTCACCCGTGGGCTCGTAGTCGAGCGAGGCGTAACCGCGGGTCTTGGACTTCAGCTGGTCGAAGAAGTCGAAGACGATCTCGGCGAGCGGCAGGGTGTAGCGGATCTCGACCCGGTCCTCGGAGAGGTAGTCCATGCCGAGCAGGGTCCCGCGGCGCTGCTGGCAGAGCTCCATGATCGCGCCGATGAACTCGCTGGGCGCCAGGACCGTGGCACGCACGACGGGCTCGTGCACCGCGTCGATCTTGCCCTCGGGGAACTCGCTCGGGTTGGTGACGATGTGCTCGGTGCCGTCCTCCATCTCGACGCGGTAGACCACGTTCGGGGCGGTGGCGATGAGCTCCAGACCGAATTCGCGCTCCAGGCGCTCACGGACCACGTCGAGGTGGAGCAGTCCGAGGAAGCCGACACGGAAGCCGAAGCCGAGTGCCGCGGAGGTCTCCGGCTCGTACACCAGGGCGGCGTCGTTGAGCTGGAGCTTGTCGAGGGCCTCGCGCAGGTCGGGATAGTCCGAGCCGTCCAGCGGATAGAGACCGGAGAACACCATCGGCTTGGGGTCCTTGTAGCCGCCCAGCGCCTCGGTCGCCCCGTTGTGCAGGGAGGTGATGGTGTCACCGACCTTGGACTGCCGGACGTCCTTCACACCGGTGATGATGTAGCCGACCTCTCCCACGCCGATGCCGTCGGCCGGGGTCATCTCCGGGGAGGAGACACCGATCTCCAGCAGCTCGTGGGTGGCGCCCGTGGACATCATCCGGATGCGCTCGCGCTTGTTGAGCTGGCCGTCGATGACACGGACGTAGGTGACGACACCCCGGTAGGGGTCGTAGACCGAGTCGAAGATCATCGCGCGGGCCGCTTCGTCCGCCTGACCCACGGGGGCTGGGACATCCCTGACCACCCGGTTGAGCAGGGCGTCCACACCGACACCGGTCTTCGCCGAGACCTTGAGCACGTCCTCCGGCTGGCAGCCGATGAGGTTGGCCAGTTCCTCGGAGAACTTCTCGGGCTGCGCGGCCGGCAGGTCGATCTTGTTGAGCACCGGAACGATGGTGAGGTCGTTCTCCATCGCGAGGTAGAGGTTGGCGAGCGTCTGGGCCTCGATGCCCTGCGCCGCGTCCACCAGCAGAACCGTGCCCTCGCAGGCGGCGAGCGAACGGGAGACCTCGTACGTGAAGTCCACGTGGCCCGGGGTGTCGATCATGTTGAGGATGTGGGTGGTGCCCTGGTCCTCACCCACAGTGGGCGCCCACGGCAGACGTACTGCCTGGGACTTGATGGTGATGCCGCGCTCGCGCTCGATATCCATCCGGTCGAGGTACTGAGCACGCATCTGCCGCACGTCGACCACACCGGTCAGCTGAAGCATCCGGTCGGCAAGCGTCGACTTGCCGTGGTCGATGTGGGCGATGATGCAGAAGTTGCGGATCAGCGCCGGGTCGGTACGGCTCGGCTCGGGCACGTTGGTAGGAGTCGCGGGCACGCAGGGTCCTGATTCTTGAGACGCCGAACGCCGTGTCTCGGGTCGATGTCGGGTCGGTCGGATCGATACGTAAGCTCTATCGTCCCACGCCTGCGGGGCAGGGACCGGTTTGGGCCGGTAGGACGGCGGCTGGTACCGTGGGCAGCTGTGCCTCGTGGCCCTCAGAAGCGGCGTGGCGCACATAGAAGATCCAACGAACCTGAAAAGGCTCTATCTCGTGGCGAACATCAAGTCCCAGATCAAGCGGAACAAGACGAACGAGAAGGCGCGCCTGCGCAACAAGGCCGTCAAGTCGTCGCTCAAGACCTCGATCCGCAAGGCCCGTGAGGCTGCCGCTTCCGGCGACGTCGAGAAGGCCACTGTGGCCGTCCGTGAGGCCTCGCGTCAGCTCGACAAGGCTGTCTCGAAGAACGTCATCCACAAGAACGCTGCCGCCAACAAGAAGTCGGCGCTCGCGCTCAAGGTTGCCTCCCTTCAGGGCTGAGCTACTGATGTGATCGCCGGAACGGACTCAGCGGGCCCTCTCTCCCGCTCCTGACCGGCACCCCGCGCCGCACACCGAACCTGCGTTCGCCACGCGGGTGCGGCGCACCAAAGCCTGAACCGAAGCCCCGGAACCGCCCTCCCCAGGGCGGACCGGGGCTTTCGGTATGTCCGCGGCTCGGGCGTTTCGCGGCTCGGACGATTCCGCGGCTCGGGCGATTCCGCGGCCACCCGGCATCTCCGGGGCCACCCGGCATTTCAAGCCCGTCCGGCGATTGAGGACGTCTCTTTAGCCCGTCCGGCGTTTCGAGGACACCCTTCAAGCCCGTCCGGCGCTTGAGGACAAAGCGGCAACCGGACGCGCCCGGCACCCCTCCCCGCTACCTACCCGCCCGCGCTGCCCGCGCAACGGCAACCACGGCCTTCTCCAGGGCGTACTCCGGATCGTCCCCGCCGCCCTTCACCCCCGCATCCGCCGCCGCAACCGCACGCAACGCGTCCGAGACCCCGTCCGGTGTCCAGCCACGCATCTGCTGGCGCACCCGGTCGATCTTCCACGGCGGCATCCCGAGCTCACGGGCGAGATCCGCCGGCCGTCCGCCCCGCGCCGAGGAGAGCTTCCCGATCGCACGGACGCCCTGTGCGAGGGCGCTGGTGATCAGGACGGGGGCGACGCCGGTCGACAGCGACCAGCGCAGGGCCTCCAGGGCCTCCGCCGCCCGGCCCTCGACCGCGCGGTCGGCGACGGCGAAGGAGGAGGCTTCCGCGCGCCCCGTGTAGTAACGCCCGACGACCGCCTCGTCGATGGTGCCCTCGACGTCGGCCACCAGCTGGGAGGCCGCGCTCGCCAGCTCCCGCAGATCGCTCCCGATGGAATCAACGAGGGCCTGGCACGCCTCGGGGGTCGCGGAACGCCCCAGCGCCCGGAACTCCGACCGTACGAAGGAGAGCCGCTCGGCGGGCTTCGTGGTCTTGGGGCAGGCGACCTCGCGCGCACCGGCCTTCCGGACCGCGTCCAGCAGCCCCTTGCCCTTGGCCCCGCCCGCGTGCAGCAGGACGAGGGTGATCTCCTCGGCCGGCGCGGTCGCGTACGCCTTGACGTCCTTGATCGTGTCGGCGGAGAGATCGTGTGCGTTGCGCACGATCACCACCTTGCGCTCGGCGAAGAGCGAAGGGCTGGTCAGCTCGGCGAGGGTGCCCGGCTGCAGCTGGTCGGAGCTGAGATCGCGGACGTCCGTATCGGCGTCGGAAGCGCGGGCCGCCGCCACCACCTGCTGCACGGCACGGTCGAGGAGGAGGTCCTCCTGGCCCACGGCGAGCGTGATGGGAGCGAGCAGGTTGTCGGTGGAATTACTTCTGGTGGCCATCGCGCTCCAGCATCCCACGCCCCACTGACAGCCCCCTGTGCCCGTACCCGAGAATGGGCGGGTGAGCGATGTGAGACATGTACTGGTGCTGCCCGACCGCGATATGGCGGAGGAGGTGGCCGGGGAGCTCTCGGGCCGCTTCGGCGTCACCGAGGAGCCCCAGCTCGTACGCGACGCCCTGGCCGGCGAGGACGATGCCGAGGACGCCCAGTGGCTGGTGATCGTGGAGGACCCTGCCGGACGGCTCGATTCCGCGGCGCTCGATGCCTTCGCCGCGGAGTACGACGGGTGGCTGGAGCAGCCTTAGGGCATCTCCGGCCGGCGTTTCCGGGTCAGTCCTTGGGGACGATCTGGATGCCCATGTCGATCTCGATGCTGGGGCCCACGACCGCGATCCCGCGGGCCGGCATCGTCTGCCAGGTGAGGGTGAAGTCTCGCGGTGCAGTTCGGTGGTGGCACAGCAGGCGGCGCGGGTCTCGCCCTCCAGGCCGTTGCCCTGGCCCAGGTACTGGGTGTCCAGCGTCACCGAACGGCTCACGCCGTGCAGGGTCGGCGAACCGCGTCGAGAGCCCCCCGCACCTCGGGGAGCCGTTCGAGCAGCAGCCCGAAGTGGTCGCGGTAGGCGGCCAGCACCTCGGCGTCGGTGGCCAGGGGCGTCTCGTGCCGTACGCCCCGCACGGTGGTGACCAGCTTCCGGCCGCTGAGCGTGACCCGGCCGTCGTCCGTGACCCGGGAGCAGACGACGGACCGGACGAAGTGCGAGTCGGGAGAGGTGCGGTGGTACCAGGCTCCCACCCGGAATTCGGCCAGTGACCTCGGTCGCAGGTCGAGACGGAACTCCCGTGAGCCGTCGCGCAGCAGATCCACATCGCCCTGCGGAGCCTCCCGGAACCGGAACACACCGCGCGGGTCCTCCTGCTCGGTCCGGTCGTCGAGTGCGAGCGGCCGCTGGGCATGGTCGCCGAATCCGACATCGGCCAGCCAGGGGCCCGTGCTGTCGTCGGTCTCGACGCGCAGGGCCATGTGGTCGTACGGGATGCCGAGCTGTCCGCCGTCGCCGAAGACCCGGGCCTGGAGCAGCGTGACGCGGAAGCCGAGGGCGCGCAGCAGGAAGGCGAAGGCGCCGTTCAGCTCGTAACAGAAGCCACCGCGGCGGGCTCCCACCACCTTGTCGAGGAGGGCGCCCTCCTCCAGGACGATGTCCTCGCCGAAGTGGACCGAGAGGTTCTCGAAGGGGACCGCTGTCAGGTGGCGGAGCTGGAGCTCGCGCAGGGCCGCCGCGTCGGCGCGCGCAGGGCGGGCGGCGCCGATGCGCTCCAGGTAGGCATCGACCCGGGCATCCGCAGGCATGTCGGCGTGCGAGGGAACAGTGACCATCTGCGGGGCATCCGGATTCATAACGAGATTCTGTCCTGGCTACCCACCCCCGCGCCAGCACCCTTGGTCCTACGACCACGGCCCGCCGCACGCTCATGAACTGCCGACAGCTCATGAACTGCCGCACGCTCATGAACTGCCGACAGCTCATGAACTGCCGACCGCTGTCAGTGCCGCGCCTGACCCCGTGATCGCGATGGCACCGTCCCTGTCCGTACGCAGCACTCTCGCTCCCCCGCCGGTCAGCGCCTCGACCGTACGGGCCGATGGATGCCCGTACGGGTTGTCCGTACCGCAGGAGATGAGGGCGAACCTCGGCCGTGCGCCACGCAGCAACGCGGCGTCCTGGTAGGCGGAGCCGTGGTGCGCCACCTTCAGGACGTCCACCCGGGGCAGCGCCGGGTAGCTGCGCAACAGCCCTCGCTGGGCCGGAGGTTCGAGATCGCCGAGGAGCAGCAGGGTCAGCTCCCCCGACCGGACAAGGAGGGTGACGCTGGAGTCGTTCGGCTCCTCCGTCACGAAGCCGGGCCCGATGCCCCGCCCCTCGTCCCCCGGCCACAGAACCCTCCAGTCGAGCGGGCCGATCCTGCGACGCTCCCCCGGGGCCGCCCGCACCAGGGGCACCTTGGCCGCCGATGCCGTCCTCCGTACGAACTCCGCCTGCTCGGGCGGCTCGTCGAGGCTCGTCGTCTGGATCGCCCCCACCCCCCGGCCGCGCAACACCCCGGGAAGGCCCCTGACGTGGTCGGCATGGAAGTGGGTGAGGAGCAGCAACGGCACCCGGGTGACGCCGAGATCGCGCAGGCACCGGTCGACGAGCCGGGGCTCGGGACCCGTGTCGACGACCACGCCCGTACCGTCGCCCGCCGCGAGGACCATGGCGTCCCCCTGCCCCACATCGCACAGGGCGAAGGCCCAGTGGGGCGGCGGCCATCCGGTCATGATCCGGGTGAGCGGCACGGGCCGGAGCACCGCGAGGACCAGGAGCAGCGCGGCGGCCGAACAGACCCAGGGGCGCCGGGCCAGTCGCCGGGCAAGGAGCACGAGCAGAACGGTGAGGGCGGCGAGCAACGCCGCGCCCCGCCAGCCGCCGGGCCAGTCGGCCTCCGCCCCGGGAAGCGCCGCCCCGGTACGCGCCACGGACGCGATCCACCCGACCGGCCATCCCGCGACCCGGGCCAGCAGTTCGGCCACGGGCAGGGCAACCGGGGCAACGGCGAGCGCCGCGAACCCGAGCACCGTCGCGGGCGCCACGGCGAACTCGGCGAGCAGATTGCACGGAACCGCCACCAGACTCACCCGCGAGGCAAGGACGACCACAACGGGTGCGCACACCGCCTGGGCGGCGGCTGCCGCGGCGACCACTTCAGCGATCCGAGGCGGAACCCGGCGGCTGCGCAGCGCGGCGCTCCACCTGGGTGCGAGGGTGAGCAGCGCCCCGGTGGCCAGGACGGAGAGCAGGAACCCATAACTCCGGGCCAGCCACGGGTCGTACAGCACCAGCAGCAGAACGGCGGCGGCCAGAGCGGGAATCAGGGATCTGCGGCGGCCCGTTCCGATGGCGAGCAGGGTGATCAGCCCGCAGGCTGCTGCGCGCAGAACACTCGGCTCGGGACGGCAGACCACGATGAAGGCGAGCGTGAGCCCGCCGCCGATGAGCGCGGTCGTCCGCAAGGAGATCCCCAACCGGGGTGCCAGGCCTCGGCGTTCGATGCGCAGGGCCGTGCCGGGTGGCCCGATGAGCAGAAAGAGCAGGATCGATAGATTCGCACCCGAAACGGACAACAGGTGGGTGAGGTCGGTGGCCTTGAAGGCGTCCTGCAGCTCGGGGCCGACCCGCGAGGTGTCGCCGACGACCAGCCCCGGCAGCAGCGCCCGTGCGTCCGCGTCCAGCCCGTCGGTCGCCTCTCGCAGACCGGAGCGCAGTGCCCCCGCCGTGCGTTGGAGGAGGGTGGGGCGGCCGATGACCCGTGGTGGGTCGTCCGCGTCGGTGCGCAGGACCGCTGCGACGCGTTCGCCGTCGTGTTGCGGGGGCGCGAGTCCGCCGTTCAGACGGACGCGGGTGGAGGGCAGCAGTCGCTGCCAGCTCGCCGCCGCATCACCGGGCGAGACCATGACGAGTACCGGCGTACGGAGTCGGATCACGGCCCCGTCGGCGGTGGTCAGTCGCTCGACCTCGGCATCCAGGAGCAGGGAGACCGGTGTGCTGTGGTCGCCCCGCACGCGAGGCCGCGTCTGCCGCGGGTCCGAGGTGACCGTGGCCTCCACCGTGACCCTGCTGTAGGTGTCCGCCAGTCCGGGGAGCGGCCCCTGCCTGACATCGGCGCCGTACAGCCCGGCGGCCGCAGCCCCTGCCGCCGCGGACAGCAACACGGCGGCGACCGCGGTGGCCCGCAGCCGCCGGCCCGGCGGTGCGGACTCCCCCAAGGTCCCGGCCGTCTCTGGCCGCGCCGTCCGCGCCCCCCGGATCAGGAAGCCCACAGCCACGCAGACGCACGCCACCACTCCTACGACCACCCACAGCCCCGGCGCCCCGAGCGCGAGTGCCGCGGCGGCCCATACCGCCAGTGCGGGCGGGACCAGGCGCAGGTCGGCAGGTCCTTCCTGTCGCGGGTCGGACGCGCCCAGCCTCCCGCCCGATGCCGTGTGGACGTCGGGGGCGCTCATGGCCGGACCAGCGGCTGGAGGTCCTCGAACCGGCGGTCGCCGATCCCGTTGACTTCGCGGAGTTCGTCGACGGACCGGTATCCGCCGTGCTCGGCGCGGTAGTCGACGATGTGCTGAGCAAGTACCGGCCCCACGCCGGGCAGGGTTTCGAGCTGTTCGACGGTCGCCGTACTGAGGCTCAGGGGCGCCACCGGGCCTGTTGCCCCCGCCGTCCCCGCTCCACCTCCTCCCGCTCCACCGCCTCCCGGTCCACCGCCTCCCGAACCACCCGTGGACCAGGGCCCGGCGGGCCCGCCCACCACCACCTGCTCCCCGTCCGTCAGGACCCTCGCCCGGTTGAGACCCGTGACATCCGCACCGCCGCGCACCCCACCAGCGGCACGCAGCGCGTCCGCCACCCTCGACCCGGGTGGCAGGAACTGGATGCCTGGCCGGCGCACCTTGCCGCTCACATCGACGACGATCTGCCCGCCCGCCGCGCGGGTGGGCGGCGGACCGGCCGGCGGCTGTGGCCGCGGCCCCGAGCCCTCGGGAAGCGAGACCCCCGGCGCCGCAGGAGCGCTGGCACCGTCCTTCACTGGTTCGGGAGCACTGACTGCCTGCGGCCGGCCCGACCAGAAGTGCACCGCCGCCAGAATCGCAGCCGCGACCATCACCACACCGAGCGCCGCGAGGGTTCTCGGCTCCAGGCCGCAGCGCAGTTGCAGCCACAACGGCAGCCGCTCCCGCAGCGCGGGAACCGCCCGGTCCCGCCACCCCGGCCGGCCCCCCTCCGCTACCCCCACATCTGGCACAGAGGCGGGGACGGACGGCGAGGACGGCCCGGCGGTAGCGCCGTACGACCCCGCCATCAGCTCGTCCGCCCTCCGCCGCGAAGCCGCCGCGACAGCCGCCGCTCGCCCGCGCGCCGACCGCCGCCGCCCATGGCGAGCACCGTGGCGAGCACCGGGCCCCACGCCCGCCCCGGCCGCACCGCGTCCGGGCCCACGACCGGCCCCACCGGCCGGCCGACGCCCCGCGCGCGAGCCGGGGCGCGCGTCAGGGGACAGAGCCACGTCAGAGGATTCAGAGGATGGGGACGGACCCGCGTGCGGACCTGTCTGCGGGTCTGGGGACGAGTCCGGAGACAGAGAGACGGAACGGGCTGCGTGAAGCGATCGGAGGGCCATGCCTCATGACGTTAGGCATATCTGCCCGAACCTGCCGAGCACCCTCAATTCCGGTGGAAAACCATGTAGTTGTGGATAACTCCCTCACCCGCCGGAGTGAGTTCAGCATGGCGAGTTCAGCGCAGTGAGACCAGCGCAGTGAGACCAGCGCAGTGAGATCAGCGCGGCGAGATCACCGCGGCGAGATCACCGCTCCGAGCAGCCCCGGCCCGGTGTGCGCCCCGATCACCGCACCCACCTCGCTGACATGCAGATCCACCAGGCCCGGCACCCGCTCACGCAGCCGCTCGGCCAGCCGTTCCGCCCGGTCCGGGGCGGTCAGATGGTGCACGGCGATGTCCACGGCACCCGCCCCCGCCCGCTCCACCACAAGCTCCTCCAGCCGGGCGATCGCCTTCGAGGCCGTCCGTACCTTCTCCAGCAGCTCGATCCGGCCGCCGTCCAGCTGTAGCAGCGGCTTCACGGCGAGCGCGGACCCCAGCAGCGCCTGTGCGGCGCCGATGCGACCGCCCCGGCGCAGATAGTCCAGCGTGTCGACATAGAAATAAGCGGATGTGGCCGCCGCCCGCTTCTCCGCGGCGGAGACCGCATCGTCCAGGCTGCCGCCCGCCTCAGCGGTCTCCGCCGCGGACAGAGCACAGAACCCCAGGGCCATGGCGACCATGCCGGTGTCCACCACACGTACGGGCACGGGTGCGTCCTTGGAGGCGAGCAGCGCGGAGTCGTACGTCCCCGAGATCTCGGCCGACAGATGCAGGGACACAATGGCCGTCGCCCCGGCCTCGGCCGCTGCGCGGTACGCGGCGGCGAAAACTTCGGGACTGGGCCGGGACGTCGTCACGGAGCGGCGCTTCTGCAGCGCGGCGGCCAGCGAGCGGGCCGAGATCTCCGTGCCCTCCTCCAGAGCCTGATCACCCAGGACGACGGTCAGCGGCACCGTGATGATGCCGTGCCGTTCCATCGTCTCGGGCGGCAGGTAGGCCGTTGAATCGGTGACGATCGCGACATGGCGGGACATGAGCCGGAGGTTACCTTCCGGGGTGGGGGTGCAGCAGCCCGGCCCCAGGACTTCGCACCGTCCAGAAGCCGCCCACAGCGCGGCCGACCTGGGCCGACCCGTTCAGTTGCTCGATCAGTTGGTCGATCAGTTGGTCGTTTCCGGCCTTGCCGACTTCTGCCACGGGTAGTCGGCCGCGCGCCTCGGGTCCGCGGCCGCGATCGCCTGCGGCGCGTCCGCACCGCCCGGTCCGGACGCACCGGGCCGACCCCCCTCGCCATCACCGTGCCGCGCCCGCGTCGGCGTCTGCGTCTGCGCCTGCGTCGACGGCTGCATCGGCGTCTGCGTCGGCATCGACGGCTCCTCCACCGTCCAGTGCCGCAGCGCCCCCGCCTCCACGTCGATCTGCGCGTTCAGCGTGTCCAAGTCGTCGTCGGCGAACTGCCGGGCCCGGTCGCGCGCCGCCCACCGCAGCGACTCCGCCGAGTGCGTGATCCGCTCGGTGCGTTCCTTCAGGCCCGGCAGCAGCGAAGCCACCGTCGTCCGGTCCGGTTCGCGCTCCAGCCGCTTCAGTTCGTCGTCGAGCTCACGGCCGTGCACACTCAGCCGCTCGAACAGCCCCAGCGACTCCGAGAGGGACGCGTCCTCCGCCACCCCGGCGTGCAACGCGTCCTGCGTGGCCCGCATCGACGTACGCAGCGTGAGCCGCAGTTGTGCCAGCTCGCCCGGCACACCCGGCTGCCCGTAGCTCTTCGCCCGGAGCGTGGTCTCCTCCACGGTGCGGCGTGCCTGCGTGATCGTACGGTCCACTCCGCGCCGCGCGGCGCCGACGACCTTGATGCCCGCGTACACGCCCAACGCCACGAACGCGACGAAGAGCAGCGCCAGAATCGTGATCACGGCTTCCATGAGCGCCCCTCGATGTCCGATTCGGCTGCCGGTGTGCCGGTCGCCACTCCTACCGTAAACGGAACAGGCAGGCCAGGGGTTCCAACGGAACCCCCAACCTGCCCGTAGGGGAAAGCCCCGACCGTCACGCAGGGACGATGTTGACCAGCTTCGGTGCGCGCACGATCACCTTGCGGATGCCTGCCCCGCCCAGCGCCGCGACGACGCCTTCGTCGGCCAGTGCCAGCGCTTCCAGTTCCTCGTCCGTGATCGACGGCGAGATCTCCAGGCGGGCCTTGACCTTGCCCTTGATCTGCACGACGCAGGTCACGGTCTCGTCCACGACGTACGCCGGGTCGGCGACCGGGAAGTCCTGGTGCACGACGGACTCCGTGTGGCCCAGTCGGCGCCACAGCTCCTCCGCCACGTGCGGCGCCAGCGGCGCCACCAGCAGCACCAGCGACTCGGCGACGGACCGCGACAGCGGGCCGCCGGCCTTGGTCAGGTGGTTGTTCAGCTCGGTGACCTTGGCGATGGCAGTGTTGAACCGCATGCCCGCCATGTCCTGGCCGACCCCGTCGATGGCCTTGTGCAGCGCACGCAGTGTGTCCTCACCGGGCTCCGTGTCCACGACGGTGACCTCGCCGGTCTCCTCGTCCACGACGTTGCGCCACAGCCGCTGCAGCAGGCGGTACTGGCCGACCACGGCACGCGTGTCCCAGGGGCGCGAGACGTCCAGGGGACCCATCGCCATCTCGTACAGACGCAGCGTGTCCGCCCCGTACTCGCCGCAGATCTCGTCGGGCGTCACGGCGTTCTTCAGGGACTTGCCCATCTTGCCCAGGACGCGGCTGACCTTCTCGCCCTCGTAGTAGTACGCCCCGTCGCGCTCCTCGACCTCGGCGGCCGGGACCGCGATGCCGCGGCTGTCGCGGTAGACGAACGCCTGGATCATGCCCTGGTTGTACAGCTTGTGGAACGGCTCGACGGACGAGATGTGTCCCAGGTCGTGCAGCACCTTGGACCAGAAGCGGGCGTACAGCAGGTGCAGCACGGCGTGCTCGGCACCGCCGACGTACAGGTCGACGCCGCCGGTCGGCTGCCCCTCGCGCGGGCCCATCCAGTACTGCTCGATCGCGGGGTCGACCAGCTTCTCGCCGTTGTTCGGGTCCAGGTAGCGCAGCTCGTACCAGCAGGAGCCCGCCCAGTTGGGCATGGTGTTGGTCTCGCGGCGGTACTTCTTCGGACCGTTGCCGTCACCCAGATCCAGCGTGACGTTGACCCAGTCGGCGTTGCGGGACAGCGGGGTCTCGGGCTGGGTGTCGGCGTCCTCGGGGTCGAAGGTGCGCGGCGAGTAGTCCTCGACCTCCGGCAGCTCCAGGGGCAGCATCGACTCGGGCAGCGGGTGGGCGATGCCCTCCTCGTCGTACACGATCGGGAAGGGCTCGCCCCAGTAGCGCTGACGGCTGAACAGCCAGTCGCGCAGCCGGAAGTTGACGGTGCCCTCACCGACGCCGTGCTCCTTCAGCCACTCGGTGATCTTCGCCTTCGCGTCGACCACACCCAGACCGTCCAGCGAGATCTCGTCGTTCGCCGAGTTGACCAGCTTCGCCTCGTACGAGGCGAAGGCGTCGTCCCAGGTCGTGGTGTCCGTGCCGCGGTCGTCCGAGGGCTCGACGACACAGCGCATCGGCAGCTCGAAGGCGCGCGCGAAGGCGAAGTCGCGCGCGTCGTGCGCCGGTACGGCCATGATCGCGCCGGTGCCATAGCCCATCAGGACGTAGTCGGCGATGAAGACGGGCACCTTGTCGCCGCTGACCGGGTTGGTCGCGTAGGCGCCGGTGAAGACACCGGTCTTGTCCTTGGCCTCGGCCTGCCGCTCCACGTCCGACTTGGCGGCGGCCTGCTTGCGGTACGCGGTGACGGCCTCGGCCGGGCTGGCGTGACCACCCGTCCACACCGGGTGCGTGCCCTCGGGCCACGCGGCGGGGATGATCCGCTCGACCAGCTCGTGCTCGGGCGCCAGCACCATGTAGGTGGCACCGAACAGGGTGTCCTGGCGGGTGGTGAACACGGTGACGGCACCGGCGCCGTCGACCGGGAAGTCGACCCGCGCGCCTTCCGAGCGGCCGATCCAGTTGCGCTGCTGCAGCTTGATGGCCTCGGGCCAGTCCAGCCCGTCCAGGTCGTTCAGCAGCCGGTCGGCGTAGGCGGTGATGCGCATGTTCCACTGGCGCAGCTTGGCCTTGAAGACCGGGAAGTTGCCGCGCTCGGAGCGGCCGTCGGCCGTCACCTCTTCGTTCGCCAGGACGGTGCCCAGCCCCGGGGACCAGTTGACGGGCGCGTCCGAGGCGTACGCCAGGCGGTAATCGCCCAGGACGTCGGCGCGCTCGGCGGCGTTCAGCGCGCTCCAGCCACGGCCGTCCGGGGTGGCACGCGAACCGCTCTCGAACTGTGCGACCAGCTCGGCGATCGGGCGGGCCCTGTCGGCCTCGCTGTCGTACCAGGAGTTGAAGATCTGCAGGAAGATCCACTGCGTCCACTTGTAGTACTCCGCCTCGATCGTCGCGAACGAACGGCGGTTGTCGTGCCCCAGGCCCAGCCGGCGCAGCTGGACCTTCATGTTCTCCATGTTGGCCTCGGTGGAGGCCCGCGGGTGCGTCCCGGTCTGCACGGCGTACTGCTCCGCGGGCAGGCCGAAGGCGTCGAAGCCCAGGGTGTGCAGGACGTTGTGGCCGGTCATGCGCTGGTGGCGGGCGTAGACATCGGTGGCGATGTAACCCAGCGGGTGGCCCACGTGCAGACCCGCACCCGAGGGGTACGGGAACATGTCCATGATGAACTTCTTCGGCTTGGCGGCCAGCTCCGGATCGCCCGCCAGGTCACCGCTCGGGTTCGGCGCCTCGTACGTCCCCTGGGCGTCCCAGAAGTCCTGCCAGCGTGCCTCGATGTCGGCGGCCATCGCCGCCGTGTAGCGGTGCGGCGCAGCTGTCTCGGCTGCGGTATTCGTCTCGCTCATGATCCTCAAAGCTCCATCGATCGTCATCTGCCGGCGCCCACGTCTACGGACACGTCTACGGAAACGAAAAATCCCCTCGCACAGGAGGGGACGCCGCGCCGAGTCCGACCAGGCATTCTCACCGGTCGGGAGTGATCAGCGCGGCTCGCTAAGCAGAAGGCGTACGGCACGCATGGCGTCAGGGTACCGCACAGGCCCGGAGCCCGGCCGGGTACCGCCGGTCCCTGGACAGCAGGCACGGACGGAACGTCCGGGAAGCGGGGGTTACTCCGCGTACCTACCTCTATCGGGGCAACCGTGCAATCCCCGTACTGGCCGGTATGGAGCGTCCTAGCATGCCGCAACGGGACCGCTTTGCCGAACCATTCGGAGTCGCCCCAATGAACCCTCATCGCAAGATCCGCTCATCCCCCACAATGAGCCCCGGAATGAGCCGCCCCATGCAAGGGGGACTGACTGTCGCCCTGCTGGTCCTCATCCCGCTGCTCGCCGTCGCAGGGAGCGACGACTTGCGCGCCACGTTCGACTTCACCACCGGCGTCCTTTCCCTGGTGTCGCTCACCGCTACCGTCGCCTGGGGCCTGCTGGCCACCGACCGGTTGTTCCTCTCCACCCGTCAGCGGCTGCTCGCCCAGGGCATCCACCGGGCCACCGCCGTGGCCTCGCTCGGCTTCCTCCTGCTGCACGTCACCGTGAAGGTGGCGCTCGGCCACGTGGCGCTCATAGGTGCCCTCATACCGTTCGGCCTCGGCGTGCGCGGCACAGCCGGCCTCATCGGCTTCGGCTCGCTTGCCGGACTCCTGATGATCGTCGCCGCCGCGACCGGCGCCCTGCGCAGCGCCTTCGCCCACCCGTCCCCCGCCACCGGCCTGCTGGGGAACTCGCTGCGCTCCCCCCTGAGCGGGGGCCGGTTCGCGAGCCGCTGGCGCGCTCTGCACGGGCTGGCCTACCCCGCCTGGTGCTCGGCACTGATCCATGGCCTGTACGCCGGCCGGGCGGCCGCTACCTGGGTCGTCGTGATGTACGGCCTGTGCCTGCTCGCGGTGGCTGCGGCGCTCTGCCTGCGGCTGCTCCCGCCCCCGGCGAAGCGCCGGATCGCCGCCCGGATCACCGCGCTGATCAGCCCCGATACGCTGCCGGCCGAGCCGGATCCGGATGTGCGCTCCGCCCCGCTGCCCGGAACGGGACGCGCACCGTCCCCCGACGCTCCCGGACGGTTCGAGCCGATGTGGAACGATCCCGACCGCGAGGTGCGGGGCGTTCCCGTCCGCCCCCGGACCCTCCCGGCGCCCTCCCCTCCCCTGTACGAGGCCCCGCCGCGCAGCTCCGAGCGGCTCGGCGGGGGGCCGCCGGCTGCGGAGGCGCCGCTCAAGGGACCCGGGATCGCCGCCGCGTACCGGGCCGTCTCCCTCTCCGCCGAGCCGCCACCGGCCCAGCCGGGTGGCCGCTGGCCCACACCGTCCCCGGCACCCCCCACACAGGCGGCCCGGCCCCCGCAGGACCCCGGCCACGCCTACGCCCCCGCGCAGGAAGGCCCGTACGACGCCTTCCCGCACACCGCACCCCCGTACAGCGCAACCCCGCACACCGCATCCCCGCAAGGCACGTCCCCGTACAGCGCCACCGGCGATACGGCCCGCCTCGCCGGCCCCCTGCCGGGGCCGCTCTATCCGCCACCCGCCGGAGAACCCTGGCACGCACCCGCTGGAGACCGACCGTGAACGTCCCCCTCCCCGATGTTCCCGAGGTACGTGTCGTCGGCCTGCCCCAGCTGACCAGCGGCTTCGACCTGGTGGAGCGGCTCGACCTCACCATGCATCTGAAGGTGCACGGGCCGCTCGAACCGATGACCGGCGAGCGCCTCGCCGAGCTGGCCGAAGCCATCTCCCTGTGCGGCCGCGGCGGTGCCGGCTTCCCGTTCGGTCGGAAGCTGCGCGCTGTCGCGAAGGCGTCCATCCGGCGCGGGGTCCGACCGGTCGTCGTCATCAACGGAAGCGAGGGCGAACCCGCCTGCCGCAAGGACACCGTGCTGCTCAACCGCGCCCCGCACCTCATCCTGGACGGCGCACTGCTGGCCGCCGAGGCCCTCGGTGCGCGCACCCTGGTCGTCGCGGTCACCCGTAACTCCACGGAGATATCCGTCCGGGCGGCCCTGGCCGAGCGCGGGCTGTCCGACAGACGCGGGCAGCAGCTGCGGGCCCGGGTGGTGCGCACCCCGGAGCGGATGGTCTCGGGCGAGGCTTCGGCGGTCATCCGGGCAGCGAGCGGCGGCCCTGCCCTGCCGCCGGGCCGCCGGGAGCGGGCCGCCGAGGCAGGTGTCGGCGGCGCCCCGACGCTGCTGTCGAACGCGGAGACCTACGCCCAGCTCGCCGTCGCCGCCCGGATCGGCCCCCGTCGCTACGGCCACACAGGGCTGCCCGACGAGCCCGGCACGGTCCTGCTCACCGTCTCCGGCTCCGTATCGCGCCCCATGGTCATCGAGGTGCCGACCGGCGTACCCCTGCGGTACGTCCTCCAGCTCGCCGGTGCGCCGCCCCTGCCCCAGGGCGTGCTGACCGGCGGGTATCACGGCAACTGGATCGACGCGGAGGCCGCGCACGATGCCGTCGTCTCCGTCAGGTCCCTCGCCGCGGTGGGCGGCGCACTCGGGGCCGGCGCGATCCTGCCGATCGCCCCCGGGACCTGTCCGCTCGGGGAGTCGCTGCGCATCGCGAACTGGCTGGCCGCCGAGACCGCGGGCCAGTGCGGGCCGTGCAAGCTCGGGCTTCCCGCCGCCGCCGGCGGCCTCTCCGACGTGCTGAACGGTGGCGGACCCGCTGCGCTGGCGGCGTTGCGCGAGGTGACCCAGGCGGTGAAGGGCCGGGGCGCGTGCAAGCACCCGGACGGCTCGGCACGCTTCCTGTCCTCGACGCTCTCCGCGTTCACCGACGACCTCGCCGCGCATGTCCTGGACGGCGGGTGCGGCCGGGACACCCTCGGGGTGCTGCCACTGCCCGCACCCGGCTACCAGGATCTGGAGGAGTCCATTCCGAGTGGCGGGAAACTGGCGGTCGACTGGACGCTCTGTCAGGGCCACGCTCTGTGCGCCGACATCGTTCCGGAGCTGATCCGGCTGGGCCCCGACGGGTATCCGGCGCTCGCGGACGCCGCCGTTCCGATGCATCTGCGAGGGCGTGCCGAGCGGGCCGTGCGACGCTGCCCGGCACTGGCGCTCCGTATCGAGCAGGCACCGATGGAGCGCCCCGCACTGCCGGGCGCCCAACGCAAGGCCCTGGGCAGCGGACGCGGTTGAGCGGGAACGACAAAAGAGCGGGTCATCCGATCCGGATGACCCGCTCTTTCACTGTGGAGCTAAGGAGAATTGAACTCCTGACCTCCTGCATGCCATGCAGGCGCTCTACCAACTGAGCTATAGCCCCTCGCTGCTTGCCGCCCGGTTTCCCTTGGCGACATCGAGAACATTACACGGTCCCCCCGGTCCTCCACCAAATCGTTTCCCTTCTGGGCCGATTTGCCCGATTCCTGGTCAGGCGGTGGCGAAGGAGTAGAACCGCTTGAGGGTGCAGTGCTCCTCCAGGAGCCGCCCGTAGATCGGCTCCCCCTCGAGCTCCCGGTAGGTCTCGATGGGGTCGCCTTTTATGATCAGCGCCCGCGCGCACTCCTCGCACCAGTACTGGTAGTCCGGGTTGACCGGGTCCATGTCCCGGACGATGGGCGTACCACTGCCGCACCAGTCGCACTTACGCCTGTGTGCACCCATCAGTCAGCTCCAGCTGTGGCCGCAGGCCGTGCACACGTAGGAAACCCCGCCGTTGTCGCCCAGGACCTGGGCCACTTGGGACGAACCGCAGGACGGACAGCCAAGGAGATCTCGGTCTCGGGAGGTGGGGGCAGCAGAAGAATCAAGGGGCGAGGCGGGAGGAGCGGGGGAACAGGAACGAGAGTTGGCGGCGGGCGTGACGGGCAGGTCCGGGACCTGTTCGCGACTCGCAGGCATCGCGCTCCCTCCCGATCGGTCCGTCGCCCCCTCCGGCGCTCCGATTCTGCCATGGCCCCGCAAGGGGGTCAGCCCGCTGAGGAGCCGGTCTTCCGGACAACGAAAAGATCCCGCCCCCAAACCGGGGACGGGATCTTGATTGTGGAGCTAAGGAGAATTGAACTCCTGACCTCCTGCATGCCATGCAGGCGCTCTACCAACTGAGCTATAGCCCCGCTGTTCGCTTTGTTTCCCGCGTTTCCGCGCTGCGAACAAGAAGAACTTTAGCCTGCGACCAGCCAGAAAGTGAAATCCGGCCGACGTCGCCCGGAGGTGGCCTCCGGGCAGCCGTCACACGTCGTCGCCCAGCACCGGTTCCGGCAGGGTGCCGGCGTTGTGCTCGAGCAGACGCCAGCCGCGCGCACCCTCGCCGAGGACGGACCAGCAGCAGTTCGAGAGACCGCCGAGTCCTTCCCAGTGGTGCGCCTCCAGGCCGAGCAGACGGCCGATGGTCGTCCGGATCGTGCCGCCGTGACTCGCCACGACGAGCGTGCCGCCGTCGGGCAGCTTGTCGGCGTGCTCGAGCACCACGGGGGCGGCCCGGTCGGCGACCTCGGTCTCCAGCTCGCCGCCGCCCCGGCGCACGGGCTCGCCGCGCTTCCAGGCGGCGTACTGCTCGGCGTACCGCCCGATGATCTCCTCGTGCGTGAGCCCCTGCCAGGCGCCCGCGTACGTCTCGCGCAGCGCGGCGTCGTGCGCGACCGCGAGACCGGTGACCGCGGCGAGCTCAGCCGCTGTGGCCGATGCCCTCCGCAGGTCCGAGGCGACAATCGCGTCCGGCTTCAGCGAGGCGAGCAGCCGGGCGGCCCGACGGGCCTGCCCGATGCCGTCTTCGGTGAGCTCGATGTCCGTGGAGCCCTGAAAACGGCGCTCCAGATTCCACGCCGTCTGACCGTGACGCCAGAGGACGATCCTGCGGCCCCTGCCGCTGCTGCTGCCGTTCAGTGCTGCTCACCTTCCGGGACACCGTTGAGCTGGGCTTCCGGGACACCGTTGAGCTGGGCGTGCTCGGCGGCCTTGCCGCGGGTCTTGATCGCGTCCTCGGGGAGGCCGATCTCGGGGCAGTCCTTCCACAGGCGCTCGAGCGCGTAGAACACACGCTCCTCGCTGTGCTGGACGTGGATCACGATGTCGACGTAGTCGAGGAGGATCCAGCGGGCGTCGCGGTCTCCCTCGCGGCGCACCGGCTTGACGCCGAGCTCCTTCTGCAGCCGCTCCTCGATCTCGTCGACGATCGACTTGACCTGGCGGTCGTTGGGGGCCGAGGCCAGCAGGAAGGCGTCGGTGATCGACAGCACGTCGCTGACGTCGTAGGCGATGATGTCGTGCGCGAGCCGGTCGGCGGCCGCCTGAGCGGCGGCGTTGATGAGCTCGATGGAGCGGTCCGTGGCGGTCACATGCAGGCTTTCGTCGGCGGTCAGATCAACCTCTAGGGTCTCACGGACCGCCGACAGCCCCTACGACGATCGTTCGATCGCGTCGTTTCGCTCTGTGCTTCGCTATTTGACCGTGTAGTTCTGGCCGAGTACGACGGACACATCGGCGTTCGCGGCGGGCTCGCCCTTGCGTACCGAGCTCGTCGGCAGTCCCAGCGTCTTGGCGACCTCGGTCGCCTTCGCCTTGTCCTCGGCTGTCCTGTAGAGGACCGTGGACGATGCCGCCGGGTCGCTCTTCCCGCCGTCGACGAAGGCATAGCCACCGTTGACCAGCTGCACTCTGGCCTTCTCAGGGGCATCCGTGTTCCCGGTGGCGTTCTTGATGCCCACCCGGACGGCCGCGTCCTTGTCCGGCGCCTTCACCGTCCCGCCGAGCACGTCCTTGACCACACTGGCCGTGGCCTTCTCGGTGAGGGTTCCGTCGGGCTGGACCGGCAGCAGAGCGGTCTTGTAGTCGCCGACCTTGGCGCGCCCGGCGAGCTTCGCGAGAGATGCTCCGAGGTCCCGCTCGGGCAGGGACGGGTCGAGGATCTGCCCCAGTGTCTCCACGGTGACCGTCGCGGCCTTGGCGTCCTCCGAGAGCTTGCGCAGAACACTCCGCATGACCTGACCGAACCGCAGCAGTTGCTTCGCCTCGGGCTCGTCCGGGCCGCGGTAGGTGGCGTACGCGACGGCCATCTGGCCGCTCAGCGTCTGCCCCTCTCCCTTGTTCACCAGCGGCGACGCACCCTTCTGGGCGTCGGGCACATCGGTATCGGTGTCGACCTCGACGTTGCCGACCAGCTCGACCAGATTCTCCAGGTACGGAGTGTCGAGCCGCCACGTGCCGCTGATGCGGGTGCCCAGCAGGGTGTCGATCGACTCGCTCGTCGCGCTGGACCCGTCGTCGTCGACGGACTTGCCGAGTGTGGTGGTCGAGCCGTCGTCGTTGGCGACGGCGAGCGAGTTGGGCAGCAGGACGGTGGTGCCCTGCTTTGTCGTGACGTTGTCGACGAGCAGCGCCGTGGAGGTGCCGCCCTTCTTGGTGTTGTGGAGGTGGACCACGATGACGTCCCGCTGCTGCGAACCCGCCTCCGCTGCCTTCGGCTCGTCCGATCCGGAGAGGCCGGGGATGCCGTCGGTGGCCCAGAGGTAACCCGTGCCGCCGATCACCATGAGCACCGCGACGACTATCAGGGCAACGATCCGGTTGCGGCCGCGGCGCCGTGCCTCTTCGCGCCGCTCGCTGCGGCTCTCGGTGAACTTCAGCCAGTCGATGACGTCTTCGGAGTCCTCGTCGGGCTCCTCGATGAACGAGAACTGTTCGGTGCGGTAGTCGGGAGCGGCGCGGCGCTGTCCGGGGACGACCGATTCCGGGTCGGGTTCGAACGGCCGCTCGGGCTCGGGCGGGGCCATCGCGGGAGCGGCACCCTGCTGCGGCATGCTCCACTGCTGGATGTTGGTGTCGGCCGCTGCGGGCTGCTGCCGGCCCGGGTCGTAGCCGTAGTCCCCGTAGCCACTGTCGTAGCCGTGCCCCTGGGGCTGCGAGGGCTGCCCGGGCTGGTGCTGCGGAGCGGCCTGCGGCTGCTGGGGAGTGTATGGGTCGTACTGCTGGGGCTGCTGCGGCAGCTGGGCGTACGGGTCGTATCCGTAGCCCTGATCGCTGCCCTGCCCCTGCTGACCGTGCTGGGGCTGCTGGGACTGGTGGGTCTGCTGACCCTGCTGGGTCTGCTCCGCGTACGGGTCGTACGGCTGCTGCCCCTGCTGCTGTCCCGGCTGCTGATACACCGGCTGCCCGTACTCGTCGTAGCCGACGATCTGAGGCTGCTGATAGTACGGGTCGTACGGGTTCTGTCGGTCGTTCACCGGTGCCCCTCTCCGTGGCTCATTCGCCGCGGTACAGCTGGCGCTTGTCGATGTACCGGACCACTCCGTCCGGCACCAAATACCAGACCGGATCTCCCTGCGCGACTCTCGCACGGCAGTCCGTGGATGAGATGGCCAGCGCCGGAACCTCCACGAGGGAGACGCCGCCCTCCGGCAGTCCGTCGTCCGTGAGCACATGCCCCGGGCGGGTCACGCCGATGAAGTGGGAGAGCGAGAACAGCTCCTCCGCATCACGCCAGGTGAGGATCTGAGAAAGCGCGTCGGCGCCGGTGATGAAGAAGAGGTCCGCGTCACCGTGAAGCGCGCGCAGGTCCCGCAGCGTATCGATGGTGTACGTCGGTCCGTCACGGTCGATCTCCAGGCGGCTCACGGAGAACTGCGGGTTCGAGGCCGTGGCGATGACCGTCATCAGATAGCGGTCCTCGGCCGGCGAGACCTGCTTGTGGCTCTTCTGCCACGGCTGCCCGGTCGGGACGAAGACGACCTCGTCGAGGTGGAAATGGGCGGCCACTTCACTGGCCGCCACCAGGTGTCCATGATGGATCGGGTCAAACGTCCCGCCCATCACGCCGAGTCGGCGTTTACCGCGGCCGGTAGGCACTTCCTGCTCTCCCATGCGTGCAGACCCTACTGGCACCGCCCTACGCCTCTGCCTCAGCGGTCGCGGTTGAAGCGGGTGGTGATCCACAGCAGGAGCAGCAGCGCGAGGAACGCACCGCCGCCGGTGAGGTACGGGTTGAGGCTTTCGTGGTTACCACCGGACTCGCCGCCTTCGGAGGCGAGAGTGACCAGCTGGTGCGCGGTGCTCGTGAGGCTCATCTTCGGCGGGACCTTTTCGTCGGGAGTCGGAAGGAAGACGTCGCCGACATCGTATGCGGGCGCCTCGGGCACGCTCACGCCGACTCAGTCGTTGTTGTCGTCGTTGCCGTATCCACGCAGCAGGAACCAGGCGAGCAGGGCGGCGCCGACGATCGAGACGAGCAGCACGATCCGAAGCGTGTCGCCCGGTCCCTGCTCCTCGGATGCGGCGGCGAGCAGTGCGACGGTGTACGGCATTTCGGGCGCTCCTCAGCGTTATCCACAGCCCTCCCGCACTCCGTAGCCCCAGCACATACGCTGGGAATTGCCAGGGGGACGAGCGACATCTCGTACGAACAGGGGGCCTTCCATGACCGAAAGCAGCCACGAGAACGTGCCGAGTAGGCAGCGCAAGCGATTCCCGGGAATCTCCTCCCGGGCGTACGAGCATCCGGCGGACCGCTCGGCGCTCGTTGCCCTGCGCAGGCTGACCGGGTTCGACACCGTCTTCAAGGCGCTCAGCGGGCTTCTTCCCGAGCGCAGTCTGCGGTTGCTCTTCCTCTCGGACTCCGTCCGGGTGAGCGACGCCCAGTTCACCCACCTCAACGCCATGCTGCGGGACGCCTGTTACATCCTGGACCTGGAGAAGGTCCCCCCGATGTACGTCAGTCAGAACCCGCAGCCGAACGCGATGTGCATCGGTCTCGACGAGCCGATCATCGTGGTGACGACGGGCCTGGTCGAGCTCCTGGACGAGGAGGAGATGCGGGCCGTCGTGGGACACGAGGTGGGCCACGCGCTCTCCGGCCACTCGGTGTACCGCACGATATTGCTCTTCCTCACGAACCTGGCCCTCAAGGTGGCCTGGATTCCCCTCGGCAACGTCGCGATCATGACGATCGTGACGGCGCTGCGCGAGTGGTTCCGCAAGTCCGAGCTGTCGGCGGACCGGGCGGGTCTGCTGGCCGGGCAGGATCTGCAGGCTTCGATGCGCGGCCTGATGAAGATCGCCGGTGGCAACCATCTGCACGAGATGAACGTGGACGCGTTCCTCGCCCAGGCCGACGAGTACGAGAAGGGCGGCGACCTGCGCGACTCCGTGCTGAAGATCCTCAATGTGCTGCCCCGCTCGCACCCGTTCACCACGGTGCGGGCCGCCGAGCTGAAGAAGTGGTCGGAGACCCGCGACTACCAGCGGATCATGGACGGTCACTACCCCCGGCGGGACGAGGACAAGGACACCTCGGTCACGGACTCCTTCCGGGAGTCGGCCTCGCACTACGCGGAAACGGTGCGCACCAGCAAGGACCCGCTGATGAAGCTGGTGGGTGGCATCGCGGGCGGTGCGGGGGACCTGGGCGGCAAGCTCCGGGACAAGTTCACGGGCGCCGGCACCGGTGCTACGGACGGGCCGGGGAGCCGTCGGCCGCAGGACCCGGAGGAGGGGTCTGCGCCTGACCGGAGCTGACCGCCAGCGTTCCGCACAGCGCCGCCGTGCGCGGGCCCGTGTCATACGGGTCGGTGCCGGCCGGTCCCCGGCTGTCCGCCCGCTCCCCCGCGAGCAGCGGTACCAGCGCACCGGCCGTGTCCGCCGAGCACGACTGGGGTCCGGCCTGCACCTGGGCGGTCCGGACCTCCAGGCGGTGGAGCCGCAGGTCCTCCCGGTCGAACTGGAAGTGCAGCTCCCGCCGCACGGTGAACAGCGAGGCACCGTCCTCCTTCTGGGGGCCGGTATCAACCGGGCGGAGGGCGTACGTGAACGTGTGGTCGGACACCACCTCCAGGGTGTCCGCCCCCACCTCCGTGTAGGCCAGCGTGCCCCGGACCCTGACCTTCGGGTCGGCGAGCTCCACATCGTCCGGATCGAACCGTACGAGCCAGCCGGTGGCGGAGTGCCGGCCGTCGTCGGCCGGTGTGTTCATGCTCCGGTCGAACTGGGCCGTCTGGTCGGGGTCCAGCAGGCGCTCGACCGGCCGGGTGGACGTTCCGGTGAGCACATCGGGGTCGAGCGAGGACCCCACCAGGTAGTCCTTGACCGTGGTCAGGGCAGCCGTCACCTGACTGTCGGAGAAGCTGTGCGTGCGCCGGATCGTGGGGAGAGTGATCCCTTCGGCGCCGGTCCGGAATTCCGCCGCCGGGCTCGCCGCGTAGAGAGCGGCGGGGGTACCGCCCGGCACAGCGCCCTGGGGGCTGAGCGGCACCACGGTCGTCTTGAGCGGCGCGGCGTGCCTGACGGCGGGCGGCGAGTAGGGGTTGCGGAAGCCGATGTATACGGCGGTGGCGAAGGCCAGGGCGATGAGCAGGACGAGGGCGATGGCGGCCTTGGAGCCGTTGCGGGCGGCGCGGCCGGGCAGTGAGCGGACGGCGAGGGCATGGTCGCCCATCCGTTCCTGTGCGGAGAATTCCTGAAGCCGGGCAGCACGGACGAACGATTCGTCGAAGACGAGCGAGCGGTACTCGTCCTCGCCACCCGCGGGGTTCTCGGGCGGACCTTCTGGCGGGCCTTCTGGCGGTTCTCC
The DNA here is from genome assembly GCF_042670885.1 of Streptomyces sp. NPDC057136. Classification (NCBI taxonomy): domain Bacteria; kingdom Bacillati; phylum Actinomycetota; class Actinomycetes; order Kitasatosporales; family Streptomycetaceae; genus Streptomyces; species Streptomyces sp. NPDC057136. Next base: position 115,791 of record NZ_JBHUUV010000017.1, read on the forward strand.
GCGGCCAGTCATGACTTCTCCCGATCGCCGATACGTACGCGGGCGCACATCCGGACAAGTGAGAAGCCCCCTCCGGAAGAGGGGTCACATCTTCAGGGTAGGTCGATTGGCGGGAACGTAAACGCGGGAGACGCCAGAAGAGGGAACGAGGTCTGCGGGGGCGGTCGGCCGTCAGGGGGTGTGGGGGACGGCGGAGACCGGGGGGCCTGAATGTCCGGCCGGGACCGAGCGGTCGGCACCCGGCTTGTCGACGCCGCTGGTCACCGGCTGCGGGATCTGGTCCTGGCGGTTGCCGGCGGCGCCGCGGTACACGGCGGAGAAGGCCAGCGCGACCATGCCGATGCCCATCAGCAGGGCGAGCAGCCAGGCCACCGGGCGGTGCCAGCGTGCCGTACCGCGGTAGGGGCGCAGAGCGCCGCCGTGGCGCCCGTACGGGCCGCTGTAGTCGTCCTCGTCCCCTTCGGGGTCCGCGGAGCCCCCGAAGGACCGCCTGCGGCCGTACACGCCGTAGCCGTCGTCGTAGAGCTCGTCGTCCCGGGGGCCGCCGCCCGAGCGCGTCCTGGCCGCCTCGGCCTCGGCTCGCGCCTGCGCTGCGGAGAGCAGTCGCTCCACCGCGGTGGGTTCATGGACCTCGGCGGCCCGTACGAAGTCCTCGTCGAACACCACGGAGGCGAAGTCCTCGTCCGCGCCCCCGCGGTCGTCGTCGGGCTCCCAGCCGTCCTGGAACGGCCTGCCTCCCACGTCGTCCGGCACGGCTTCAGCGTAGCCGCGCCGGGTCGTTTTAGGCAGAGAGCGCACAAACTCGGCCCACCGGGGCGGCTACCGGATGTGGCCGTCGCCGGTGACGATGTACTTCGTGGACGTCAGCTCCGGAAGTCCCATGGGGCCCCTGGCGTGCAGCTTCTGCGTCGAGATTCCGATCTCGGCGCCGAACCCGAACTGGCCGCCGTCGGTGAAGCGCGTGGAGGCGTTCACCGTGACCGTCGTGGAATCGACCAACTGGGTGAAGCGGCGGGCCGCTGCCTGTGACGTCGTCACGATCGCCTCGGTGTGGCCCGAGGACCAGAGCCGGATGTGCGCGACCGCGGCGTCCAGCGATTCGACGACGGCCGCCGCGATGTCGTACGAGAGGTACTCGGTCTCCCAGTCCTCCGGTGTCGCCTCCACCAGGGTGGCCTTCGAGCCTTGGGCGTACTCCATGACCCGTTCGTCGCCGTGGACCGTCACCCCGGCCTCGGCCAGTGCGTCCAGGGCCATGGGGAGGAACTGGTCGGCGATGTCCTTGTGGACGAGCAGGGTCTCGGCGGCGTTGCACACGCTCGGGCGCTGCGCCTTGGAGTTGATCAGGATGTCGACAGCCATGGCGAGGTCGGTCTGCGCGTCCACGTAGACGTGGCAGTTGCCGGTGCCGGTCTCGATCACGGGCACCGAGGACTCCTCCACGACCGTGCGGATCAGGGAGGCGCCGCCGCGCGGGATCAGTACGTCGACCAGACCGCGGGCCCGCATCAGCTCCCGTACCGAGTCGCGGCTCTCCCCAGGCACCAGCTGCACCGCGTCGGCGGGGAGCCCGGAGCCTCCGACGGCGTCGCGCACCACCCGGACGAGAGCGACGTTCGAGGCGTACGCGGACGAGGAGCCCCGCAGGAGTACGGCGTTGCCCGACTTGAGGCAGAGGGCCGCGGCGTCCACCGTCACATTGGGCCTGGCCTCGTAGATGATCCCGACCACGCCGAGCGGCACCCGGACCTGACGCAGGTCGATGCCGTTGGGCAGGGTCGAGCCTCGCACCACTTCACCGACCGGGTCGGGCAGCGCCGCCACGTCGCGCACATCGGCGGCGATGGCGCGGATGCGCTCGGGGGTGAGGGTGAGCCGGTCGACGATCGACTCGCTGGTCCCGGCCTCGCGGGCGCGGGCGACGTCCTCGGCGTTCGCGGTGACGATCTCACCGGTGCGCACTTCGAGCGCGTCCGCGATCGCCAGCAGCGCGTCGTCCTTCGCCGAGCGCGGGAGTGGCGCGATGTCCGCGGCGGCGGCGCGTGCCCGGTAGGCGGCCTGGGCGACCGGGGACATGTTGTCGTACGGCGAAAGCGTGGTCATGCCCGCAGGGTAATGCGCACACTGCGGGCATCCCTCACGCATCCCGTGATGCGAGACGGCCGTTCCGAAAGAACTGCCGGCCCGCTCAGTACGGGTGCACCCCGACCGGGGCCGCGGGCGGTGGCCCGTACCCCTCGGCGATGCGCAGGTGGTACGTCTCCCGGTCGATGACCTCCAGGCCGACGATCTCCCAGGGCGGGAGCTTGGCGCTGGAGCGGTGCTCCCCCCACAGCCGCAGCGCGACCGCCGCCGCGTCGTGGAGGTCGCGGGCCTCTTCCCAGTAGCGGATCTCCGCGTGGTCGTTGGCGTACCGGCTGGTCAGCAGGAACGGGTGGTCATGGGCAAGCTGTTCGAGGCCGCGTCTGACCTCCTTCAGCGGAATCTCCGAACCCGAGACGCTGAGGGTGATGTGCCAGAGCTTCGACTGGGTCCGTTCCTCCCGCGCCGCCATCGGTTCCTGCTCGGTGGCGCGGTCCGTGGTGTCCGTGGGCAGCCCCGCGCCGAAGTCGGAGCCCGCCCCGACGCTGGTCAGGGCGCGGCTTCCCGTCCCTCGGGGCGGCGCCCCCGGGCGCGCTCGTCTCACCGGCGGCCTCCTGTGAATGCGTTGCTCTGCTGTACGCCTTGTGTCCCCGCTACAAAGTTGACCAGTCCGAGGCCGGGCGTGGGGCGCTTTTGGTGAAGGTCTCTGCCGAATGTCCGGACTTTCAGCCGATTCGGGGGGTGAGTCCGGGCGCGAGGACGACCAGATCGTCTCTGTGTACGACCTCGCGTTCGTAGGCGGGGCCGAGTTCGCGTGCCAGCTCGCGGGTGGACCGGCCGAGCAGCTGCGGGATCTCCTTGGCGTCGAAGTTGACGAGGCCGCGGGCGACGGCCCGGCCGGAAAGGTCGCGCAGCTCCACCGGGTCGCCCGCGGTGAACTCGCCCTCGACCGCCGAGATTCCGGCGGGCAGCAGCGAGGTGCGGCGGTCCACCACGGCCCGTACGGCACCGTCGTCGAGGGTCAGGGCGCCCTGCGGGGTCGAGGCGTGGGCGAGCCAGAGCAGCCGGTCGGCGGAGCGGCGTCCGGTCGGGTGGAAGTACGTGCCGGTGTCGCGGCCCGCGAGGGCGTCGGCGGCGCGGCTCGCGGAGCTGAGGACGACGGGGATTCCGGCGGCGCTGGCGATCCGGGCGGCCTCGACCTTGGTCACCATCCCGCCGGTGCCGACGCCCGCCTTCCCGGTGCTGCCGATCGTGACCCCTTCCAGGTCCGCCGGTCCGCTGACCTCCGCGACCCGTGAGGCGCCCGGGGTCCTGGGGTCACCGTCGTACAGGCCGTCGACGTCGGAGAGGAGGACCAGGAGGTCGGCGTGGACGAGATGGGCGACGAGCGCGGCGAGCCGGTCGTTGTCGCCGAACCGGATCTCGTCGGTCGCCACGGTGTCGTTCTCGTTGACGACGGGCAGGGCGCCCATGTCGAGGAGCTGATCGAGCGTGCGGTAGGCGTTGCGGTAGTGGGCGCGCCGGCTGGTGTCGTCGGAGGTGAGGAGCACCTGCCCGACGCGTACGCCGTAGCGCGCGAACGAGGCGGTGTAACGGGCGACCAGAAGGCCCTGGCCGACGCTGGCGGCGGCCTGCTGACGGGCCAGGTCCTTGGGTCTGCGGACCAGTCCGAGCGGGGCGAGTCCGGCGGCGATCGCACCGCTGGAGACGAGGACGATCTCCTTCTCCCCGCCGCTCCTGACGTTGGCCAGTACATCGACGAGGGCGTCGACACGGTCGGCGTCGAGGCCGCCCGCCGCCGTCGTGAGGGAGGAGGAACCGATCTTGACCACGATCCTGCGGGCGCCGGTCACACCCGGCCTGGCAGCTGACACGTACTTCCTCACTCTGGCTGGCCCGGCGCTCGGCCGAGGGGCCGTCGCGGGCCCCATGACCCGGGCTTCCGGGGGCCGTCCCCGAGCAGCACAGTACGCGAGCGGCCGCGCCCTGCGCCTTCCCGTTCCGCTCGATGGACAGCGGTGGGAGGAGCCGGGCGCGGCCGGTCGGGACAGCGTCAGTCGTTGTTGACCGTCAGCATCCGGTCGACGACCCGCGCCGCGGCGAGACCGTCGGAGGGCTCGCAGAAGTCCACCCTGAACTGGGCGTACTTCTCCTTGTACTCCTCCGTCACCGCCTCGATGTTGCGGATGGCGTCGACGAGTTCACCGGACGTCTTGATCAGCGGGCCCGGGGCGCGCGACGTGAAGTCGAAGTAGAAGCCGCGCAGGGTGTCCCGGTAGTGCTCCAGGTCGTACGTGAAGAACAGCATCGGGCGACCCGAGTGGGCGAAGTCGAAGAGCACGGAGGAGTAGTCCGTGATCAGCACGTCCGCGATCAGGTAGAGGTCGGCGATGTCCGGGTAGTACGTCACGTCCCAGACAAAGCCCTGGCCCGCGCCGGGGATGCTGTCGAGGACCTTGTGGTGCTTGCGGTAGAGCAGCACGTGGTCGTCGCCGAGCTGTTCCTGGGCCGCGGTGACGTCGATCTGGTTGTCGAGCTTGAAGCGACGGCCGCCGTACCGCTGGTCGTCGCGCCAGGTCGGCGCGTACAGGACGACCTTCTTGCCCGCGGGGATGCCGAGCTTCTCCCGTACGGCCGCCGCGCGCTTGACCCGGTCCGGGGCGTGGAAGACGTCGTTGCGCGGGTAACCGGCCTCCAGTACCTCGCACTGGAGGCGGAAGGAGTTGGTCATGATCGGCGTCGTGAAGGCGTTCGGCGTGATGAAGAGGCTGTACTGGCGCGAACGCTGCGGCAGGCTGGAGATGTAGGCGAGGTTGGCCTGCGGGGTGCCGAGCAGGTCCGCGCCGATGCGCTTGAGGGGCGTGCCGTGCCAGGTCTGGACGACGACCTGGCCCTCACGGCGGACGAACCACTCACGGATGCCGCCGTTGGTGACGATGTAGCGGCTGCGCGCCAGAGCCTCGTACCACTCCTTGCTGCCCCACAGGACTCCGCGGACACCCGGCGGCAGCACGACCTGCTCGTCGTGGACCATCGCGATGTGCTCGACCTGGGTGCCGCGGCGTACGAGCTCCTCGTAGACGGCGCGGGGCGAGTCGGAGAACTGCTTGCCGCCGAAGCTGTTGTAGAGCACGGCTTCGCGCAGCGGCAGCTTGCGCTGCTCGGGGGTGTACACGTCGCGCATGAGCCGCTGGCGGTACGCGCCGCGGAGCTCGGGCTCCAGGACGGGGCCCGACTCCAGGAAGATCCGGTCGTAGTCCAGCCGCTCCAGGGTGTACGTCCGGCGGGCGCCGTCGTGGGCCGAGGGCAGCATGGAGACGAGGTCGGGTCGGATCGTCACGGGGATATCGTGCCGGTGGTTCCACTCGTCGCGGGCGCGCAGGAACGGGAGCCAGCGGCCGGCCCGGAGCGGGAGCGTTCCGTCGTACGCGGGCATGGCGTCGGGTGTGAGGCGGGCGGTGAAGCGCCCGTTCTCGAACTCGGCGGGCAGCGGCTTGTCCTCGTTGCGGCCGCTGTGGCGAAGGACGAACTTCATCGTCTCGGCCGGGCCCGTGTACGTACCGGACAGCAGCAGTTCGCCGTTCTCGGACCATTCGGTCCGGTCGACGACGGGCTGGGCGGTACGCAGCTGGGGGGTGAAGTTGCCCGCGCCGTCGGTGAGCACGGCGAATTCGAGGGTGCCGGGCAGCTGCTGCACACCGGTGCGCAGGGACTGTCCGATGGTGGCGCGACGCATCGTGCCGTCCGCGAAGACGATCCGCGTGCGGTACTTCCGGGCCTTGCCGGGGACGACCCCCGCGACGGGCAGATCCCCGAAGGGCAGGCGCGCGGTGTAACGGTTCCAGCCGTCGGTGCCGGGGTCGCCGGCCTCCAGCGGGAGGTCGATGGAGAACTCGGTGCCCTCGTGGTCGATGCGCAGCGCCGTCGGCGTCTTGCCCGCGGCTGCCGTGCCGCGCGACCGGATCGTCACGGTGAGGCCGTTGTCGTCCATCTCCTGGGACTCGGCCTCGGCCGGCACGACGTCCACGGAGAGCTTGAGACGGTTGCGGTCGTAACCGGCGACGAGCCGCACGCCGTCGTCCAGCACGTGCACCTGGCTGTGTCCCGCGGCTCCGCTGTTGCTCTTGAGCACGCTGCCGACGGACATGCCGCCGGGGCGCGGGATACCGATGCCTAGGCGCCAGTTGCCCGCCTGCCACTGGCCGCGGGTCCGCAGGCGCGACGGGTCGATGGCGATCTCGAAGCCGGACCAGTCGTAGCAGTGCAGGGCGCCCTTGGCCTCAGCCGTCGCCCTGGGCTCCAGGACGGTGCGCAGCCGCAACGGGATGGTGCTCCTGCTGCCCTGCCGGCGCAGGACAGCGACGCGTAGTGAGCGCTTGCCGGTCGCCGAGGGGACGTTGGGGATGTAGGCGTAGCCGCGGACGACCAGGCGTCCGTCCTGCCAGGCCAGGTCGGTCAGTTTGCCGCGTACGGGGAGCTCGCTGCGGGTGAAGTTACGTACGGTCGGGGGCAGCGAGGAGCTCTCGACGCCGGGCAGCTCGATGCGGGCCCGCCGCAGGCCCTTGACCGCGAAGACGCCTGGATTCTCGCGCTCGTAGTGCAGGACGTCGACGAGCTCGTCCCCACGCCCGTTGGCCGCCAGATGCCACTTGACCCGGGCCATCGGCGAGAACTGCCTGACGAGCTTGGGTGCCGCCTGCGCCAGGAAGTCCTTGGCGGCCGTATGGAAGGCGGTGCGCTCCTCGACCGGTGTCTCGGGGAAGTACTTCATGAGACGGCTGAGCTCTGCGGGAATGGTTTCGACAGGTCGGGACGCCACGGCGTGAGGGCCTTTCCGGGGGGACTTTCAGACGTGAACCCCAGGAAGACGGGGCGTGAATGAGACTCTCACCAAGGTCTCATGGTTGCCCCACAGCATGGAGTGACGCCCGTCACAATTCCTTCGCACGGGGCGTGTCCCACCACACTCAGACCCTTGTACGAGTCCCTGTTCGCACCCGGTGCGACCGTGGCGCCCGAAGCGTCCGGAGTGCCGTCCGGCCGATCTTGCGCACGACGCGGCGGGCGAAGGAGACGTAGGGCCTCGGCTCCGGCGCCTCGATCCGCCGGCCACCGATCCACTCGGTGACGGTCACCTCGTACGCCGAGTCGGGCAGTCCGGAACCGTCCCTGAAGTGCGGATACGCAAGGTACAGCCGGGATGGGCGCTCTTCGTGGACCAGTGCGGGCTCGCTCTTGGCCTTCATGAACCGCAGGACATCGAGGAGCAGATCGAGCCGGCCCTTCGCCACACAGGCGAGCCTGAGCCGTTCGTTCGCTTTCAGTCCGCGCGCCAGTCCGGGCGTCCAGTACGCCGCGAGCAGCGGCGCCGCCAGCGCCATCTTCTTCTCGCGTACGGCCTTCGACTGCTTCAGCAGATTGGGTCCGAATTGTGGCAGCAATGTGATGACGAACGGCCGCACCATCAGGGAGTCCCGGTGAGGCCCCGGGGGTACGTGGGTGGCGATGAGCCCCATCAGCGCCCGCGCCGAATCGAACCGCAGTACGTAGCTGCCGCTCTTGGTCGCATGCTTGCCGTCGTCCCGGCCCACGAGGTAATAGCAGGTGTAGTCCGCCACGACGGAGACACCGTTCCCCCGCAGGTACGCCTCCATGGTGAAGAGCGCGTCCTCGCCGGTCCTGAGCTTCTCGTCGAAGGACATCCCGAGCCGTTGGAGAAGCTCGCGCCGGAAGAGCTTCTGGGCGCTCAGAGTGAATTTGACGTTGGAGTGGTACAGGTCGGCGCGTTCGACCGTCTCCTTCCACATCGACTTGGCCGCACCCCTGTTGACGCCGACGATCTTGCCGAGGACCACGTCCGTGCCGGCGCGGTCGCCCATCGCGACCATCCGCTCCAGCGCTTCCGGGCCGAAGTAGTCGTCGGCGTCGAGGAAGAAGACGTACCGCCCGCGGGCGAGGCCGAGACCGACGTTGCGCGGCCCGCTGGGTCCACCGGAGTTGTCCTGGTGGAGGACCCGCGTGGGGATGGCGGTGCGGGCGGCGAAGGCGTCCAGATACTCCCCCGTGCCGTCCGTGGAACCGTCGTCGACAGCGACGATCTCCATACGCCCGGCCGGAAGCGTCTGCTCCTCGACGGACTCCAGGCAGCGGATCAGATAGGGCATGGCCTCGTACGCCCCGATGACGATGCTGACGTCGGGTTGGACGGCATCGGTCTCGGCGGCATCGGGGCCGCGGGCATCGGTCTCGCTGGTCTCCATGGCCATCCCGAAATCACCCATATCGTCAATTCTCATCACAAATGAGACAGAATGTCCGATCGAATCTGCCTTTTGCGTATCAACACGCAGAACGGCCCGTACATCCCTCTCCTGGAGAGATGCACGGGCCGTCGGATGGGTTGCCTGGCCGTCGCAACGACCTGATCACTCGGGGACGGTCAGCGGACCGCCGAGGGTCCGGTGCCGATCTCGGCGTCCGCGTCGGCCGCGGCCACGGCATCGGCGACGATCTGCTCCTCGCCGTCACCCGCGCCGCTGGACTCGTCCTCGAGGTCGGGCGATGCCACGCTCTGCTCCCCGATCCGCTGACTGACCCCGGCGTTGCGCGCCTCGGCCTTGGCCGCGAGGGCACGCACCGCGGCGTTGAACTGCTCCATGGAGGTCGGCTCGTCCGGGCCGAGCAGATAGCTCTTCAGCTCGTGCCTGGCGTTGGCGAGCGGGTCGGCCGCGCTGTCGGTGACCGCGTCCAGCAGCTCGCCGATCTCCTCGGCACTGTTGGAGAGGATGACCGCGGCCCGTACGGCGGTGTTCTGCCGCTTGAACTCCTCGGCACCCAGTTCCGCCGAGTCGGTGACCGCGTACGGCTTACCGCTCGCGATGAAGTCGGACACCACGCTGGAGATGTCCGAGACCATGGCGTCGGACTCGTTGAAGCAGTCGTACAGCTTGGGCTGCGCGCCGGTCACCGTCTTGTGCTCCCACCAGCCGAAGGAACGCCAGTACGCGTCGTTCCACTCGGTCCGCAGTGCCTCGACCCGGTCCTGGCGCGACGGGTCGGCGAGCGAGACGCGCGACTCCTCGGCGTCGTCGCCACCGGCCCGGCCGGACTTCGCCAGGTCGGCGAGTGCCGCCTGGATCCTCACCAGTTCGGCCTTCGCGGCGTTCTGCCCGGCGGCGGCAGCGGCGGCCTCCTCGGCCCAGCGCGGCTCGGTGGCACGCTCCGCGGCCGCCTTGCTCAGCATGTTCCGGATGCGCGCGTTGACGGCCTTCGCCTTGGCGCTGCGGATGCCGGTGAAGGGGTGCGGCTTGTAGATGACCCGCACCGGCTTCTCGGCGTCCAGCAGACGGCGCACGATGTTCTCGCCCGCGAGCAGCAGGGAGGTGTTGCCGGGGTTGTCGTCCCAGCCCTCCCAGGTGGGGGCGTACAGCACGGTCGGGATGGGGTTCTTCGCGGTGCCGGTCCAGGTCGTGATCGGCGCGAGCTGCGGCCGTCCGACCTCGACGATGTCCTCGTCACGGATGCCGACGTCGGCCAGCGCGTAACGGTCGCGGCCCGCACGGCCGGCCGTCCACACCTCGTCGTACACCTTGGAGTACGGGTTGACGCTGGCGAGCTTGTCGCTGTCGCCGTGGCCGATGAAGACGTGCTTCATGGTCGGGACGCGCAGCATGTGGATGTTCTTGCCGACGTTGGCGGGGTAGAGGCAGACCCGGACGCTGGAGAGGTCCAGGTTCATCAGGTGGGTCCCCGCCGGGACGCAGAGCACCGGTACGGAGGTCTCGGCGAGCTGGGGCACGAGACCGCGCTCACGCATGATGATCAGCGGCCGGCCGTCGGTCTTCGCCATGGTGTCGAGCCACATGTTGCCCTGGTACGCCGACTCGTTGGAGCCGGAGAAGTAGAGCACGACGGTCGGCTGGTAGTCGCGCAGCCAGCCGTCCACGGCCTTGAGCACGGCGGCTGCCTGGGGGACCAGCCGGCCGCGGCGCAGATACGGGACGAGCACCGCGTTGAAGGCGAGCGCCAGCAGCAGGGTGAGCGCGGCACCGGCGTAGCCGATGGCGTCCACGCCGGTCCCGGCGGCGATCAGGATGCCGACCACCGCGGGGAGGTCGAGGTGGAGCATCTTCTCGGCCGAGCGGTGCAGCAGCACGCGCGGCGGCGCGTCGGGGATGCGCACGGCGTGCAGGTCCACATTGCGGGTGACGACCGGCATGGTGCGACGCATCCGGACCAGGGTCGTCATCGCGCCGTGCGGGGCCTGGAGGCCGTAGAAGAGCAGGAAGCAGGCGACGGTCGCGTAGAAGAGCGGTTCCGAGGCGAGGTCCAGCCGGGCCAGTAGGAGGATGACCATCAGCTGGCGGAGCAGGAAGCGAATGGAGAGTCCCGCCCGCACCTTGCCGAGCCGGTTGATGAGATAACTGCCGCGCTGATGGAGATACCAGTCCGCGATATACGTGACAGCCGTGGCCGCCGCGAAGAACCAGATATTGGGCAGAAGCGCGGCAAGCATGATGAGGGGATATCCCAGCATCATCAGTGCGGCCGCGGCGAGTTCTGACCGGCTGCCCACGCGGGCCAGGCGAATGGCTGTCGAAATCACGAAGAACCTGCTCCAGGGGGGTGCCGGTTTGATTCACGTATTGAGGGAAATGTGAAGGCGGGGCTTCACGCATTCGGGCCTCTGTATTCGCAGAACGCGATCACAGAGGCCCGAAAGGGAACATTTGTCGAGAATTATTACACATCTTCCTGACGGTCGAGCACAGAGGCCAGAGCCTGCTCGAAACCGGAGGATTCGGAGACGTCGCTGGTCGGGTCCTGCTGTCGGACGTCGATGACATGGCCGGTCATCGCGGACAGCAGCACGTCCAGCGAGGTACGGGCCACGGCCTCCGAGGAGAGCAGCGAGCCCTCCGGCTCCTGACCGAACGCCTTGGTACGCATCGGGGTCGCCGTGCGCTCCGGGTTGACGCAGTTCACCCGGATGCCTTCACCCGCCCACTCGTCGGCGAGCGCCTGGGTGAGGTTCACCATCGCTGCCTTGGTGGAGGAGTAGAGGCTGTACTCGGCGCGGCCGCGCGTGTAGCTGCTGGAGGTGTAGAGCAGCAGCTGGCCCTTGGTCTCCACCAGGTACTTGTACGAGGCACGGGCGATCTGGACCGGCGCCAGGTAGTTGACGTTCAGCGCTTCCTGGATCGTCGTGTTGTCCGTCTCGGCCAGCCTGCCGATGCGCAGCACGCCCGCGGTGTTGATGACGTAGTCGATGCGCCCGGTCTCCGCGTATGCCTTGGACAGCGCGTCGTCGACGTGCTCCGGGTTCTCGACGTGCGTGCCGGTGGTGGAGCGGCCCAGCGCGTAGACACTCGCGCCGTACTGCTCGGCCAGCGTCGCGATGTCGGCGCCGATGCCGTACGAACCGCCGAAGACGACCAGCGTCTTACCGGAGAGCTGCTCGCGGTAGGCGGCCTCGTCGGCCTGGCGGGGGGCCGCGGTGGAGGCCAGCTGGAAGAGCTTGTCGGTGATGAAGACGTCGACCGGCTGGGTCACCTTCATGTTGTACTCGTCGCCCGCGACCACGTAGATCGGCACGTCGGGGAGGTACCGCAGGACCACCGAACAGTCGTCGGTGGCCTGGAAGTTGGGGTCGCCCGCCGCGATCTTGTACGCCTTGCGGATCGTCGACAGCTTGAACGCCTGCGGGGTCTGGCCGCGGCGAAGCCGGGACCTGTCCGGGACCTCGGTGATGAACTCGCCGTCCTCGCCGTGGGTGCGGGTCACGATGATCGTGTCCGCGGACGGGATGGCGACATCGACGGCCTGGTAGCGGTCGAGGGCGTCGACGCAGTCCTTGATGACGCGCTGTGACAGCAGAGGGCGGACCGCGTCATGGAAGAGGACGTTGCGGTCCTCGCCCTCGGCGAGGCCCTCACCGAGGGCCGCGATGGCGCGCTCGGTGGTCTCGTTACGGGTGCTGCCACCCTCGATGACCTTGATGACCTTGGTCAGTCCGGCCTTGACGACGATCTTCTCGACGTCGGGCACGAAACCGGGCGCCATCAGCACGATCACATCGTCGATGTCCTCGGCGTTCTGGAAGATGGTCAGCGTGTGCTCGATGACTGCCTTGCCGGCGATCTTCAGCAGCTGCTTGGGGATCGACAGTCCGACGCGCTGACCGGTACCACCGGCGAGTACGACAGCAGTGGTCCGGGGCTTGGCGTGGTGCGGCACAGACACAGACGACCTACCTTGCGATGACGAGGGAACAGTGTGATGGTCGCACTCTCCGTGACCGTCTCGCAAGGCGGACGTCGGTCGGTGCATGCCCCCCGGATACCCGCAGTTCACCGCCTGGCCAGGGAGGTTGGGCTCCGGCGGGGGTGTGCGGGCAGTGACCGACTCCACAGACGTGTTACCCAATCCGCACACCGTGGGCGCCCAACAACGGTCACCACCAGGCAATTGTGGCGAGTGTGACGGTGAGTGTCCGTTCCGACACGGGAATCCGGCGACCGCATGGTGCGCGTGAGGCCCGCCACGCACCGCTTTCGACGGCACTGCGACGGGCCTCACGCACTCAGAAATTCAGTTCGCCGCTCTTTAGAAGGGGTCGAACTCGTCGTACTCGCGCTGCGGGTCGTCGCGCTCGCCCTCGCGGTCGCGGCGGCGCTGTGCGGCGGGCCGCGGCGCCTCCAGCCGGTGGTCCTCGCCACGACGGCCCAGCATCTCGGCGCCGGCCATCATGCTCGGCTCCCAGTCGAAGACGACCGCGTTCTCCGCGGAGCCGATGGCCACGGCGTCACCCGCACGGGCACCCGCCTTGCGCAGCGACTCCTCGACACCGAGACGGCTGAGCCGGTCGGCGAGGTAGCCGACGGCCTCGTCGTTGTTGAAGTCGGTCTGCTGAATCCAGCGCTCGGGCTTCTCGCCGCGCACCCGATAGATGCCCTCGTCGTCGAGCTTGACGGTGAAGCCGGCATCGTCGACGGCCTTCGGACGGATGACCACGCGGGTCGACTCCTCGACCGGCTTGGCGGCGCGCGCCTCGGCGATGATCCCGCCGAGGGCGTACGAGAGCTCGTTCAGGCCCTTGTGCGCGATCGCCGAGACCTCGAAGACGCGGTATCCGCGCGCTTCCAGGTCCGGGCGGATGATGTCGGCGAGGTCCTGGCCGTCCGGGATGTCGACCTTGTTGAGAGCGACGATGCGCGGCCGGTCCTCCAGGCCGCCGTACAGCCGGAGCTCCTCCTCGATCATGTCGAGGTCGGAGAGCGGGTCGCGGTCGGACTCCAGCGTCGCGGTGTCCAGTACGTGCACGAGCACCGAGCAGCGCTCGACGTGGCGCAGGAATTCGAGCCCGAGGCCCTTGCCCTGGCTGGCGCCGGGGATGAGACCGGGAACATCCGCGATGGTGTAGACGGTCGATCCGGCGGTGACGACGCCCAGGTTCGGGACGAGGGTCGTGAACGGGTAGTCCGCGATCTTCGGCTTGGCGGCCGAGAGCACCGAGATCAGCGAGGACTTGCCGGCGCTCGGGTATCCCACGAGTGCGACGTCCGCGACGGTCTTGAGCTCCAGGACGATGTCCCGGCTCACGCCCGCCTCGCCCAGCAGCGCGAAGCCGGGGGCCTTGCGGCGGGCGGAGGCCAGCGCGGCGTTGCCGAGGCCGCCACGGCCGCCCTGGCCCGCGACGAAGGTGGTGCCCTGGCCGACGAGGTCGGCCAGCACGTTGCCCTCCTTGTCGAGGACGACCGTGCCGTCGGGCACCGGCAGCACGAGGTCCTGACCGTCCTTGCCGGAACGGTTGTCACCCGCACCGGGCTGGCCGCTGGTGGCCTTGCGGTGAGGGCTGTGGTGATAGTCCAGGAGCGTGGTGATGGCCTGCTCGACGACCAGGATCACGTCGCCGCCACGGCCGCCGTTGCCCCCGTCGGGGCCTCCCAGCGGCTTGAACTTCTCACGGTGGACGGAGGCGCAGCCGTGGCCCCCGTTACCCGCGGCGGCATGCAGCTCGACGCGGTCCACGAAGGTGGTCATGGTTGGTGCCTCCAGGTAAATACGGGAATGTCTCTCTACGTAACACGCCGAGGGCGGACCCGCTTCCCCGATTACCGGGAAAGCTGAGATCCGCCCTCGGAAGGTGCTGTGTGTCGTTCTGCGTGCGCCTGAATCAGACGGCGAGCGGAACGATGTTCACGACCTTGCGGCCACGGTGCGTGCCGAACTCCACCGCACCGGCGGTCAGCGCGAACAGCGTGTCGTCGCCGCCACGGCCGACGCCCGTGCCCGGGTGGAAGTGGGTACCGCGCTGGCGGACCAGGATCTCACCGGCGTTGACGGCCTGACCGCCGAAGCGCTTCACGCCGAGCCGCTGAGAATTGGAATCGCGCCCGTTCCGAGTGGACGATGCGCCCTTCTTATGTGCCATGTCTCCTCAGTCCCTTACTTCGCAGCCGCGGGGATACCGGTGACCTTGATCGCCGTGTACTGCTGGCGGTGACCCTGGCGACGGCGGTAGCCGGTCTTGTTCTTGTAGCGAAGGATGTCGATCTTCGCGCCCTTGTGGTGGTCCACGATCTCGGCCTGAACCTTGATCCCGGCCAGCACCCACGGGTCGCTGGTGACGGCTTCGCCGTCGACCACGAGCAGCGTAGAGAGCTCTACGGTGTCGCCGACCTTGGCGGTGGGAATCTTGTCAACCTCAACGATGTCGCCGACAGCTACCTTGTGCTGGCGACCACCGCTGCGCACGATGGCGTACACGCGGATCTCTCTTTCGCTCGGAACGGATCCCCTGATGCCAGCCGCTCGCGCAGGCCGAAGCCTGCGACGATCCGGAAGGATGAGCGGCCTCTCCACGACGGACGACGCGAACGCCGAGACCGGGAGGGATGTGCTCAGGGGTAGGCGCAGGTAAACACGCCGAGGGCCAAGGCTACGGGGCGGGGTGCGAGGGGTCAAACCGGGGTGGTCGGGTCTTCCTGGGCCGCCGCCCCGTACGCCCGCGAGCAGTCAGGCGGGCCGCCCGGCACCATCGAAGGATCCGGCGACGACGGCACCCAGGAAGTGCCGCAGGGCCTGGGGCGTCGTGGCGACGAGGGTCGCGGGGACCTTGCTGTCGCGGAGGCGGATGCTTCCGTCGGGGGCTACGGCTAGGCAGACGCAGTTCGCAGCTTCGGCGCTGTGGGACGACTTCTGCCAGACAAGTATCGGCACGGAGGACTCCGTCTCAGGTGTCTCGGGCAATGCGGCGGATGAGCTCACGGGACTTCTCAGGAGAGAGTGCGCGCGCTTCCATACGGTCCAGAACTGACCGGTAGCGCTCCAGCTGGGCCTGCGCATCATGAAACTCGCAGCCGTGGTCGGTGTCGAGAACCACAGTGTCGAGCTGGGGCACCGGTCCGGAGGCATACGTGATTCCCTGCCCGGACGCCGGGAAGGAAGCCTCGCCGAACGGGACGACCAGGACGTTCACGTTGCCCCGCTCCCCCTCAGTCAGCAGAACGTCCAGTTGTTCGCGAGCGACCTCGCCGCCTCCGTAACCCATACGCAGGGCAGCTTCATGAACGATGGCCGTGAATGGGGTGGGGGACTCTCCGTACAGCACGGCTTGCCGTTTGACGCGATACGAGACGCGGTGCTCGATCTCATAGGGCCGCAGCGGCGGGACGCTTTCCGCCATAACGGCGCGGGCATGAGCGGGGGTCTGGAGCAGACCGGGAATGTGAATGACCACGGCCACACGCAGAGCGGTGGCGTGGTGCTCCATCTCGGCAAGGTCGACGAGACCAGGAGCGAGCAGATCCTGATACTCGAGCCACCACCCACGAGAGCGCGCGCCGGTCATGGACGCAAGAGCCTCCACATACGCCTCATCCACACAGGCGTAATTCCGCGCCATGGTCCGCACACGGTCCGCACCGACTGCGTACCGGCCGGCCTCGATGTTGCTGATCCGGGACTGCGGACCACCCAGAAGTGCCGCCGCCGCGGTGGAGGTGAGCCCTGCCCGCTCGCGGAGTTTGCGCAGCTCGGCCCCCAGGCGCTGCTGGCGCAGGGTCAGGGACGGGGCGTCTGGCACGGGGCTGCCTCCAAGCGTCACCCACACGGGTGGAGTTGTAATACCTTCCAGGATCTGATGTAAGACCTTACACATCACTGGCTATGGTGTGACTCAAGCCACTCGACCGGCCCGGCCAACCAGCCGGAAGCGCACCGCTCACCGCGACATTGCCACCGCACGGCCCCGCCGCCGAGTGATCCAACTCCACCTCCCCGCAGGAGACTTCCGTGGACACCGTATCGCCGCAGACACCCTGGTCGTACGTCCTGCAACTCCCCCACGACCCCCGCGCACCAAGGGTGGCGCGCACGACGCTGCGGGCCGTGCTCGCGCTCCACGGGCCGACCGAACTACTCGACACCGCCGAGCTGTTGGCATGCGAGCTGGTCACCAACGCCTACCGGCACTCGGACGGCCAGGCGACACTCCGGCTGCGTCATACGGAGGACGGCGGGCTACGGGTCAGCGTGTGGGACAACAACCCGCTGATCCCGGCCCCGTTCGACAGGCCTCCCGGGGCGCTGGCACTCCTCCCCACCCCCACCCCCGCCGCCGACACCGCCGAGGGCGGGCGCGGACTGCTCCTCGTACGCGAGTGCGCCGACAACTGGGGCGGATATCCACTCGGCGACGACCTCTCCGGCCGGAGCGGCAAACTCCTCTGGTTCGAACTCACGCCCAAGCCGGAGTTGGCCCGCGCGGCCTGATGTATCCAGCTCCCGGGACCGCACTCACCCCCTAACAATCACCATCAATGGACGGCAATTCGAGGCAAGCGACTCCAAGTCTGGTCAAGCGCCGTCGTGGACCCGTTCCGCGAGGTTCATTGCCGTCCTCTTCGATCAGCCCTTGCGCGGCAAGCTGCCGTAGGTCCGCGAGGATTCCACTCTCTATGCGGGCACCCCTCCTCCCCAGTTCAAGGTCGACTGTCCGCGTGTCCCGATGCCTACGGCCGTCGCGTACGACCTCGAGGGCAAGACGTGTGGGGATTGCGTTCACCTTGAGGTCCCGCGTGCCCGGTATTGCCGGTTTCGTCGTAGGTGCGGGTGCAGATGCAGATCAGTTTGACGGCGGGCGTGGCCGAGGTGTCTCCCACGTGGCAATCAGCTGGTGCAGACCCTCGCTGTTTTCCCCGGAGAAGCCGAGTTACGCAGCCAGCAGCGGTCGGAAGGGGCGGTAGGGCGGTGGAGGCAGCCTTCGCGATGCCTCCACCGCCACCCGGTACTCGGGTGGCTGGGCAGGCCGGGCACCGCCTCACCGGGTGACCGGGATCGTAAGCTGCGGGCAAGTCCGCTCTTTGGAAGGCGCACCACGTGAACTACAGAGTCCAGCCCACCGCCCAGGTCGACGAGAGCGCCGAGATCGGCGACGGCAGCAGCGTTTGGGAGCTCGCACAGATCCGCGAAGGTGCCCGGCTCGGTGAGGGCTGTGTGGTCGGTCGCGGTGCCTATGTCGGCACCGGTGTGCAGATCGGCAACAACGTCAAGATCCAGAACTACGCCCTCGTCTACGAGCCGGCCGAGCTCGGTGACGGTGTCTTCGTGGGGCCGGCTGTGGTGCTCACCAACGACCACAACCCGCGCTCGGTGGACCCCGAGGGCAAGCAGAAGCGCGGCGGCGACTGGGAAGCCGTCGGCGTGAAGGTCGCCGAAGGCGCCTCGCTCGGTGCGCGTTCCGTCTGCGTCGCGCCGGTACGGATCGGCCGCTGGGCCATGGTCGCCGCGGGCGCCGTCGTAACCAAGGACGTGCCGGACTTCGGCCTCGTCGTCGGCGTCCCGGCCCGCCGGATCGGCTGGGTCGGGCGCGTCGGCGTGAAGCTCGTCGAGCGCGAGGGCGAGCCCGGAGTGTGGGAGTGCCCGCAGACCGGCGCCGTGTACACGGAGCAGGACGGGGCCCTCACCGAACTCACGACACGCGCTCTCTGACGTCTGCAGAAGAGCAGGAGCAGGCGGGGCGCCCAGACCGGCCGCCCCGCCTCTTGTGTGTCTATGGGATAGTCAGCCGCCGATGACGACGCGGCGGACGCCCGTCCAGTTGGCCGGATCCGTCGTACGGCGCCCGTCGACCAGTACGCGGACGTCCGGCAGATCGGCCGCGGACAGGTCACGGTACTCGGCGTGGTCGGCCTGGAGGATCGCGGCCGTGACGGCCTGGCCCTCGTGCGGGACGAGCCCGTGCGCGGTCAGTTCCTCGGCGGTGTACATCGGGTCCGAGACGAACGGCATGGCGCCGCGCGCCTTCAGTGCCTCGACGACGCCGAAGACGCCGGAGAAGGCCGTCTCCTTGACGCCGCCGCGGTAGGCGGCGCCGAGCACCAGTACGCCAGCGTCAGCCAGGTCGCCGTAGGCGGCGGCCAGCAGGTCCACGGCGTACTCGGGCATCGCGGCGTTGGCCTCGCGGGCCGAGCGCACGACGGTCGCCTCCGGGTCGTTCCACAGGTACATCCGCGGGTAGATCGGGATGCAGTGGCCGCCGACGGCGATGCCGGGCTGGTGTATGTGGCTGTACGGCTGGCTGTTGCAGGCCTCGATGACCTTCTTGACGTCGATGCCGCTCTTGTCGGCGAACCGGGCGAACTGGTTGGCCAGACCGATGTTGACGTCGCGGTAGGTCGTCTCGGCGAGCTTCGCGAGCTCCGAGGCCTCGGCCGTACCGAGGTCCCACACACCGTTCGGCCGCGGCAGGTCCTCGCGGTCGTCGAAGTCGAGGACGGCCTCGTAGAACTCGACACCGCGCTGCGCCGACGCCTCGTCGATGCCGCCGACGAGCTTCGGGTAGCGGCGCAGGTCCGCGAAGACGCGGCCCGTGAGCACCCGCTCCGGGGAGAAGACCAGGTGGAAGTCCTCGCCCGGGGTGAGGCCGGAGCCCTCGGCGAGCATCGGCGCCCAGCGGGTGCGGGTCGTGCCGACCGGCAGGGTGGTCTCGTACGAGACGAGGGTGCCGGGCTTCAGACCCGCGGCGATGGCCTTCGTCGCCGAGTCCATCCAGCCGAAGTCCGGGGTGCCCTCGGCGTCCACGAAGAGCGGCACGACGACCACGACGGCGTCGGACGCGGCGACCGCGGCCGTCGTGTCCGTCGTCGCGGACAGCAGGCCCGCGCTCACCGTCTCCTTGAGCTTGACGTCCAGGTCGTACTCACCGGGGAACGGCTCGGTGGCCGCGTTGACCAGCTCGACGACCTTCTCGTTGACGTCCGCGCCGATGACCTTGTGGCCCTTGGCGGCGAACTGCACGGCGAGCGGAAGACCGATCTTGCCGAGCGCGACTACACAGATATTCATCGGGTTACTTCCTCTTCAGCCTGGACAGCATGCGGCGCAGCCGCGGGCCCGCGCCGGACTTGCTCTCCCACAGCGGAGCCGTGGTGATCACGAGCCGGCCCTTGGTATTGGGGCTTGCCGAGACGCGGTGCGGGTTCGTCCGACCCCACCGGCGTGCCAGCGGCATCGGCAGCCCGTCGGTCCGCACGGGAATCTCATACGTCGAGCCTGCCACGTCGACGTAGACGCGGACGCCTCGCTTCGACTTGACGGTCTGGATCGGGATCAGGCCGCGCAGTACAGTCGCCTGCCCGTCCTCGGTGACACGACGAGTGAACTCACCCTCAAGCGCGGGAAGTCCGTGGCCCGGCGGCAGTCGGCGTGCCCCGGGTTTGTCCGCGCTCTTGGGCATGGCACCCGTCATGAGACGCACGACGGCGGAGCCGGTGTCACCTGTGACACCTATCCGCACCATCAGGTCCAGCCGCAGGTCCTCGCCGGTCTGGTCCCACTCCGCGCTCACCAGCTCCGTACCCTTCGCCAACCGCCCGGGCACTGCCTCGCCGACCAGCTCGTAGCAGCGTTCGGAGAGACCCACCGCCTGGTCACGGAAGCCCGGGTAGCGGGCGAAGGCCCGAACGCCCTCCAGATGGAAGGGTGGCGCACCATTCTCCGCCTCCTCCGTGATCGCCTGGATCAGTTCGTCGACAGCACCCGCCTGCGCCAGACAGATCCGTACCCGGCGCTTGACATCCAGGGCGTCCCGCAGGGCGTCACTGAGGTATTCGTCGGCGAGCTCCGCGATACCGGCACACACTTCGCGGCGGGTAGCCGGCTCCAGGGCCGGAAAGTCGTCCTGGACGAGCTTGGCGAGCTCCCAGGTGAAATGCCGCTTGAACAGGGCGTCCCGCTGCGGACCGGCTTCGATGAGAGATGCGACGTGCTTCATGATCGAGCTCGTGCAACGGAGGCGGGCCAGATGATTGGCCCGGTAGGTGATGTTGCTGGCGTCGCCGCGCTTCACCGCGTAGTAGAAGGTGTAGTCGGAGAGGACGGAGATCTTCCTGGCCCTGACACACGCCTCGATGGTGAAGGGCTGGTCGCTGCCGACCGGCAGATCCTCCGGGAAACGCAGGTGGTGCTTCTCAACCAGCTCACGGCGGAAAAGCTTGGTATTCGCCAGAGTGAAAGGCAGATTCGAGTCGTACAGGCTGATGTCGGGATCGTTCTTCGCGTACAGCTTCTGATGGACGTAACGGCCGTTGGTGCCGACCATTTTTCCGATCACGACGTCCGAGCTGTGCTCGTCCGCGTAGGACACCATCCGCTCCAGGGCTTCCGCGCCCAGGTAGTCGTCAGAGCCTATGAAGTACACGAACCGGCCCGTGGCCACGTCCAGAGCCCGGTTGCTGGGTGCTGCGGGTCCTCCCGAGTTGGCCTGGTGGATGACCTTGACCGTGCCCGGATATTTCTCCGCGAACCGGTCGAGTTCAGCGCTGCTCTCGTCCGTCGAACCGTCGTCGACCGCGACGACCTCAAGACGATCGAGACCAATGCTCTGCCCGACGAGGGAGTTCAGACAATCCGTCAGGTAAGGCATGGTGTTGTAAACAGCGACGACGACAGTGACGTCAGGTCTGCCGGTCATGCCACCACCTGCGAAGCCGTCTTGGCAGACTTGCTGCGCGAGCCACCGAGCATGCGGGTGTACACCCCGTCGAGCACTTCGGCCTGCGCCTCCCAGGTCCACTCGTCGAGCAGCCCCGCGGAGTCGTAGACGTTGCGGTACTTCGCCGGATCTGCCAGCACAGACTTGACGGCCCTCACGTAGTCCGAAACGTCCTCGGCCGTGAAGACCTCTCCCTGCCCCGTGCGGGCTACCATCTCGCCCATCGTTTTGACGTCACTGACGACGAACGGCAGTCGGGCGTGCGAGTACTCGAAGAACTTCGTGATCAGGGCGATCTCGTGGTTCGGCCAATGATGGATCGGGATGACTCCCACGTCTGCCGAAGCCAGGAACGGAACGACCTGGTAGTGGGGAACGTACGGCAGGACGTGCAGCCGGTCCGCAACTCCCAGTTCCACTGCCCGTGCCGTCAGCCTGTTCATGTACTCCGACGTGGACCGCAGCACCACGAACGCAACATGCGTGTCGGGCAACTGGGGCAGCGACTCGACCATGATGTCGAGGCCACGCTGCGGGGCCGCAGCACCGCTGTACACGGCAAGCGGTACATCGGGGCCGATGCCGCACAGTTCGCGCAGGTCCGGTACGGGCTCGGATGCCTGTTCGGGCGAGATCTCCGCGTCGGGTGCATTCAGCACCACCTCGGGCTTGGCCTTCAGGCCGTGGCGCTCGGCCAGCATGCCGGCGAGCGTTTCGGAGACCGTCGTAACGGCATCGGCGTACCGGGAGAACTCCTGCTCGTAGGCACACTGCGCGACATGCCAGCGCGGATGGGAGTTCCACGGCTTGATGCCCGGCAGGAACTCATGGGCGTCCCAGACCAGCTTGACGGGACGGCCCTTGGCCTCCGACCGCAGTTTGGCGCGGGCGCCCACGCCGAGCATGCGGAAGTCGTTGGCATGGATCAGGTCGGGCTTGAGAGAGTCGATGACCTTGCCGTAGGCCAGCTCCATATCCCACAGCGCCGGGTCCAGCCGACGCCAGGCCCTGACTCCCATCGTGCGCTGCCAGAACGCCGTGGTGAAGCGGTCAAGCGGGGAATTCATGTCCTTGCGGCGCTGCTCCAGGGCGTTCGTCTGCTTCACACGCAGTTTCACCCACTTGTTCATCACCTTGGAAACGACCCGCGGAGGCAGCAGTTTCAGCTTGGCGAGCGCAGAGCCCCCACGACCCGCCTGGATGAGCTGGATGTGCAGCTCGGTCCGCCACGCCTTCATCCGCTGCTTGCGATAGGCAGCGAGCGGTCCCGGCCTGTACGCGAGCGGCGAGCGCAGCACAGCCCGCCGGTACTCGTGCCGCCTGCGGTGCATAGGGGTCGGAACGTGCAGCAGCCGCACCTCGGCGTCACCGAGCTGCCAGCGCTGATCCTTCTTCGTCGGCGACTTCCCCAGCAGGACCACGTCCCAGCCGGCCGCGGCCATGGAACGTGCTTCCTTCTGGACACGGGAATCGCCGTTCACGCCATTGTCAACGAGCATGACAATCTTGCCTCGGGAGCTGCGCTGCAGCTCCGCCACCAAACTCTCAACCGCCATGGTTAGCGGGCTCTCCTGTCTCAAGAACTAGCGTCCGGCCGGTCCTGGCCGACTCCAGGACCGAAGCCGCCACCTCAACCGTACGCAGCCCCTGCCGCAGGGTGCAGATGTCGGCCGGCTCGCCCAGCACAGCGTCCCGGAAGAGCTCGTGCTCGACGAGCAGCGGCTCGCGCTTCGGGATCGCGTAACGGATCATGTCGCCCTCGGAGACACCGCGGAACGCGCGGAGCGCCTCCCACTCGGTGGTGACCGAGGCGTTGGAGTGGAACGTCAGGTCGGCGGTGAGGGTGTCGGCGATGTAGCAGCCGCGCTCGCCGGTGACCGAGGTGAACCGCTCCTTGAGCGGGCTCAGCCAGTTGACCAGGTGGTTCACCATCGTGCCGTCGGAGAGCTGACCGACGGCGGAGACCATGTCCTCGTGCGGGCGGCCGGACTTCGACACGGTGTGCGCGGCGATCGAGGTGTACGCCTGGCCGGTCACCCAGCCCGTCAGGTCGATGTCGTGCGTGGCCAGGTCCTTCACCACGCCGACATCGGCGATGCGGTGCGGGAACGGTCCCTGGCGGCGGGTGACGACCTGGTACACGTCGCCGAGCTCGCCTGCCGCCAGCCGGCTGCGCAGGGAGAGCAGGGCCGGGTTGCAGCGCTCGATGTGACCGACGCCGGCCACCAGGTCACGCGACTCGAAGGCGTCCACCAGACGGCGGGCGCCCTCGACGGTGTCCGCGAGCGGCTTCTCGATCAGTGCGCAGATACCGGCGTCGGCCAGCTGCAGGCCGACTTCCTCGTGCAGCCCGGTGGGGCACGCCACGACGGCGTAGTCGATGCCGAGGGCGATGAGCTCCTCGACCGTGGACAGGACAGGAGCGCCCTGCGCCCAGCCGTTCTTGTCCCCCATCGGGTCGACGACGCCGACCAGCGTCACGCCGTCGAGTGCGGCGAGCACCCGGGCGTGGTGACGCCCCATGGAGCCCAGGCCGATCAGCCCGGCCTTGAGTACGGCGGTCACAGCTTCGCTCCCAGCGTGTTCACGGCGTTGGCGATGCGCTCCAGCTCACCCTCGCTGAGCGACGGGTGGACGGGCAGCGAGACGACCTCGGCAGCGGCGCGTTCGGTCTCCGGCAGGTCCCAGGTACGGCCGGCCTTCTGGTCCGGCTCCCAGTAGGGCTTGAGCCGGTGGATCGGCGTCGGGTAGTAGACGGCGTTGCCGACGCCCGCCTCGGTGAGCGCGGCCATCGCGGCGTCGCGGTCGCCCTGAACCCGGATCGTGTACTGGTGGTAGACGTGGCGCGCGCCCTCGGCGACCGGCGGGGTGATCACGGCCGGGTTGCTGATGTGTGCGTCGAGGTACGCGGCGTTGGCGCGGCGCTGCTCGGTCCAGCCGTCGAGCTTCGTCAGCTGTACGCGGCCGACAGCGGCGGCCACGTCCGTCATACGCATGTTGGCGCCGACGATCTCGTTGGCGTACCGCTGCTCCATGCCCTGGTTGCGCAGGAGGCGCAGGGTGCGGGCGAGTTCGGCGTCGGCCGTGGTGACCATGCCGCCCTCGAGGGAGTGCATGTTCTTGGTCGGGTAGAAGCTGAACGTTCCGCCCGCTCCGAAGGCGCCCACCGGC
This sequence comes from Streptomyces sp. NPDC057136, assembly GCF_042670885.1. NCBI lineage: Bacteria > Bacillati > Actinomycetota > Actinomycetes > Kitasatosporales > Streptomycetaceae > Streptomyces > Streptomyces sp. NPDC057136. The sequence goes on from NZ_JBHUUV010000017.1 coordinate 140,041, forward strand.
GTGCCGTTGAGGGCAGCCGCGTGCGCCTGGCAGGCGTCCTCGACGACGGCGAGATTGTGCTTCTCGGCAATGGGCATGAGCTTGTCCATGGCCGCCGGGTGACCGTAGAGGTGCACCGGCATGATCGCGGCGGTACGCGGTGTGATCGCCGCCTCGACGGCTGCCGGGTCCAGGCCGAAGCTGCCGGGCTCGATGTCGGCGAAGACGACGTCGGCGCCGACGAGGCGGACGGCGTTGGCGGACGCGGCGAAGGAGAACGAGGGGACGATCACCTCGTCGCCAGGGCCGATGCCCAGAGCGAGCAGCAGGAGGTGCAGCGCGGAGGTTCCCGAGTTGACGGCGACGCAGTGACGGCCGTCGACCACCTCCGAGAAGCCCTCCTCGAATGCCGCTACTTCCGGCCCTTGTACGACGCGTCCGCTGCGCAGCACGCGTACGGCGGCCTCGATCTCTTCTTCACCGATGACCGGGCGGGCAGCAGGAATCGGCTGCTCGTTGATGCTCGTCATGGACGTCCTCCTTGAACACCGCAAGAGCTCTTTACTGGCAGAGATCTGGGGTGCGGGACGTCTTACGAGGCCGCGCTTAACCCCACCGGCGGAATGCCGACGCCCTGCCGAGGAATCCGGGGCCGGTCTGTCTTCCACCGGCACCCGGTCACTGTGTGTAGTTTCCATGAAGAGGACCCTCACAGCACAGCAACCGCCGTCACATTATCAGGGATTTCTTGTGCCATTTCGGGCCGGTTAACCGGCCGGTGCATCAGTTCTGAAACAAAGCACGTGCCCCGCCCCGAGAGTCTCGGGGCGGGGCACGTGTTGTTGCACAACCGGTGAGGGAGTGCTCAGTTGGCCGACGCGGAATCGGAGGACGGGGCCGGGGCGGAAGCCGTCACGGAGGGCGACGACTGCTCGGCAGCCACCGTCTTCTTCGAGGCGGACTTCTTGGCGGTCGTCTTCTTCGCGGCGGTCTTCTTGGCGACCGTCTTCTTGGCGGCTGCCTTCTTGGCCGGCGCCTTCTTGGCGGCGGCCTTGCGGGCCGTCTTCTTGGCCGGCGCCGCTGCGTCCGTCTCCGGCTCCACGCTGTCCGGAGCGGACTCGGACGCGGACTCGGTCACGGGCGTGGCGGTCACCACGACGACCTCCGCCTCCTCGGCACTCGCAGGCGAGCCCGCCGGGGCGGTGGCCTTACGGGTGGCCCGGCGCCGCGCACGCGGCGCCGCGACCGGAGCGGGGGCCTCGGCCTCGGGCGCCTCGACGACGGGCGCCTCGACGACCGGGGTCTCGACGACCAGGACCTCCTCGACGACCGGCTCCACCGTCTCGACCGGCTTCGGCGAACCCGCGGGTGCGGTCGCCTTGCGGGTCGCCCGGCGACGCGTACGGCCCTGGACGGGCGCCTCGGCCTCGGGGGCCGGAGCGGCCACCGGGGTCTCGACGACCGGCTCGGGCTCGACAACCGGCTCGGGCTCGACGACCGGAGCGGGCTCGGCCACCGGCTCGGGTGCCGTCACGCGCTCGGCCACGGCCCTCGGGGCACCGGCCGGAGCCGACACCTTGCGGGTCGCACGCCGACGGCCACGGCCACGCCCGGCTGCCGCCTCGGCCTCGGCCGGGCTGCTGTACAGCTCCTCGTCGGGGACGAACTCCGGCTCGGGCAGCGCCACCGGGGCGGCGATCTCCGCCGCCACCTCGGCCTCGCTCTCGATCTCGTGCTCGTCGGCCTGCTCGTGGTCGTGCTCGTGGACCTGGTCGACGCCGCCGCGGCCACGCTTCTTGGCGCGCTTGCCGCCGCCACCGCCGCCGACGGAGGCCGGCTGCTCCATGTGGACGATGACACCGCGCCCGTTGCAGTGGACACAGGTCTCGGAGAAGGACTCCAGCAGACCCTGGCCGACCCGCTTGCGGGTCATCTGGACGAGGCCCAGCGAGGTGACCTCGGCGACCTGGTGCTTCGTACGGTCGCGGCCCAGGCACTCCAGCAGACGCCGCAGCACGAGGTCCCGGTTGGACTCCAGCACCATGTCGATGAAGTCGACGACGACGATGCCACCGAGGTCGCGCAGCCGCAGCTGACGCACGATCTCCTCGGCCGCCTCCAGGTTGTTCTTGGTGACGGTCTCTTCGAGGTTTCCGCCCTGACCGGTGAACTTGCCGGTGTTGACGTCGACGACGACCATCGCCTCGGTCTTGTCGATCACCAGCGAGCCGCCGCTCGGCAGATAGACCTTGCGGTCCAGCGCCTTCATCAGCTGCTCGTCGATCCGGTACGTCGCGAAGACGTCGACCTCGGAGGTCCAGCGGGACAGCCGGTCCGTCAGGTCCGGTGCCACGTGCGAGACATAGCCGTGGATCGTGTCCCACGCGTCGTCACCGCTGACGATGACCTTCGAGAAGTCCTCGTTGAAGATGTCGCGGACCACACGGACGGTCATGTCCGGCTCGCCGTAGAGGAGCGTCGGGGCGTTGGAGCTGCCGCTGCTCTTCGACTTGCGCTGGATGTCTTCCCACTGCTCCTGCAGCCGCTCGACGTCGCGGCGCAGCTCGTCCTCGCTCGCACCCTCGGCAGCGGTGCGCACGATGACGCCCGCGTCCTCGGGAACGATCTTCTTGAGGATGGTCTTCAGCCGGGACCGCTCGGTGTCGGGCAGCTTGCGGCTGATCCCGGTCATCGAGCCCTCGGGCACGTAGACCAGGTAGCGGCCGGGCAGCGAGACCTGGCTGGTCAGGCGGGCGCCCTTGTGGCCGATCGGGTCCTTCGTCACCTGGACGAGGACCGACTGGCCGGACTTCAGCGCGGACTCGATGCGGCGCGGCCCGTGGGCCATGCCGAGCGCCTCGAAGTTGACTTCACCGGCGTACAGGACGGCGTTGCGGCCCTTGCCGATGTCGACGAACGCGGCCTCCATGGACGGCAGTACGTTCTGCACCTTGCCCAGGTAGACGTTGCCGACGTAGCTGCTGGCCTGCTCCTTGTTGACGTAGTGCTCGACGAGCACGTTGTCCTCGAGGACGCCGATCTGGGTGCGCTCGCCGTTCTGACGGACGACCATCACACGCTCGACGGCCTCGCGGCGCGCCAGGAACTCCGCCTCGGTGATGATCGGCACCCGGCGGCGGCCCTGCTCGCGGCCTTCGCGGCGGCGCTGCTTCTTGGCCTCCATACGGGTCGAGCCCTTGATGGACTGGACCTCGTCGAAACCGGTGCCGGGCTCGCGCTCGACTTCCTTCTTGCGGGGCTCGCGGACCTTGACGACCGTACGCTCCGGGTCGTCCGTGCCCGTGTCGGCCTCGGCCGCGGTCTCACCGCTGCGACGGCGACGGCGACGACGGCGACGGCTGCTGCTGGAGCCTGCGGCCGACTCGTCGTCCTCGTCCTCGTCCTCGTCGTGGGCCCGCTCCTGTGTGCGCTCGGCCTCGTCCTCGGTGCGGTCCGCGGGTGCCTCGTCGCCGTGCTCGGCGTCGTCCAGGTCGTTGCTCTCACCGCGACGGCGGCGACGGCCACCACGACGGCGACGGCGCGAAGGCCGGTCCCCGTACTCGTCCGTCTCCTCGCCCTCGTGCTCGGCGTCCGTCTCGGCCTCGGCCTCGTGCTCGTCCTCGACGGCCTCCTCCACCGGAGCGGCCACGGGGGCGGCGACCGGCTCGGCCTCGGCGGCCTCACCACGGCGACGGCGACGGCGGCGCGAGCCGCCCTGCGGCGCGGCCTCGGCGGGCTCCGCCTGCGTCTCCACGGCCTCGGCCGCGGGCTCGGCCGCGGGGGCCTGCTCGGCCTCCTCGACCTCGTCCGGCTCGGTCGCGGGAACGGCGGCGGCAGCCGCGGCAGCCGCGGTCTCCGGGGTCTGGAACATCGGCTCGGCGAAGACCGGGGCCTGGAAGACGGCCACGGCCGGACGCGTCGCGCGACGGCTCTTGCGGGCGGGCTCCTCGACCTTGCCGGTGAACTCCGGCCGGCCGGCCGCCGCGGTGGCCCGGCGGCGCTGGCGGCCGCGTGGGGCGGCCTCCTCGACCTGCTCGGGCTCGGCAGCGAGCTCCTCGGCCACGGCCGCGGGAAGGCTCTCGCCGGTCTCGACGACGTCCTCCGCGACAGCGGGGGTCTCGGCGGGCTCGGCGGGCTGGGGGGCGCCCGCCGGAGCGGTCGCCTTACGGACCGCGCGGCGGCGGGTACGCGCCGGGGGCGCGGCCTCGGCCGGGGGCGCTTCGACGGCCTCGGCCGTCTCGGTGATCTCGGCGGCCGGCTCGACGACTGCCTCGGCCTGCGGCGTACCGGCCGGGGCCGACGCACGGCGCCGGGTGCGGCCACGGGGGGCCTCGACGACCGGTGCGGCCTCCGGCTCCTCGACAGGAGCGGCGGGGGCGGCAGGTGCGGCGGGCTCTGCGGCGGGCTCTGCGGCCGCCACGGCAACGTCCTCGGTGGGCTGCGGGGCGCCCGCCGGAGCGGTCGCCTTGCGGACCGCACGACGACGGCCACGCGGAGCCGCGGGTGCCTCGGGTGCTTCGGTGACGTCCGCGACGGGCTCGGCGGCCGGCTCGGCCACGGGCTCGGCGACGGTCTGCGGCGCACCGGCCGGAGCCGTGGCCTTACGGACCGCTCGGCGGCGCGCACGCGCCGGGGCGGCGGGCGCCTCGGCCTCGGCGGGCTCGGCAGCCTCGACCGTCACAGGGGTCTCTGCAGCCGCGGGGGCCTCAGTGGTCTCGGGCGTCGCGCCAGGGGCGCCCGCCGGAGCGGTCGCCTTGCGGACCGCACGACGGCGGGTACGCGGAGGCGCGGCATCGTCCGTACCGGTGGTCTCGGACTGCGCGGCGTCATCGGCCGGTATGGCCGGCGTGACGTCCTCGGCAGCCGCTCCCGGCGCACCCGCCGACGGCGGGCCCGCGGGACGCGAAGCCGCGCGGCGCCTGCGGCGCGGCGGCAGCTTGTCGCCGGGGCTGTTGTTGTCTTCGGTGTTCCCGTTGGTTCCGGGTTCGGTCGGCTCAAGCATGCGGGCGGTTCTCCCGTCACGCTCCCGGGCGCCACGCCTGATTCCGGTCCGGCACGGTTCGCGTGATGTGCGCGATACCGCCGTCCGGGGCGCGGGCGCCGCACGGGAGCTGATGTCTGGCTCGCCGGTTCCGTACGCGGTATGCGTACGGCCTGGCGAAAGTCTTCTGGTCAGTTCGCGGCCCGACCCAGGTGGCTCCCGAGTCGAAGGGCCGCGCTACAACGACCGCCTTACGCGGAACCTGCACCTTCCGGCGCCGTCGCGACGGCGGCCGGGGCGACCGCTGAAGAAGCGGTCGGGGCTGCCTCGCGGTCGGGCGCGAGCGGGTCGGTCACCGTGCCGGACTCCTCGTCGAAGAGCCCCTGCGCCAGCCTGGTCACCGCTGCGGGGACCGGCGGCGCGAGGTCGGCCACAACGCGGAGACCGGACAGGACGTCGTCGGGTCGCACGGCAGGTGTCACGTGCCGAACTACCAGCCGCAGTATCGCACAGGGCTTGTCCCCCGGCCTATCGGCCGGTGAATCAAGAGCCTGCAGGTCGGCGACGGCGGCGCGGGCGTCGAAGGTACGCATCCCGTTCTTCGCGCGGCGCTGGACCTCTACGGCCTCGGCGTCCATGAAGGCGGAAACGGCCTTCGCCGTGTCCTCGACCGTCACACCTTCGAGGCGCATCTCCCATACGGAGGCGGTCAGCCGGTCGGCGAGACCCGACGTACGGGCCTCCACCGCGTCGGTGACGTCCAGGCCGTCCGGCAGCGACTCGTTGAGCAGTTCCCGCAGGGTGTCCGGGTCACGCACCTCGGTGAGGGCGATCTCCAGGAATTCGGCCTCGCTGCCCGTGCCGGTGGGAGCGGCATTGGCGTAGGAGACCTTCGGGTGCGGGGTGAAGCCCGCCGAGTAGGCCATGGGCACCTCGGAGCGGCGCAGCGCCCGCTCGAAGGCACGCTGGAAGTCTCGGTGACTGGTGAACCGGAGGCGGCCGCGCTTCGTGTAGCGCAGTCGGATGCGCTGCACTGCCGGTGCGGGCGGCGGGCCTTCGGGCTGTCGCTTGCCCAGTGGTTCTTCTCCTCGGTGCGGGGCGGACGCGGTGGCGTACCGCCCACGAAGTACGGGGTGCCCCGGGGTGTCCACTCCGGCTCACCCCCGCTTGACGGCTTGTGCTGTCAACGGGGAGATCTCGGATGCGGGCGCCGCGCTGGGGTCAGTCGTTGCATGGTGCTCACTACCCAGCCTACGCGCAGCGGACCCATCGAGTTCCCGGGGCTCGGCCACCCTTCGCTCTCCTACCAGCGCTCTCCAGGCATCACGGCGGGCCTGGCGCACGGTTTCACGTGCCGTGCGCAGCGCGCCCCGCGCCGCGCGTCCCGCCTCCAGAGCCGCCCGCCGGGCGGGCGCCCAGACCTGGTCCCGTACGAAATGTCCGACCGGAGTGCACACCGTGCGGTAGGCCCAGGCCGCCGGCGCGCCTACCAGAGTCCAGGCCAGCCAGGCCAGGGCCCGGCCGACGGCGCGCGAGATGAACCCGGCGATCCGCCAGGCCATGGCGAGCGCGGCGAGGATCTCGCGGCCGACCGGGGCCAGGATCCGCCGGTACACCCAGGCGACGGGGGCGACGAGCAGCGTCACGACCAGCCGGACGACAGCCGCCCAGAGCACGATGCCCACGGCGGCGACGCCCCGCGCCAGCAGCTCGCCCAGCCACACGATGCCGTGCCCGAGCGGAGTCAGCAGCTGCCGGTACACCCAGGCCAGCGGCAGCACGATCAGGTTCGCCACCAGCCACGTGGCGGCCAGTGCGAGTGGGGTCAGGATGTACCGCCACACTCCGACCACCGGCCAGACGAACAGCGCCGTCAGTACCCAGCCGAGCGCGGTGGCGATGCCACGTCCGGCCGGCGCGAGCAGCGTGCGGTGAAGCCAGGCGAACCCGTGCCCGAGCGGGGTGAGGACGGCTTCGTACAGCCATACCAGCGGGACGACGACGCCGTAACGGACCACCGGGACGACGACGTAGCGCCACAGGCCCACCCAGGGCCGGACGAAGACGGCCGCCGCGAGCCAGAGCAGTGCGTGGCCGAGCGGGGTGAGGACGGAGCCGTACAGCCAGGCGAAGGCCTGGCCCAACGCCCGCCCCAGCGGGCGCAGCAGGATGCGGTCGGCGGCGCGGCCGCCGGCCACGAGGACGTCCCAGACCATGCGTACGGGAAGGACGAGCACCAGCACCACGATCCGTACCGGAATCCTGATGAGCGTGGTCAGACAACCGTCGCCCGGTTCGTACCGCGCGGGCGCCTGGTGCTTTCCGTACGGGCTGGGCTGCGCTTCCTGGTCCATGACGGAAATGACGCGAAGGCCCGGTCCGTGGTTTACGGAACCGGGCCTTCGTCACCGAGTTGTCACTCGGAAGCGGCGTGCGACAACTTCTGCTTCACGACTTCTACTTCACGACGGTGAGCGGCAGCAGCGTCTTACCGGTCGGGCCGATCTGGATGCTCGTGTCCATCTGAGGGCACACGCCGCAGTCGAAGCACGGCGTCCAGCGGCAGTCCTCGACCTCGGTCTCGTCGAGCGAGTCCTGCCAGTCCTCCCAGAGCCAGTCCTTGTCGAGACCGGAGTCCAGGTGGTCCCAGGGCAGGACCTCCTCGTACGTCCGCTCCCGGGTGGTGTACCAGTCGACGTCCACGCCGAAGTCGGGCAGCGTCTTCTCGGCGCTCTTCATCCACAGGTCGTAGCTGAAGTGCTCGCGCCAGCCGTCGAAACGGCCGCCGGCCTCGTAGACCGCGCGGATGACGGAACCGACCCGACGGTCGCCGCGGGACAGCAGGCCCTCGACGATGCCCGGCTTGCCGTCGTGGTAGCGGAAACCGATCGAGCGGCCGTACTTCTTGTCGTCGCGGATCTTGTCCCGGAGCTTCTTCAGCCGGGCGTCGGTCTCCTCGGCGCTGAGCTGCGGGGCCCACTGGAACGGGGTGTGCGGCTTGGGTACGAAGCCGCCGATGGAGACGGTGCAGCGGATGTCGTTCTGCCCGGACACCTCGCGGCCCTTGGCGATCACCTTGACCGCCATGTCGCCGATCTGGAGGACGTCCTCGTCGGTCTCGGTCGGCAGGCCGCACATGAAGTACAGCTTCACCTGACGCCAGCCGTTGCCATACGCGGTGGAGACCGTACGGATCAGGTCCTCCTCCGAGACCATCTTGTTGATGACCTTGCGCAGGCGCTCGGAACCGCCCTCGGGCGCGAACGTGAGACCGGAGCGACGGCCGTTACGGGTCAGCTCGTTGGCCAGGTCGACGTTGAAGGCGTCGACGCGGGTCGAGGGCAGCGAGAGGCCGATCTTGTCCTCGGTGTACCGGTCGGCGAGGCCCTTGGCGATCTCGCCGATCTCCGAGTGGTCCGCGGAGGAGAGCGAGAGCAGGCCGACCTCTTCGAAGCCGGTCGCCTTCAGGCCCTTCTCGACCATCTCGCCGATGCCGGTGATGCTTCGCTCCCGCACGGGGCGCGTGATCATGCCGGCCTGGCAGAAACGGCAGCCGCGGGTACAGCCGCGGAAGATCTCGACGGACATCCGCTCGTGGACGGTCTCGGCGAGGGGGACGAGCGGCTGCTTCGGGTACGGCCATTCGTCGAGGTCCATGACGGTGTGCTTGGACACCCGCCACGGCACGCCGGACTTGTTGGGCACGACGCGGCCGATGCGTCCGTCGGGGAGGTATTCGACGTCGTAGAAGCGGGGCACGTAGACGCCGCCGGTCTTCGAGAGGCGGAACAGCACCTCGTCACGGCCACCGGGGCGGCCCTCGGCCTTCCACGCGCGGACGATCTCGGTGATCTCCAGCACCGCCTGCTCGCCGTCGCCGATGACCGCGCAGTCGATGAACTCCGCGATCGGCTCGGGGTTGAAGGCCGCGTGCCCGCCCGCGAGCACGATCGGGTCGTCGACCGTACGGTCCTTGGACTCCAGCGGGATGCCCGCGAGGTCCAGGGCGGTGAGCATGTTGGTGTAGCCGAGCTCGGTGGAGAAGCTCAGCCCGAAGACGTCGAAGGCGCCGACGGGCCGGTGGCTGTCCACGGTGAACTGCGGCACCTTGTGCTCACGCATCAGCGCTTCGAGGTCCGGCCAGACGCTGTACGTGCGCTCGGCGAGGACACCCTGGCGCTCGTTGAGTACCTCGTACAGGATCATGACGCCCTGGTTGGGGAGTCCGACTTCGTACGCGTCCGGGTACATCAGGGCCCAGCGGACGTCGCATTCGTCCCACGGCTTGACGGTGGAGTTGAGCTCACCGCCGACGTACTGGATGGGCTTCTGCACATGCGGGAGCAGAGCTTCGAGCTGTGGGAAGACCGACTCGGCAGACATCTGGGGACCTTCGTGAGCTGGCAGGGGTGACCATCCAGCGTACCCCGGGGCTCAGCCCTTCAATGCCGACCGCAAACCCGGCAGGGAGGCCCTGACCCAGACGTCCGGCAGTTCCCGCTCCCTGTCCGCCGCGGCCGCCTGCTCCTGTCCGTACAGCAGTCCCCAGGTGAACGCGCTCTCCCCCGCCGCGTGCGCCTGGACCGCCAGGTCCCGCAGGGCGTCGCGGGCGAGCACGCTGTCCTGGTGGTCGCCCAGGACCTTCTGCACGGCCTTCATCCGTTTGGCGAACCGCTTGGCGGGTTTGCCGAGCGCGGGCCGCGCCGCCTCTCCCGCGTACCGCGCGCGCTTTGCCGCCTTGCGGGCCTCGTGCATCGCCAGGTCCCGGTCCTCGCCCGGCGGTTGCTCCAGGGCGTGGCCGACGCGGGTGGCGAGGCGTTTGAAGTCCTTCAGTACGGCGCGGGGCAGCACCTCCCGGGGCTCCCGGGCTGCGCCGGGGAGCAGGGGCGGGCCGGCGAGGAGTGCGTCGAGGGAGTCCAGGAGGGCGAGGTAGCGCTTTCCGTCGAGTACGGCAGCGACGCGGCGCGTGGAGCCGGTGCGCCGGGCCACCGACCAGAGGCGCAGCCGGCCTTCGACGGGGCCGAGCAGCAGGGTGCGGGGCAGGCCGGCGATGCGGGCGTGGAAGCGTTCGTCGAGGACTTCCTGGTCCCGGTCGACGCCGAGTTCGGCGGCCAGCCACTTCAGCTCGTCGCCGAGGGGGTCGGTGACCGTGCGGTCGAGGATCTTCCGGTACGTCTTGAAGGCGCTGCGCAGCCGGCGCGTGGCGACGCGCATCTGGTGCACGGAGTCGGGGAGGTCGCGGCGTACGGCGGGGTCGTAGGCGATGACGGCCTCGATCTGGGCGCGTACGTAGGCGAGGACGTGGTCGCCGGCGGTCGGGGGCGGCTGCTTGCGCTTCTTCTTCGCCGGGTGCTGTTTCTCCGGGTGGTCCGTCTCCGTGAGCGCCCTGGCCAGCTTGGAGGCGGACGCCGAGGGCTGCACGCCTGCCTTGCGCAGGCGCCGTTCGACGGCGTCGAGGAAGGCCGGGTCTCCGTCGTCCGCGAGTTCGACCTCGATCTCGGTCCACACGGCGGTGGTGCCGCGGCCCTCCTCGGTGAGGCGTTCGGCGATGACCTCGTCGACGCTCAGCTCGGCCAGGAAGGTGCCGTCCGCGTCGAGGAGGTGGTGGACATCCCGGGCGGAGAGCAGCCGGACGACGGGGGCTACGTCGGCTTCGCGGACCCTGGAGCGGAGCAGTGCGGCGAGGCCGGCCGGCAGGGTGTCGGCGAGGGGGGCCCGGATCTCGTCGCGGATACCGGAGGAGACGGGGAACTTGAGGTGCCAGCCCTCGTCGGCTCCGCCGGTCCTGCGCCGCAGGGTGAGCGAGTCGGCCGCGAGCCGGAAGTCCGCGGTGTCGTAGTAGACGGCGTCGAGTGAGGTGACGCCGTGGTGGGTGACGTCCGAGACCCCGGCCACCCTGGTCAGGTCGGGCAGCCGGGTATCGGGAGTCGCTTCGTACTTCCGCTCGATCTCACGCTTCGAGTCCGCCATGTACCGAATCTAGACGTGTTGTACGCGGACGGGCAGGGGGCGGCGGCCGATCGGCCGTGGATCAGGCGGATATCGGCCGCTGGACCCGGATCGACTGGAGCAGTCCGACCGCCACCCAGACGGCGAACATCGATGATCCTCCGTACGAGACGAACGGCAGCGGGAGTCCGGCGACCGGCATGATGCCGAGCGTCATTCCGATGTTCTCGAAGGACTGGAAGGCGAACCAGGCGATGATCCCGGCGGCGACGATCGTGCCGTACAGCTCGGTCGTCTCGCGGGCGATCCGGCAGGCGCGCCACAGGACGACGCCGAGCAGGGCGATGATCAGTCCGGCGCCGAGGAAGCCCAGTTCCTCGCCCGCGACGGTGAAGACGAAGTCGGTCTGCTGCTCGGGGACGAACTGGCCGGTGGTCTGCGAGCCCTTGAAGAGGCCGGTCCCTGCGAGGCCGCCGGAGCCGATCGCGATGCGGGCCTGGTTGGTGTTGTAGCCGACGCCCGCCGGGTCCAGTGCCGGGTTGGCGAAGGCCGCGAACCGGGCGATCTGGTAGTCGTCGAGAAGCCCGAGCTGCCAGATCGAGACGGCACCGGCGGTGCCCGCGCCGAGCAGTCCGAAGACCCAGCGGTTGGACGCGCCGGAGGCGAGGAGCACGCCGAGGATGATGACGGCCATGACCATGACGGAGCCGAGGTCGGGCATCAGCATGACGACCGCTATCGGGATGAGCGCGAGCCCGAGCGATTTTGCGACGGTCCGGTGGTCGGGGTGCAGCTGGTCGCCCGCGTCGACGCGGGCGGCGAGCAGCATCGCCATGCCGAGAATGATCGTGATCTTGGTGAATTCGGAGGGCTGCAGGGAGAAGCCGCCGCCGATGATGATCCAGGCGTGGGCGCCGTTCACGGTGGCGCCGAGCGGGGTGAGGACCGCCAGGACCAGGAGCACCGAGAGGCCGTACAGGACCGGGACGGCGCCGCGCAGGGTGCGGTGGCCGAGCCAGATCGTGCCGATCATCAGGGTGACGCCGATGCCGGTGTTGAGGGCGTGCCGGAAGAGGAAGTAGTACGGGTCGCCGTGAGTGAGCGAGTCACGGTTGCGGGTCGCCGACCAGACCAGCAGCGCGCCGATGAGGGACAGCGCGATCGCCGAGCCGAGCAGCGGCCAGTCGAGCCGTCGTACGAGGGACTCGCGGGCGGTGAGCCTGGCCCAGGAGGACCGCTCGGGGGCGTACCGGGAGACGGAGAAGCCGGCCATCAGTCCCGCCTTCCCGGGGCTCCGGCGAGTGCCGCCTGTACCTCTTCGACGGGCTTCTGCGAGTTGGGGTCGTAGGGCTTGATCTTCGGCGCGTCGATGGAACCGTCGGGCTGGATCTTGGGCAGGGCCTTCTGCGGCTTGGGCAGGAGGGCCTTCTTCGGGTCCTGCTTGCCCGCGGCGTCGAGGCCGTAGAGCGCGTTGTAGATGTTGCGCACGGCGGGGCCGGAGGCGCCGGAGCCCGTACCGCCCTGGGAGATCGTCATGACGATCGAGTAGTCCTTGGTGTACGTGGCGAACCAGGAGGTCGTCTGCTTGCCGTAGACCTCGGCCGTTCCCGTCTTGGCGTGCATCGGGATCTTGTCCTGGGGCCAGCCGCCGAATCGCCAGGCGGCGCTGCCCCGGGTCGCGACACCCGCGAGGGCTTCGTCTATTTCGTCGCGCGTGTCTCCCTTGAAGGGGAGCTTGCCGTGCGACTTCGGCTCGATCTCCTGGACGGTCTTGCCGTCGCCGCTGACGATGGCCTTGCCGACGCTCGGGTCGTAGAGCGTGCCGCCGTTGGAGATGGCCGCGTAGATCGTCGCCATCTGGATCGGGGTGACGAGGGTGTCGCCCTGGCCGATCGAGTAGTTGACGGAGTCACCGGCGCGCATCTTGTCGCCTTCGAGGCAGTTCTCGTACGCGATCTTCTCGACGTACGTGCCGTCCTTCTTGCCCTGCCTGCACCAGCCGTCCTTGTTCGCCCGGAAGAAGCTCTCCTTCCACTGGCGGTCGGGGACGCGGCCCGTGACCTCGTTGGGGAGGTCGATTCCGGTCTCCTTGCCGAGGCCGAACTGATGGGCGGTCTTGTAGAACCAGTCGTTGGCCTTCTTCTTCGGCTGGGTGCCGCCGTCCCGCTGCCATTCCTTGTGCGCGAGACCGTAGTAGACGGTGTCGCAGGAGACTTCGAGGGCGCGGCCGAGGCTGATGCTGCCGTGGCCCTGGGACTCGAAGTTCTTGAAGACCTGCCCGCCGATGGAGTACGAGCTGGGGCAGGGGTAGTTGCCGTCGAAGGGGTATCCGGCGTTGACCGCGGCGGTCGAGGAGATGACCTTGAAGATGGATCCGGGGGCTGCCTGCCCCTGGATGGCCCGGTTCAGCAGCGGGAAGTTGGAGTTCTTCCCGGTGAGCTTCGCGTAGTCCTTGCCGGAGATGCCGCCGACCCAGGCGTTGGGGTCGTAGGTGGGCAGGGAGGCCATCGAGACGATGCGGCCGGTCTTGGACTCCATGACGACGACGGCGCCGGAGTCGGCCTTGTAGAGCTCGTTGGTGTTGCGGTCCATCTCCTTGCGGGCCGTCTCCATGGCGTTGTTCAGCTCGTACTCGGCGACGGCCTGGACCCGGGCGTCGATCGAGGTGACGACGCTCGCGCCGGGCTCCGCCTTGTCGTTCTCGGCCTGCCCGATGACGCGGCCGAGGTTGTCGACCTCGTAGCGGGTGACGCCGGCCTTGCCACGCAGTTCCTTGTCGTACGTGCGCTCCAGGCCGGAGCGGCCGACCTGGTCGGCGCGGAGGTACGGGGAGTCGGTGTCCTGGGCCTTGGTGATCTCTTCGTCGGTGACCGGCGAGAGGTAGCCGAGGACCTGGGCGGTGTTGGCCTTGCCGGGTGCGGCGTAGCGGCGTACGGCGGTGGGTTCGGCGGTGATGCCGGGGAAGTCCTCGGCGCGCTCACGGATCTGGAGGGCCTGCTGCGTGGTGGCCTCGTCCGTCACCGGGATGGGCTGGTAGGGCGAGCCGTTCCAGCAGGGCTGCGGTGTCTTGGAGTCGCAGAGGCGGACCTTGTCGAGGACGTCCTTGGGCTTCATGTCCAGGACTTCGGCCAGCCGGGTGAGGACGCCTTTGCCGTCGTCCTTCATCTTCATCAGCTCGGTGCGGCTGGCGGAGACGACGAGACGGGTCTCGTTGTCGGCGAGGGGTACGCCGCGCGCGTCGAGGATGGCGCCGCGGACGGCGGGCTGGACGACCTGCTGTACGTGGTTGTTCTTCGCCTCGTCGGTGTACTCCTGTCCGTTGCGGATCTGGAGGTACCACAGGCGGCCGCCGAGTGTCAGCAGCAAGGAGAAGACGAGGACCTGAATGACGATGAGGCGGATCTGGACCCGCTGGGTCCGTCCCGTCTCGGGAATGTTGCTCACGCGGCGCCCCCGGTGGTGGTCCGGCCGGGGGTTCGGGGGTTGCCCCCCGGGAAGCGCAGACTCACGCGGCACCCCCGCTGGTGATCAGGTACTGGTCCGGCCTCACAGTCGTTTGACCCCCTTGATCCTTCCGGCGCGTGCGGCGCGGTTACGTGCGGCCTTGACGCGCAGTCCGCCGCGCTGGCTGCCGATGCGAAGTCCTGTGCCCGAGGAGAGCCAGCCAGCGGCGACGTCGCCGCCGCTCGAACTCTCGGCGAGCGAGTTGTTCTCGGTACGTCTGGCGATCGCCATGATGAGCGGCACGGTGAACGGCGCGAGGAGCAGGTCGTAGACCGCGGCGGTGAACAGCAGACTGCCCAGGCCCACATGGCGGGCGGCCGTGTCGCCGACGAGGGCACCGACACCCGCGTACAGCAGGGTCGATCCGATGGCCGCGGCGACGACGGCGGCCATCGGGACGAACGCCGACTTGAGCTGCCCGTTGTCCGGCCTGGCCAGGCCCACGAGGTAGCCGATGACGCAGAGCACCAGGGCGTAGCGCCCGGCGGCGTGGTCGGCCGGGGGTGCCAGGTCGGCGAGGAGGCCCGCGCCGAAGCCGATGAGGGCTCCGCTGACGTGGCCGTAGACGAGGGCGAGTGCGACCACGACGAGCAGCAGCAGGTCGGGGACGGCGCCGGGGAGCTGGAGCCGGGCGAGCACGGAGACCTGGACGACGAGGGCGACCACGACCAGGGCGGCGGAGAGCAGAGTCCGGTTGAGGCGCATGGGGATCAGCTCTACTCCTGGTCGTTTGCGGTGTTGCCGGCGGGATCGGCCGGGTCGGCGTCGCCTGCCGGATCGGCGGCGTCGGCGTTGCCCTGCGGATCGGCGGCGTCGTTCTCCGCGGGTTTCCCGGTCTCGTTGACGTTCCCGACGACCTTTCCGGCGCCGTCGACGAGGTCGCCGTTCGGCTGGAGGGTGACCGTGACCGTCGGAGTGGGCTTCGGCTTCTCGGGCTTCTTGGGCTGCTTGGGCAGGACCATGTCGCGGGGGTCCTCGCGCGGCGCCTGGACGACGATTCCGACGATGTCGAGCTTGGTGAAGCCGACGTACGGCTTCACGTAGACCGTCCGGGTCAGGGCGCCGCCCGACGGGTCGACGCGGACCACTTCGCCGACGGGGACTCCGGGGACGAACGGCTTGTCCTTGCTGGAGCCGAAGGTGACGAGCCGGTCGCCGTTCTTCACCTTGGCCTTGCCGTTGAGGAACTGGACCGAGAGCGGCCTCGAACCCTGGCCGGTGGCGAAGCCGAGCTCGTCGGTCTTCTCCATCCGGGTGCCGACGGTGAAGTCGGGGTCGTTGGCCAGCAGGACGGTCGCGGTGTTCGGTCCGACGGTGGTGACCCGTCCGACCAGACCCTCACCGTTGAGGACGGTCATGTCGCGCTTGAGCCCGTCGTTGGCGCCCGCGTCGATGGTGATCGTCCAGGAGAAGCCCTGGGCCGCTCCTATGGCGATGACCTCGGCGGCCTTGATGCCGTACTGCCCGGCGCCCGCGTTCTTCATCATCGCGTCGAGCTGGCGGACCCGGCTGCGGTTGCGGTCGTCGCTGCCGAGCTTCGCCTTCAGTGCCGCGTTCTCGTGTTCGAGGGCCGCGATCCGGTCGTGCCGGTTACCGGAGTCCCGTACGGCTCCTATGGCGTTGCCCACCGGTTCCACTGCTGCCGCGACGCCGTTCTCGACCGGTCCGAAGACCGTTGCGGCGCCCTGCCGGGCGCCGTCGACCGGCGACTCCTCGCCGCCACGGATGTCCACCGTGATCAAAGCGAACGCGGTGACGATCAGCAGCACCAGGAGCAGCCGGCTCTCTCGTGTGTCCCTCACGTGCGGCGGCCGTGCCTTCCTCGTCGGAATGTTCGTGCCTGTATATCAACGACGTGCTGTACGGGGCGGCAGCGTCCGCCCGGCCCCCACACCCGTCGGGCGTGGGGGCCGACCGAGGGATCGGTCACCGGCGCGGCTGGGCGTCCAGCACCTGCTGGAGCGCCTCGAACTCCTCGACACACTTGCCGGAACCGAGCGCCACGGAGTCCAGCGGGTCCTCGGCGATGTGGATCGGCATGCCGGTCTCACGGCGGAGCCGCTCGTCGAGACCGCGCAGCAGCGCGCCGCCGCCGGTGAGGACGATGCCCCGGTCCATGATGTCGCCCGAGAGCTCCGGCGGGCACTTGTCGAGAGTCGTCTTCACCGCGTCGACGATCGCGTTGACCGGCTCCTCGATGGCCTTGCGGACCTCGGCGGCCGAGACGACAACGGTCTTGGGGAGCCCGGATACGAGGTCGCGGCCCCGGATCTCGGTGTGCTCGTCCTTGTCCATGTCGTACGCGGAACCGATCGTGATCTTGATCTGTTCGGCGGTCCGCTCACCGAGGAGGAGCGAGTACTCCTTCTTGATGTGCTGGATGATCGCGTTGTCCAGCTCGTCACCGGCGACCCGGATCGACTGGGCAGTGACGATTCCGCCGAGCGAGATCACCGCGACCTCGGTGGTGCCGCCACCGATGTCGACGACCATGTTCCCGGTGGCCTCGTGGACCGGTAGTCCGGAGCCGATGGCCGCCGCCATGGGCTCCTCGATGATGTGCACCTGACGCGCGCCGGCCTGCGTCGATGCCTCGATGACGGCGCGTCGCTCGACCCCTGTGATGCCGGAGGGCACACAGACGACAACGCGCGGGCGGGCCAGATAGCGGCGCTTGTGGATCTTGAGGATGAAGTAGCGGAGCATGCGCTCCGTGATCTCGAAGTCGGCGATCACGCCGTCCTTCAGTGGCCGCACGGCAACGATGTTGCCCGGTGTGCGGCCGATCATCTTCTTGGCCTCGGAACCGACCGCGAGAATGCCGCCCGTGTTGGTGTTGATGGCCACGACGGACGGCTCGTTCAGAACGATGCCGCGCCCCCTGACGTACACCAGCGTGTTGGCAGTCCCGAGGTCGATAGCCATGTCACGGCCGATGAACGACATTGAGTTCCCCTTGTTCCCCATGAGGATGCGTCGGGCCTTCCCAATTGAAGCGAATGGCTTGTTTTTGGTAGGCGAGGTTGGCGCTGTGGGCGTGGAAGCTTCCATCGTAGTGCCGTGAGCACGGACACAGCGCGACAGTCCTTCGCCAATGCGGGTGGAACGGGTGGCCGCTCCACTCATGGTGACGATACGTCGGAAGGATGCGTTCCCGCGATCGCTGACCCTATGCCGAAGGGCGACCGAATTACTTCGGTCGCCCCAGGTCATGAGCGCTGATTGGCTGATCCGAGGTCAGGAAAGTCCGGGAAAGAACAGCTTCAGTTCTCGCTCTGCGGACTCCTCGGAGTCCGAGGCGTGGATGAGGTTCTCACGGGTGATCGTGCCGAAGTCGCCACGGATCGAGCCGGGCGCGGCGGCGATCGGGTCGGTCGGACCGGCGAGGGCGCGGACGCCCTCGATGACCCGCTCGCCTTCGGCCACCAGAGCGACGACCGGGCCGGATGCCATGAACTCGACGAGCGGCTCGTAGAACGGACGGCCCTTGTGCTCGCCGTAGTGCTGCTCCAGCGTCTCCTGGTCGAGCGTGCGCAGCTCCAGCGCGGTGATCTGCCAGCCGGCCTTGCGCTCGATGCGGCCGACGATCTCGCCGATCAGCCCACGCCGGACGGCGTCGGGCTTGAGAAGGACGAGGGTGCGCTGAGTCATGTACGGCTCCTTGCAGGCATACGGGTGCGGTGAAGCGAGATTACAGGGGTACGTGGACGGACCGACGGCCGGGTTTACGTGCCGCCGGTGACACCCGACGGCACGGTGAACATCAGCTCGCTGCCGGTGTCTGCGCGGACTCCTGCGCCGCCCATCTGGCCTTCGCCTCGTCGATCTTGCGCCCGTAGTGCAGGGAGGCCCACCACAGGCCGCCGAAGGCCAGACCGAGGACGAACATCATCGGGACGACGAAGCCGCTCAGCACCAGCGCGACCTGGAGCGCCCATCCCAGCTGTACGCCGCCGGGGCGGGTGATGAGGCCGCAGAGGAGCACCGACAGCAGCATGCCGATGCCGCAGACCGTCCACACCGTGGCCGTCGACAGACCGTCCGACTTCATGGCCACCAGACCGGCGAAGCCGATGACGAAGAACTCGCCGATCAGCGTCGACGCGCAGAGCATACGCACAGGTCAGCCCCTTCCCAGAAGCAGCCGGGCCTCGCCGACCGTGATCACGGAGCCCGTCACGAGGACGCCCGCTCCCGCGTACTCGTCCTCTTCCTCCGCCAGGGTGATCGCCGCCTCCAGCGCATCGTCGAGACGCGGCTCGACCTGCACACGGTCGTTGCCGAAGACCTCGACCGCGATCGCGGCCAGCTCGTCCGCGTCCATCGCCCGCCCGCTGGAGTTCTGTGTGATGACGACCTCGGCGAAGATCGGCTCGAAGGCTTCGAGAAGCCCCCGCACGTCCTTGTCGCCGCTCGTGCCGACCACGCCGATGAGCCGGGAGAAACTGAACGCCTCCGACAGCCCGTCCGCGGTGGCTCGCGCGCCCGCCGGGTTGTGGGCCGCGTCCAGGACGACGGTCGGACTGCTGCGTACGACTTCGAGACGGCCCGGCGAGACGACCGAGGCGAACGCCTTGCGGACCGCCTCGATGTCCAGCGAGCCGCTCTGCTCGGCACCGATGCCGAAGAACGCCTCGACCGCGGAGAGCGCGACCGCCGCGTTGTGCGCCTGGTGGGCGCCGTACAGCGGGAGGAAGATCCCGTCGTACTCCCCACCGAGCCCGCGCAGAGTCAGGAACTGGCCGCCGACCGCGATCTCCCGGGAGACGATGCCGAACTCCATGCCCTCGCGGGCGACGGTGGCGTCCACCTCGACGGCCTTCTTCAGCATCACCTGAGCGGCGTCCACGGGCTGCTGCGCCAGGATGACCGTCGCACCCTGCTTGATGACGCCGGCCTTCTCCCCCGCGATCTCCGCGGGCGTGTTGCCGAGGCGGTCCGTATGGTCCAGCGAGATGGGGGTGACGACCGCGACCGTGGCGTCGATGACGTTGGTCGCGTCCCAGGTGCCGCCCATGCCGACCTCGACGACCGCGACGTCGACCGGCGCGTCGGCGAAGGCCGCGTACGCCATGCCCGTCAGCACCTCGAAGAACGACAGCCGGATGTCCTGCTGGGCGTCGACCATCTCGATGTACGCCTTGATGTCCTCGTACGTCTCGACGAAGCGCTCGGCCTCGATCGGGACGCCGTCCAGGCTGATCCGCTCGGTGATCGACTGGACGTGCGGGGAGGTGTAGCGGCCGGTGCGCAGATCGAAGGCGTTCAGCAGGGCCTCGATCATGCGGGCCGTGCTGGTCTTGCCGTTGGTCCCGGTGATGTGGATGGAGGGGTACGCGCGCTGCGGCTCACCGAGCACGTCCATCAGTGCCGCGATGCGCGTCACCGAGGGTTCGAGCTTGGTCTCGCCCCAGCGGCCGGCGAGCTCCTGCTCCACGGCGCGCAGTGCCTTGTCGATCTCCGGGTCGGTGGGGCGGGCGGGCACCTCGGCACCCTGCGGCGGTCCCGAATGGGTGCGCAGTGTGCGGCTCCCGGCCTCGATCACCGCCAGGTCGGGGTCGCGCTGGGTCTCGGCGTCGACGATCTCGTCGAAGCTGTTGTCGCTGGGGTCGGGCTGCTCGGTCACGGGTCCAGTCTACGGAGGACCACCGACACGGCCTGCTACCCGCCCTCCCCCGCGCTTCCCGGCTCTCCCCCGCTGGACACGTAAGGCCCCGGACCGTGCGGTCCGGGGCCTTGCGCGGGGGCACTGATCAGGCTGCGGGCAGGCTGTCCAGCTGACCCTGAATCCGCGCGATGTCCGTCTCGGCCTTGGTCAGACGGCCACGGATCTTCTCGACGACGTGGTCAGGGGCCTTCGCCACGAACGCCTCGTTGCCGAGCTTGCCGTTGGCCTGCGCGACCTCCGAACGGGCCGCGTCGAGGTCCTTCGTCAGGCGCTTGCGCTCGGCCGCGACATCGATCGTGCCGGACAGGTCGAGCGCCACCGTGGCGCCCGCGACCGGAAGCGTCGCCGTGGCCTGGAAGCCCTCCTCGGCGGGCTGGAGACGCAGCAACTGGCGGATGGCCGCCTCGTGCGGGGCGAGCTCCGTGCCGGTCAGGGTGAGCTGCGCCGGAACCTTCTGGCCCGGCTGGAGCCCCTGGTCGGAGCGGAACCTGCGGACCTCGGTGACGACCTGCTGGACCAGCTCGATCTCCTTCTCCGCGGCGTCGTCGCGGAATCCCGAATCCGTGGGCCAGTCGGCGATGACGACCGACTCACGGCCGGTGAGCGCCGTCCACAGCGTCTCCGTGACGAACGGGACGACCGGGTGCAGCAGGCGCAGCATCACGTCGAGGACCTCGCCGAGGACCCGGCCCGAGATCTCGGCGGGCTTGCCGCCCGCGAAGAACGTGGTCTTGGACAGCTCGACGTACCAGTCGAAGACCTCGTCCCAGGCGAAGTGCCGGAGCGCCTCGCTGAGCTTGGAGAACTGGAAGTCGTCGTAGTACGCGTCGACTTCGGCAACCGTCTTGTTGAGCCGGGAGAGAATCCACCGGTCCGTCACCGACATCTCGTCGGCGGACGGGAGTTCGCCCTCGATCGTGGCGCCGTTCATCAGCGCGAAGCGCGTGGCGTTCCAGATCTTGTTGGCGAACTTCGCCGAACCCTGGACCCACTCCTCACCGATCGGGACGTCGACGCCCGGGTTGGCGCCGCGTGCCAGCGTGAAGCGCAGGGCGTCGGAGCCGTACTTGTCCATCCAGTCCAGCGGGTTGACCACGTTGCCGAAGGACTTCGACATCTTCTTGCCGTGCTCGTCGCGGACCATGCCGTGCAGGACGATGGTCTCGAACGGCGGGACGCCGTCGTTGACGTACAGGCCGAACATCATCATCCGGGCGACCCAGAAGAAGAGGATGTCGTAGCCGGTGACCAGGACGGAGTTCGGGTAGAACTTCGCGAGGCTGTCGGTCTGTTCGGGCCAGCCCAGCGTGGAGAACGGCCACAGGCCCGAGGAGAACCAGGTGTCCAGAACATCGCTGTCCTGCGTCCAGCCCTCGCCCGTGGGGACCTCGTCGTCCGGTCCGACGCAGACGACCTCGCCGTTCGGGCCGTACCAGACGGGGATGCGGTGACCCCACCAGAGCTGGCGCGAGATCGTCCAGTCGTGGAGGTTGTCGACCCAGTCGAAGTACCGCTTCTCCATCTCCTGCGGGTGGATCTTGACGCTGCCGTCGCGGACGGCGTCACCGGCCGCCTTGGCGAGCGGGGCGACCTTGACCCACCACTGGAGGGAGAGGCGCGGCTCGATCGTGGTCTTGCAGCGCGAGCAGTGGCCGACGGAGTGGACGTACGGGCGCTTCTCGGCGACGATCCGGCCCTCGGCGCGCAGCGCACCGACGATGGCGGAGCGGGCCTCCAGGCGGTCGAGGCCCTCGAAGGGGCCGGGGACCGTGATGACGGCGCGCTCGTCCATGACCGTGAGGAACGGCAGGTCGTGGCGCTTGCCGATCTCGAAGTCGTTCGGGTCGTGGGCCGGGGTCACCTTGACGGCGCCGGTGCCGAACTCCGGGTCGACGTGGTGGTCGGCGACGACCGGGATCGTACGGCCGGTGAGCGGCAGCCTGATCTGCTTGCCGACGAGGTGCTTGTAGCGCTCGTCGTCGGGGTGGACGGCGACGGCGGTGTCACCGAGCATCGTCTCGGCGCGCGTTGTGGCGACAACGATGGTCTCGTCGCCCTCGCCGTACGTCATGGAGACGAGCTCGCCGTCGTCCTCCTGGTACTCGACCTCGATGTCGGAGATCGCGGTGAGGCAGCGGGGGCACCAGTTGATGATGCGCTCGGCGCGGTAGATCAGCCCGTCGTCGAACATCCGCTTGAAGACGGTCTGGACGGCCTTGGAGAGGCCCTCGTCCATGGTGAAGCGCTCACGGGACCAGGCGACGCCCTCGCCGAGGCGGCGCATCTGACCGGAGATCTGGCCGCCGGACTCGTTCTTCCACTGCCAGACGCGCTCGACGAACGCCTCGCGGCCCAGGTCGTGTCGGGACTTGCCCTCCTTGCCGAGCTCGCGCTCGACGACGTTCTGGGTGGCGATACCGGCGTGGTCCATGCCCGGCTGGTAGAGCGCCTCGAAGCCCTGCATGCGCTTGCGGCGGACGAGGGCGTCGATCAGCGTGTGCTCGAAGGCGTGCCCCAGGTGGAGGCTTCCTGTGACGTTCGGCGGGGGGATGACGATGCTGTACGGGGGCTTGTCGCTGTGTTCGTCGGCTTCGAAATACCCGCGTTCTACCCAGCGCTCATACAGCTTCCCCTCTACCTCGGCCGGCGCGTACTGGGTCGGCAGTTCGGGGTTGCTGGCTGTCTGCTGCTGAGTGTTCTCGGTCACGAGGGACAGTTTAGGGCCGTCACAGGTCTGCATTGAAACCGGTTAGTTCAGTAACGGTGTGCCGCCCGATGCCCTACGTCAGGGCCGCGTCCGCGAGGATGTTCGCAACGCATAAGCATTCTGGAGGGGACAGCAGCATGAGCTACAACCAGCCGGGCCCGTACGGCGGGCAGCAGCCGCAGGGCCAGCCCGGACCGTACGGACAGCAGCCGGGCCCGTACGGCGGCCAGCCGCCGCAGGGTCCGCCGCAGGGCCAGCCCGGTTACGGGTACCCGCAGCAGGCCCCCCAGGGTGTTCCGCCGCAGCAGCAGCCCCCGCAGGGCTACGGCTACCCGCAGGGCCAGCAGCCGGGCCCGTACGGCCAGCAGCCGCCCACGCCCCCGTACGGCGGCCAGCCCGCCTACGGCGGCCAGATGCCGATGCCGCCGGCCGCGCCCAAGAAGAAGACCGGCCTGATCGTGACGGGCGCCGTCGTGGCGCTGGCTGTCATCGCCGGTGGCGTGTACTTCCTGACGTCGGGCGGCGCCAGCAACAGTGACGTCGCGGACTCCACCAAGGGCTACAAGCTGACGCCCGCGAAGTCCGTCGACGACTACAAGCAGGACACCACGTCAGAGATGCCCTCGGGCCCGATGACGGGCAAGGACAAAGCCGAGGCCGAGGCCATGGGGGTCAAGAACGCCAACCAGGCCGGCGCCCAGTACGTCAGTGGCACCAAGGAGAACCCGCTCACGCAGAAGATGCTCTACCTCACGGGCATGTGGGGCGAGGTCACCGACCCGGCGAAGGTCATCGACGGTTCCTTCAAGAACGCCGAGAAGGAGATGGGCAAGACGTCCGGCAGCGCGGACATCTCCCTCGTCGGCAGCCCCAAGAACGTCACGCCCGAGGGCTTCGAGGGCGCGCTGATGAAGTGCCAGAACCTGAAGACGATCAATGACAAGGCCGACGGCAGCGCGGCGAACGGCCCCAAGGAAATCATCATGCCGGTCTGTGTGTGGACCGACTACAGCACGGTCGGCGTGGTCGTGGGCTTCGACATCGGCGCGGCCATGACGAACAAGGCCATGCCGCAGGAAGAGGTCGCCGCCCTGGCCGCGAAGCTCTACAACACTTCCCGCACCAAGATCTC
>NZ_JBHUUV010000018.1:0-157792 GCF_042670885.1 Streptomyces sp. NPDC057136
GTGTATAAGAGACAGTGATTTTCGAGCCCGCCCGGCGATTGAGGGCATCGTTCACACCCGCCCTCACAATGGCCCCATGCGCGCTGCCCGTCTCATCAAAATGGTGCTGCTCCTTCAGGCCCGGCCCTCCATGACCGCCGCACAACTGGCCCAGGAGCTGGAGGTGTCGGAGCGGACCGTTACCCGGGATGCCCAGGCGCTGTCCGAGGCGGGGGTGCCCGTGTACGCGGAGCGGGGGCGGGCCGGCGGGTACCGGCTGGTCGGGGGGTACCGCACCCGGCTCACCGGGCTCGCCCGCCACGAGGCCGAGGCGCTCTTCCTCTCCGGACTGCCGTCCGCCCTGCGTGAGATGGGGCTCGACGACGCCGCGTCCGCCGCCCGGCTCAAGGTGTCGGCGGCCCTGCTCCCTTCGCTGCGGGACGCCTCCGCCACCGCCGCTCAGCGCTTTCATCTGGACGCCCCCGGCTGGTACCAGGAGCCCGTGACGCCCGAACTGCTGCCCGCCGTCGCGGAAGCCGTCTGGGACGACCGGGTCGTCAGGGCGCGCTACCGCAGTGCCGGCGCGGAGGACGAGGCCGAGCGGGAGCTGGCCCCGTACGGACTCGTCCTGAAGGGCGGGATCTGGTACCTCTGCGCCCGGGCGGAGGACAGCTTCCGGGTGTACCGGATCGACCGTTTCTCGGCCGTCGCCGTGGCCGACGAGCGCTTCGTACGGGACGAGGGCTTCGATCTGCCGAGCTTCTGGGACGAGCGCGCGGCACAGTTTGCGCGGTCGATCCTCCGTACCGAGGTGACCGTACGGGTCTCGGCGGCGGGCGCCCGGCGCCTGGCGTACACCGGCGACCGCGCGGCGGCCCAGGAGGCGCTGGAGCGGGCCGATCCGCCCGGCGCCGACGGCTGGCGCACTGTCACCCTGCCCGTGGAGTCCCTCGACATCGCGTACGGACAGTTGCTGGCCCTGGGACCCGAGCTGGAAGTCCTCGAACCGGCCGCCTTCCGCACACGGTTCACCGATGCGGCCGAACGGCTGCGCGATCTATATCGCTGAAGGGCTTCATTTCGGTGTCTCCGCGTGCGTCGCCCGCCCTCAAGGCCGATGCTTGAGCCGTGATGGACGAGACGGAGTTCTGGGAGATCATCGACAGCACCCGCGAGGCCGCCGACGGCGACCCCGAGGACCATGCCGATCTGCTCGTCGAACGGCTGGTGCAGCTCGACCCCGACTCCGTGCTGGACTTCGCCCGACATTTCGAGGTCCGCTACAACCGCGCGTACCGCTGGGATCTGTGGGGCGCCGCCGCCGTACTGCTCGGCGGGGCGAGCGACGACGCCTTCGACTACTTCCGCTGCTGGCTGATCGGCCAGGGCCGGGAGGTCTTCGAGGGCGCGGTGCACGATCCGGACAGCCTCGCCGAACTCCTCGACGACTTCGACGAGGAGTTCGACGGGGACGGTGAGGATCTGGGCTACGCCGCCGACGAGGCGTACGAACAGCTCACCGGCGTCGTCGCGCCGGACCTCGGTGTTCCGCCCCAGCCCAGCGAGCCGGAGGGCGTGCCCTTCAGCCTGGAGGACGACTCCCAGCTGGCCGCGCGCTTCCCCTCGCTCTGGGACCGCTTCGGCCCGTCCTGAGACCCGAGGGGCCCGCGCAGTGGGCCTCAGAAGTGGGTGCCGCCGTCGATACGGATCTCCGTGCCGGTGATGAAGGCGCCGTCCTCGGAACCGAGCATCGCGACCACGCCGGCCACCGTGTCCGGGCTGGCGAAGCCCTCGCCGAGCGCGGGGGCGAGCTTCATGAAGAGCGAGAGGTCGGCGTCGGCGGGCAGGCCCGGGCCGTTGCCGCTCGTCATGTCGGAGGAGATCGAGCCGGGCGCGACGGCGACCACCCGCAGCCCCTGCTTGCTGTACTCGCTCGCCAGTGCGTGGGTCATCGACTGGATGCCGCCCTTGCTGGCCGCGTACGCCGCCATGTAGGGGTGCGCGAAGCTCGCCGAGGTGGACGAGAAGTTCACGACGACCGGCTTGTCACCGGCCAGGAGTGCCGGGATCGCCTCGCGGATCATCAGGAACGTGCCGGTGAGGTTGACCGCGATGATCTTGTTGAAGAGATCGAGCGTCGTCTTGTGCGTGTGCTCGGAGCGCAGGATTCCGGCCGCGTTGACCAGGACGTCGAGCCCGCCGAGCGTGGCCACGGCGGAGGCGACGCCCTCGCGGACCGCCGTCTCGTCCGAGATGTCGAGGACGGTGGTGGTGAGACGGTCCTCGGTCCCGTTGGCGACAGCCGTTGCGTACGTGGCCTTGAGGCCTGCCTCGTTGACGTCGGCGGCGACGACCCGGCCGCCTTCGGCGAGGACGCGGTGGACGGTGGCCTGTCCGATGCCGGAGCCACCGCCGGTGATGAGTATGCGGCGGCCTTCATAGCGGTTCATGGTGTTCTCCCGGTCCTGAGTCCCCCGTCGAGTCTGCTGAGCAGTGTCCACAGTACGACCAGGTGGCACGTTTTGCCACTACGGCATTTCATGCACATCGATTCCGTGCACAGCTGGGGGCGCGCGGTAATCTGCTGGGGATGAGTGCTCAGCAGCAGTCCCTCACCGAACGCCGCAAGGCCGCGACCCAGCTGGACATCGCCCGCGCGGCCGCTGCGCTCTTCGCCGAGCGCGGGCCCGATGGCACCACGGCCGAGGAGATCGCGCACCGGGCGGGCGTCGCGCTGCGCACGTTCTACCGGTACTTCCGCTCCAAGCAGGACGCGGTGGGGCCACTGCTGTCCGGCGGCGCGGAGCGCTGGCGCGCCCTCCTGGAGGCCGCCGAGCCCGGGGCGCCGCTTCTCGGCGTACTGGAACAGGCCGTGACCGACGCGCTCGCCGCCCCCGACGAGCAGGCCACCGAACAGCTCGTCCGGACACGCGGACTGCTGCGCGCGGCGGAGAGCGACCCGGCCCTGCGCGCCGTCTGGTACCGGGTCAACCAGGATTCCGAGGAGCGGCTGCTGCCGGTCCTGACCAGGCTGGCCGGACCGGACGCGGACGCGCTGGAGGTACGGCTCGCCGCCGCGGCCGCCACGGACGCGGTGCGGGTGGCCCTGGAGTCCTGGGCGAAGACCGAGGCACCGGCCGCCGGACCCGGGTCCCCCGCCGAGCTCGCCGTACGCTGCCTGCACGAACTCATGGGCGGCATGCGGATGTTCAGGCCGTGAGCGAGCGGCCCATCAGCACGTCGTCGACGTAACGTCCGTGCAGGAAGAACTCGCCGGGCAGCACTCCCTCGACGGCGAAGCCCTCCGCCGCGTACAGCGCGCGGGCGGGGGTGTTGTGCCCGAGGACGCGCAGCGTGATGCGGTTCGCACCCTGGCGCCGCGCCTCGGCGAACGAGGCGCGCAGCAGGGTCCGCGCGAGGCCGCGCCCCCGCGCCCAGTCGGCCACGGCGAGGCCCTGTATCTGGCGCACGTGCGCGTTGCAGGCGAGCGGGGTGGGCGGAACCAGCCGGATGTATCCGGCGATGACGGCCTCGCCGGCGGCGTTCTCGGCCTCCGCCACGAGGAAGTCCTCTGGCCGGTGCCCCTCGTCGAAGAAGGGCGGGTACGGAGGCCGGGGTTGCGGCTGCACCGCGTGGAGCGTCGACCAGGTGGCCCGGTCGAGTTCTCCCAGGGCCTCGTTGTCGGCGAGGACGGCGGGACGGACGGGGCGGGCACGCAGTTCGGGCATGCGTTCCACTGTGACACGCCCCGCCCCGTCCGGTCAGCGCCTTTTTCACGGCTCCGGAGGCCCGTCGGGCGACCGGAAGGCGGCATCCCACCGGGCGCGGCTGAGGCAGGATGGAGCCATGCCGCACTCCCGTATCGCTGTCACCGGTTCGACCGGACTCATCGGAGCGGCGCTGGTGCGTTCGCTTCTCGCCGACGGGCACGAGGTGGTCCGTCTGGTGCGCCGGCCGGCCGCAGCGGGCGACGAGGTGGAGTGGGACCCCAAGCGCCAGTTCGTCGATGTGGCCGGGCTGGTGGGCTGCGACGCCGTCGTCCACCTGGCCGGTGCCGGAGTCGGTGACCGCCGCTGGACGGAGGCGTACAAGCGCGAGATCCGGGAGAGCCGGGTGCTGGGCACGGCGGCGATCGCCGAGGCCGTCGCCTCCCTCGACACCCCGCCGAAGGTGCTGCTGTCCGGGTCGGCCATCGGCTACTACGGCGATACCGGGGACCGTGCGGTCGACGAGAGCGCTCAGCCCGGCGACGGCTTCCTGCCGTCCGTCTGCGTGGAGTGGGAGGAGGCCACGGCCGCCGCGCAGGAGGCGGGCGTACGGACCGTGTTCGCGCGCACCGGCCTGGTCGTCGCACGGGAGGGCGGGGCCTGGGGGCGGCTGTTCCCGCTGTTCAAGGCGGGTCTCGGCGGGCAGCTGGGCAACGGGCGCCAGTACTGGAGCTTCATCGCGCTGCACGACCACATCGCGGCCCTGCGGCACATCATCGACACGTCGACACTGTCGGGCCCGGTCAATCTGACCGGACCGAACCCGGTCACCAACCGCGAAGTGACGGCCGCGATGGGGCGGGTGCTGCACCGCCCGACGCTGTTCACCGCCCCGGCGCCCGCGCTGCGGATCGCGCTGGGCGGCTTCGCGGCGGATGTACTGGGCAGCCAGCGGGTGCTGCCCGGCCAACTGCTCGACTCGGGCTTCCCGTTCGCGTTCCCAGGGATCGACGCGGCGATCCGGGCGGCCCTGCGCTGACGGCGGTGTGCGACCCCGTGCCCCGGTGCCCGGTGCGCGCGCTGCTGTGCCTGTATCAGCCATCCTTCTAGCCTCGATCCGAACTCGGGCATTCCGGGGGCCTGTTGGGGGCAAGAGCCTCCCACCAGTCGCACCGACTCGGGGAGGGGTACGTGATCGGCACGGCACATCACTCAGACGTGATCATCATCGGGGCCGGGACAGCCGGCCTGTCGGCGGCCCATCAGCTCAACCGTGCGGGAGTGAGCGTCAGCGTCCTGGAGGCCGCCCCCTGTGTCGGCGGCCGGATGGTCACGCACGACGTGGACGGATTCCGGCTCGACCACCTCGGCCCACTGCTCAGCTCCGCCTGCCCGGAGCGGAGTCTCATCCCCGCTCTCGAAGGGCTGGTACTGAGGGACTTCGCCCCCGGGCTACTGGTCCACAGCGGGGGCCGCCAGTACCGCACCGGCACCATACGGAGCGCAAGGGGCGCACTCAGAGCAGTGCGCTCCCGATCGAGCGCCCCCCGCGCGCCGCTGGGCGGGGCGATCGACCAGGCCCGCCTGGGCGCGGCACTGGGACGACTGGCCGCCACACCCGTCTCCCGCCTCCTGGCCCGGCCGGAACGGACCGCCCTCGCCGCCCTGTCGGCGCGCGGCCTCCCGTCCCGTACCGTCAACGGATTCCTGCGCCCCCTGCTCTCCGCACTGCTCAGCGACCCCGCACTCACCACATCGAGCCGCGTCGCCGATCTCGCCCTGCGCAGCTATGCGCGCGGCGGGCTGTGCGTACCGGCGGGCGGTTCCGCGACCCTGCCCGAACTCCTGGCGGCCACACTGCCGCCCGGCACCGTACGGACCGGTGTCCATGTCACCACCGCGGGCATCACCTCGGTGCGCACCAAGGAGCACGGCGAACTGCGCTGCCGTTCCCTGCTGCTGGCGACCGGGGCCGGCGCCGCCGCCGAACTGCTGCCCGGGCTGCGGATACCGTCCTTCCACCCGGTGACGGTGCTGCACCACACGGCCCCCGCTCCCCCGCCCACCGGCACCTCACTGCTGCTGGACGCCGACCGCTCGGGCCCCGTCGCGCATACCGCCGTCATGAGCGAGGTCGATCCCTCACGCGCCCCGCACGGCCGGACGCTGATCACGTCGACGGTGCTCGGTACACCTCCACCGGATCTCGACCGCACGGTCCGAAGGCACCTCGGGGCGCTGTACGGCACATCCACGGACGACTGGGAGCTGCTGGCCGCCCATCACGATCCGGAGGCGGTCCCCGCGATGCCCGCCCCGCACGATCCGCACCGCCCGGTCCGGATGCTCGCCGGGCTGTACGTGTGCGGCGACCACCGCGATACGAGCACGGTCCAGGGAGCCCTGCACTCGGGCCGCCGCGCCGCCTCCGCGATCCTCGCCGACCTGGGCGTACAGGAGGGATACGGGGCCGAGGCACCGCTCACCACGGCCGCCTGACAGCACCGCAGGCTCCGTTACGAAAGTCCTCACGCCTGAGAACACATCCGACCTCTCTCTTGTCATGGCGTGTACATACACCATACGGTCCTCCCGATTGCCGCTAATCGGGAGGCCGTTGTGTGTAGAGCTGGACCCGTACTGTCCGTAATTCTCTCCCTAGTCATCGGAGCAATAGCTCCCATGGCTGTAGCGAGCGAGCCTGCTGATCCCACGCCCGCTCCCGGCTCCTCTCCGCCCCCGGTCGTGCCCCGCCCCACCGACTGGTCGGACCTCGGAGGGCTGACGACGCTCACCCCGCGGACCCGCATCCTGGTCGCTCCGGGCTCCCTCGGCCGGACGGCGCTGCCCTCCGGCCGCCAGGAACTCCCGGGTCCCGCACGGCAGAACGTCCAGGACCTCGCCCGGCAGCTGCGTACCGAGCTCGCCGGCCTGAACGGAATCACCCCCGACATCAGCGGCGACGTGTCGGGCGCGAGGGACGGCGACATCGTCCTCGGGCTCACCGACGGCCCCGCCCCGGCACCCTTCGGCGCCGAGGGCTACCGGCTCGACAGCGCGGGGCCCGTACGCATCGAGGCCGCCTCCACCCACGGCCTGTTCTACGGCACGCGCACCGTGCTCCAGCTGCTGCGCGCCACCGACCCCGGCCACCGCTCCCTGCCGCGCGCCCGCTCCCTCGACCGGCCCGCCCAGCAGCTCCGGATGGTCCATCTCGACGCGGGCCGCAAGTACTGGCAGATCCCGCATCTGAAGAATCTGATCCGCAGGATGGGCGACCAGAAGCTGAACACGCTCTTCCTGCACCTGTCCGAGTCCGAGGGCTTCCGCCTCGACAGCCCGAAGTTCCCCGGCCTCGCCGACCCCGAACACAGCTACAGCCGCGCCGACATCGAGCGCCTCAAGAGCTTCGCCGCCCGCCATCACGTCCAGCTGATGCCCGGCATCGAGGTCCCCGGGCACGCGACCGTGATCAGCGAGACGTTCGGTATCGGCTTCGGTGCGGGGACGAATCCGTGCACCGGCGCCCACACCCACTCGCATCTCACCGCCGACTGGATAGTCGACATGACCAGCGAGAAGGCGGTAGCGAAGACCAAGGAGATCGTGGACGAGTTCGCGGGCTGGTTCGACGCGCCGCTGTTCTCCATCGGCGGGGAGGAGGTGCCGGGGCAGCTCGCCGACTGTCCGCGCGTCCAGGAGTTCCTGGCCGCCGACCCCGAGGTGTCCACGCTCGGCGATCTCCTCAACCGGTACATCAACACCCTGGACGACGTGCTGACTTCGCACGGCAAGCGGACCGCCGTATACAACGGCTCCGAGCATCTGGCCGCACCCCAGCAGAAGGCGCACGGCCCGATCGTCTTCATCACCTGGGAGGGAACCGGCGCCGAACCCGCCGTCCCCGGGCACGACGAGATCGCCATCGGCCCCTTCTACGACACCCCGAACAACTACCACCACCTGTACCCGAACGAGCCCTGGATGTACGACGACTGGGCACCGAGCACCGCACCCGACATGCTCGGCTCCTCCCTGGTGAACTGGGCGGACTACAACTTCTGGGCCGAGGACGGCTACTTCGAGCAGCACATGGCCGTGGCCCGCGCGATCATGGCCGACCGCTCCTGGAACGCCACCCCCACCCCCGGCACGGTCTCCGGCTTCCGCGCCCTCGTCGACCGCATCGGCGACCCGCCCGGAATCACCCCCGCCCCGGTGGCCCCACGGGTGGACGACGGCCGCCCCAGCCACCACTGGACCTTCGACACCGCCCCGTACCCGAGCGGCTGGACCTGGGCGGGCAGCCCCGGCAACACACTCTTCGCCGAGGACACCGCGGGCGCGCTGCCGGGCACCTCCTACATCATCAATAACCCGACGCCCGTGGCCGACGGAGTGAACGGCCAGGCCTGGCGCTTCGATTCCGACCGGGACGGCGTGGGCTTCGGCGGTCTGGACGTCGCCGAGCCGTGGACGGTGTCCGTCCAGGTCCGTTCCACCGCCCGCACCGCCGATCAGGTGCTGCTCAGCTCCAAGGCGGGCGCGCTCAAACTCCAGCAGTACGGCACCGGCAAGGTCGGCCTCACCCGGTACGGCGCCACCGACCTGAGCTTCGACTACACCCTGCCGCTGAACCAGTGGGTGCAGCTGACCTGGGTGACGGAGCCCGGTCGCACCACCCTCTACGCCGACGGGGAGCGCGTCGGCACCGTCGACGCGTCCGTCGCGCTTCCGCTGCGCTCGGTCGGCACCGAGAAGGCCGGCCTGCGCGGAGACCTCGACGACCTCCTCACCTGGGACGAAGCACTCGCTCCCGACCAGGTCAGGGCCCTCTCAGGAAAGGAATCGCAGTGACCCGCACACACCGCGGACCCATCAGACGTACGGGAGTCGCCGCCACCGCGCTGGCCGCCTTCGCCGGCCTGCTGGGAGCCGCCCCCGCACCGGGGACGGACCCCGGCGCGTTGGACTACGAGCCCACCGTCGAATCCCTCAACAGCCATCCCACCCCGCAGTGGTTCAACGACGACAAGTTCGGCATCTTCATCCACTGGGGCGCCTATTCGGTGCCCGCCTGGGGCCCCCGCGGCAGCTACGCCGAGTGGTACTGGGCGTATATGAACTCGCCCGGCAACGCCACGAACACGTACCACCGGGACACCTTCGGCGAGGACGCGGACTACGACGACTTCATCGGCCGGTGGAAGGCCGAGAAGTACGACCCCGATGCCTGGGTGAAGCTCTTCAAGGACGCGGGCGCCAAGTACTTCGTGCTGACCTCCAAGCACCACGAGGGCGTCGCGCTGTACGACTCGAAGGTCAGCGGCCGTGACACCGTCGATCTCGGGCCGAAGCGCGATCTGGCGGGTGACCTCTTCAAGGCCGCCCGCAAGGACGGCGGGCTCAGGGCGGGCTTCTACTACTCGCTGTACGAGTGGAACAACCCCTCCTACACCGGGCAGCCGGTGCGCAATCCCTACACCGGAGCCCCTGTCCCGTACACCGGCGCTCCGGTGGTCGACGACTACGTGGACGACTACATGGTTCCGCAGATGCGTGAACTGGTCGATCAGTACGACCCGGACATGCTCTGGTGCGACGGCCAGTGGGAGAAGCCCGCCTCGTACTGGAAGACCGCACCCGTCATCGCCGACTACTACAACCAGGCGAAGAACCGGGAGAACCCCAAGGAAGTCGCGGTCGCCAACCGCTGCAAGATCGAGTCCGGGAACCTGGACAGCAGGGAACTCGACTTCCAGACACCCGAGTACACGGTCAAGCCGGACATCGATCCGAACAAGTGGGAGGCGAGCCGCGGCATCGCACACTCCTACGGCTACAACCAGAACGAGCCGGAGGAGGACCACCTCACCTCCGACCAGCTCATCGACTCGCTGAGCGACATCGTCAGCAAGAACGGCAATCTGCTGCTCGACGTCGGCCCGCGCGCCGACGGCACGATCCCCGAGATCCAGCAGCAGCGGCTCCTCGACATCGGCGCCTGGCTGAAGATCAACGGGGAGGCGGTCTACGGCACGACGTACTGGCACCACGCGGAGGAGCCGTCCGGCGACGACAAGGTCCGATACACGGTCAAGGACGGCTCCCTGTACGCGACCGCCCTCGAATGGCCGGGCGCGGAGCTGATCCTCGGCTCGGACACCCCGGTCGCGGACAACACCCGGATCACCCTCCTGGGCTCCGACGGAAAGCCGCTGCCGTGGCGCAAGGACGACCGGGGCCGGGTCGTCGTCAAGACCCCCGCGCAGGGCGCCGGGGCCACGAGCAGCAAGCACGCGTACGTCTTCAAGGTCGCCACACCGGGCGTCGACAGCCTGGCCCGTACGAGGACCGAGCTGCCCGACGAGCTCAACCCCGGTGTGACGGGTGACGGCACCCTGACGGTGACCAACACGTCCAGGAAGCCGGCGCCGGAGACCCGTATCGGGCTCTCGGGCCCCGAGGGCTGGACGGTCACCCCCGCGTCGGCCCGGGTGGCACCGCTCGCCGCGGGCGCGGACGCGAAGGTCCCGTTCCGGGTCACCCCGCCCGCTTCGACGCCGCCCGGCACCTACACGCTGGACATCGGGCTGCGCCACGACGGGATGAGGACCACGACCCGGGTAACGGTGAAGGTGGCGCCGGAGAACCTCGCCCGGGGCAAGGCCGCGACGCAGCTGTCCACCGCCTGGGACGCCCCTGCCGCGCGTGCCGTCGACGGGAACACGGACGGCAACTGGGGTGCGGGCTCGGTGACGCATACCGCCGAGCCGTCGAACCAGGCGTGGTGGCAGGTCGATCTGGGTTCATCGGCGGCGCTGGACCAGGTCGAGGTGTGGAATCGCACCGACTGCTGCGGCGACCGTCTCAAGGACTACTGGGTCCTGACCTCGGACACCCCGATCACCGCGGACGGGCTGGACGAGGCCCGCACCGCACCAGGAGTCACCGCCGTGCACATGACCGGCCAGGCGGGGCGGCCCACCGCGGTGGAGCTGCCGCCCGGCACCACGGGCCGCTACGTCCGGGTGCAGCTGGCGTCCGCCACCGACCCGCTGTCCCTGGCGGAGGTCGAGGTGCGGGGCGTCCGCACAGGGTGAGTCGCCGGTAGGCCACTGGCGGGGCCGGGTCAGCCGAGAGCGGCGACCCGGTCCCGGTAGTGGCGTACGGCTGCCGCGTCACGGTACGGCTCTAGGCGCCGCTCGAAGCCACGTACGTACTCGGTGGCCCGTACCGACCTCATCTCCGATGCCTGCTGGGCCGCCTCGGCGCCCAGGGAGCACGCCTGGTCGAGCTCCCCGAGCCCGAGCCGCGCGGAGGCGAGCACCACCTGGCAGAACAGCCGGCTGCGGGCGTACGCCGGAGCGCGCAGTTGGAGCGAGCGTTCCGCGTGCTGGGCGGCGGCCTTGTACTGCTGAAGGTCGCCGTGGCAGTGCCCGAACTCGTCGGCGAGCTGGGCCTCGTCGAAGTGGCGGGCCCAGTGCGGGGTCTCGTCCCCGGTCCTGGCGGTCTCCAGTGCGCGTTCCGCCCTGGCGAGCGCGGCGGTGCAGGTCCTGGCCTCACCGAGCACACCGTGTCCGCGTGCCTCGACCGCGTGCAGTATGGCCTGCACGACGGGCGACGCCGACGATCCGATGCCCTGCTGGGCCACGCGCGCCAGCTGGACGGCTTCCCTGCCGTGGCCGAGATAGACCGCCTGACGGCTCATGGTCATCAGGACGTAGCTGCCGTAACCCCGGTCCCCCGCGGCCTGCGCGAGCCTCAGCGCCTGTACGAAGTACCGCTGGGCGAGGCCGTGGGCGGCGATGTCGTACGAGGTCCAGCCCGCCAGTCTGGTCAGGTCGGCGGCTGCGGAGAACAGCCGTCGGCCGGTGGCCTCGCCGTAGCTCCCGCGGAGCATGGGTTCCGCCTCGTGCTCCAGATAGCGGACGAGGGCCTGGCGGGCGTGGCCGCCGCCGTAGGCGTTGTCGAGGGTGCGGAAGAGCTCGCCGACGGAGCGCAGGGCGGCGACGTCGCCGCTGCTGACCCGCTGGCCGGGACCCCGGTCGGTCTGCCGCTGGCGCGGCAGGGGCGAGAGGGCGGGGGACGAGGGCGCCGGGTGCGCGGGCGGGCGGGTGGCGCCGGGGCCACGGGCGCCGTTCCGGCCGGCCTGCCCGTGCACCGCGGTGGCGGTGTGCAGCGCTTGGGAGCTGGGCACTCCGCGGGGTCCGCCCGCGACGGTCACCGCTCCTGCGCCTCCGGCTCCTCCTGCTCCTCCGGGACCGACGGAGCCGCTCGCCCCGGGCGAACCAACCACCCCCGAAGCCCCTGCCACCCCATGAGCCCTGCTGCTCACCGGCGCCCCGCCACCCACGACCGCACCGGGCACCCCCGATGCACCACGCGACGCGGCAGCCGTCGTCGGTGGCTCGTTGCTGCCCACCCACTCGTCCGCCCGCCCGATCAGCCAGTCCCGGCTGGGGACGACCAGCCCGGCCGGAGTGAACGCGATCTTCCGTAACTCCGCGTGGCTTCCCGAATCCTTGCGCCACAGCGCGCTGACGATGTCGACCGCCTCGGCGGGCGTCGCAGCGAACTCCAGACCGGCGTAGACGGGAGCGCAGGCGTCGAGCCCCAGATCCTGGGCGGAGAGCCGACGCCCCAGCCGTTGGGTGAAAACCTCGGCGATCAGCGCGGGAGTCGTGCCCCGCGGCTGCTGGCCGCGCAGCCAGCGGGTCACTGAGGTCTTGTCGTACCGCAGATCGAGGCCGTGCTCCAGACCGAGTTGATCAACCCGGCGGGCCAGACCCGCATGGGAGAACCCGGCTTCGGCGATGAGCGAGGCGAGCCGGCGGTTGGGGGTGCGCTGCGGAGGTCGTTCCGACATCAGCTGTAGGGTCTCCTGCCTTCGGGGCCGGGCGGGCAGCCCTTATCGAACGGCGCGAATTTAGCGGCCCCGGCCGCACCCCCCGGCAGCCTTCGCCCCACATTCATCCGATCGTGTGAGGATTGTCGGCGGCGCTGACGGAAACGACCTGCCGGACCGCCCCCACGAGGGCGGTCGTACAGTGGCTGGGGGCGCACACCAGTGCATGGTGACGTGGTTCCGGGGACACCCCCCGGACTCCCGCCACCGCGAGTAGGGAGGCACCTGAAGTGAGTGAGCTGCGGTTTGTCCGTCTGGGCTTCGGCGAGGATTCCGTCGAGTACCAGGAGGCTTGGCAGAAGCAGCGCGATGTGCACGCCGCTCGCTTCGAGGACACGGTCCCCGACACGTGTCTGCTCCTTGAGCACCCGCCCGTCTACACGGCGGGCCGGCGAACGGCGGAGAACGAGCGCCCCCTCGACGGCACCCCGGTCATCGACGTCGACCGCGGCGGCAAGATCACCTGGCACGGCCCGGGGCAGCTCGTCGGCTACCCCATCCAGAAGCTTCCGCGCCCGGTCGATGTCGTCGCGCATGTCCGTCGCCTCGAGGACGCGCTGATCCGTACAGCCGCCGAGTTCGGTGTGGAGACCTCCCGGGTCGAGGGCCGCAGCGGCGTCTGGGTCCTGGGTGACCCGGTCGAGGAGCGGGCGGCCCTCGGCGGGCTCTCCCTCGACTTCGATCCGCGCCTTCAGGACGAGGAGTTCGACCCGCGGATGAACGGCCCGGAGTACGCGCCGTCCAACGCGGGCCAGCGACGCGAGGACCGCAAGCTCGCCGCGATCGGCATCCGGGTCGCCAAGGGTGTGACCATGCACGGCTTCGCGCTCAACGTGAATCCGGACAACACCTGGTTCGACCGGATCGTGCCGTGCGGCATCCGGGACGCGGGCGTCACCTCACTCGCGTACGAACTGGGTCGCGACCTGACGATCGCGGAGGTCCTCCCGGTCGTCGAGAAGCACCTCAAGGACGTCCTGGAGAACGCGGCACTCGCACCCCGGGACGTCGCACCGCCGAAGGCCGCCGCCCCCGCCGCGGCCCCGGCCCCCGCCTAGCGAGTGGGGAATAGGCCCCGTCGGCCCCAGGTTGGCCAGACGTAAAGCCGTTCTAACTACGGGCGTACCCTGGTGTTCGCCGAAGATTCGAATGCAGCGAAAGCAAAGGGGAGCCGGAGTGTCCGCTGTCGCACCCGACGGGCGCAAGATGCTGCGCCTGGAGGTCCGGAACAGCCAGACCCCCATCGAGCGCAAGCCCGAGTGGATCAAAACGCGGGCGAAGATGGGCCCCGAATACACGCAGATGCAGAAACTCGTGAAGAGCGAGGGCCTGCACACCGTGTGCCAGGAGGCCGGCTGTCCGAACATCTACGAATGCTGGGAAGACCGCGAGGCCACGTTCCTCATCGGTGGCGACCAGTGCACCCGACGCTGTGACTTCTGCCAGATCGACACGGGCAAGCCCGCCGCCCTCGATCTCGACGAGCCGCGGCGTGTCGGCGAGTCCGTCGTCACGATGGACCTGAACTACGCCACGATCACCGGCGTCGCGCGCGACGACCTGGAGGACGGCGGAGCGTGGCTGTACGCGGAGACCGTCCGCCAGATCCACGGCCTGACCGCGGAGCGGGAAGCGGGCGCCACCAAGGTGGAGCTACTGATCCCCGACTTCAACGCGGAGCCCGCACAGCTCGCCGAGGTCTTCTCCTCGCGCCCCGAGGTGCTGGCGCACAACGTCGAGACGGTTCCGCGGATCTTCAAGCGGATTCGCCCCGGATTCCGCTACGAGCGCTCCCTGGAGGTCATCACGCGGGCCCGCGAGGCCGGTCTGGTGACGAAGTCCAATCTGATCCTCGGCATGGGCGAAACCCGCGAGGAAGTCAGTGAGGCGCTCAAGGATCTGCACGACGCAGGTTGCGAGCTCATCACGATTACGCAGTACCTGCGGCCGTCCGTACGGCACCACCCGGTCGAGCGCTGGGTGAAGCCGCACGAGTTCGTGGAGCTGAAGGACGAGGCCGAAGCGATCGGTTACTCCGGCGTGATGTCGGGTCCGCTCGTCCGTTCCTCGTACCGTGCCGGACGTCTCTTCCAGCAGGCGATCGAGCGGCGTCAGGCGCTGGCGGCGGCGCCCGCAGCAGCCGCACCGGCCGTGTGAAACCGAGCACAAGAAGCTACTGAGCGGTAAAGCCAATTCGACGCGGCCCCTACGCTCCCCGCAGGTCGGGGACGCGTATGGGCCGCGTCGGCGTGCGCGGCGCCGAATTCCAGGCTTCATTGGTGTTTGACCGACCGGTCACGCGCTGGTAACACCAAGCAGTGACCCTGGGTACATACGCAGCAGCAGTTCCGTCGGCCGCTGCGGGGTCAGCACTTCCCGTACTCAGTCCGCGCCCAGTCAGCGCATCCGCTCCGAGAGGGAACTCCACCATGCAGGCCGTGCCGGTACGCGCCAACGCCATCCCGTCCGTCACCAGCGCCCTCCGTGCCGTCGAGTCGCTGCTGCTGAGCAGCGGCCAGCGCACCGCCCGTCGCAACGCCTGGACGGCGGTCCTGGAGGACCGCCGCAGGGCGAAGGACCGGGTCGAGGTCCAGCATGTACTGGAGGCCGTGGCCGACCATCGTTCTTAGGCCACGTAAACTCGGGTACATGGCGAGGAAGGCAAACACGGAAGGCGCGGACAGCGCCGAGAACGCGGGGCGACTCAAGCAGATCGCCCTGACCTACAAGATGACCAGGCGGAGCGACCCCAAGATCGGTCTCGTCGTCGCGGGTGTGGGAATCGTCACCTTCGGTGTCCTCCTCGCGATCGGTTTCTTGATCGACCACCCCATCTACGCGGGCATCCTGGGCTTCGTCCTGGCGCTCCTCGCGATGGCGATCATCTTCGGACGGCGCGCCGAGAAGGCGGCCTTCGGGCAGATGGAGGGGCAGCCTGGCGCTGCAGCGGCCGTACTGGACCGGGTGGGCCGTGGCTGGACCACGACTCCCGCGGTCGCGATGAACCGCAGCCAGGACGTCGTCCACCGGGCCGTGGGCAAGGCGGGCATCGTGCTGGTCGCCGAGGGCAACCCGAACCGGGTGAAGAGCCTGCTGGCGGCCGAGAAGAAGCGGATGGCGCGCATCGTGTTGGACGTGCCGGTGCACGACATCATCGTCGGTGACGGCGAGGGTCAGGTGCCGCTGAAGAAGGTACGCACCAAGATGCTGAAGCTCCCTCGCGTCCTGACCGGCCCGCAGGTCACCGCGGCCAACGACCGGCTGCGGGCGATGGGCGACCTGATGAGCAACATGCCGCTGCCGAAGGGTCCGATGCCGAAGGGCATGCGGATGCCGCGCGGCGGAAAGATGCGCTGACCCCACCCCGTACAGCTCGTACGCCATACGTCGTACCTCGTACAAGTAGGGGCGGTTCCGGACCCGACAGGCCCGGAACCGCCCCTGCTTTCTTATTTCTATCCGCCCTAGATCCGGACCTGTACGGCGCCGGCCAGCCGGTCGTGGAGGCCGCGGCCGTCGCGGTCCCAGACCAGCGGCGGAATGACCAGGAGGAGCAGCACGCTCCTGAGGATCACGCGCCA
The DNA here is from genome assembly GCF_042670885.1 of Streptomyces sp. NPDC057136. Classification (NCBI taxonomy): domain Bacteria; kingdom Bacillati; phylum Actinomycetota; class Actinomycetes; order Kitasatosporales; family Streptomycetaceae; genus Streptomyces; species Streptomyces sp. NPDC057136. Next base: position 16,176 of record NZ_JBHUUV010000018.1, read on the forward strand.
GGCGCCGAGCCGCTCGCCGTTCCCCGCGAGGACCCGGAGGCCCAGGATGCGCTTGCCGGGCGTACTGCCGATGGTTCCGACGGTCAGCACACTCAGCACGAGGAAGACGCCGAGCGCCCAGTTTCCGGCCGCCTGCTGGTCACCGCGAGCGAGCAGCCCGTATGCGATCACCATGCACAGCGCCCAGTCGATGAAGATCGCCCCGAAGCGCCGGCCCAGCGGGGCCACGGAACCCGGTCCGTGCTCGGGCAGCCCGAGCCGCTTTCCCCGGTAGCCGAAGTCGACGCCCATGTCCTCGGCGGCCGCGCGCGGCCCCGACAGCCACGATCCGATTACTTGCCTGTTGTCCACCCGACCACGGTACTGCGCCCGCGTTCGGACCCGGCCGGGCGGGGCACGGAACACGTCGCTGAGGTGCCGCGTCCAGTTCGCCCGGTTAACTTGGGCGAAACAAATGGGTCATGCTTGAGAAATCCCGTCTGCCTATGGTCGGGTCCAGCGTGTGCCACCGCACTGGCCGCACGACAGAGCTGCAACCCCGCCCTTCTCCGGGTCGGGAGTAGGAGGAGTTGGATGTTCCAGAACGCCGACGACGTGAAGAAGTACATCGCCGACGAAGACGTCAAGTTCATCGACGTCCGGTTCTGCGACCTGCCCGGTGTGATGCAGCACTTCACCATCCCGGCGGCAGTCTTCGACCCGAACGAGGAGCTCGCGTTCGACGGCTCGTCGATCCGCGGTTTCCAGGCCATCCACGAGTCCGACATGGCGCTCCGCGCGGACCTGTCGACGGCGCGTGTTGACCCGTTCCGCAAGGACAAGACGGTCAACATCAACTTCTTCATCCACGACCCGATCACGGGCGAGCAGTACAGCCGCGACCCGCGCAACGTCGCCAAGAAGGCCGAGGCCTACCTCGCGTCGACCGGCTTCGCGGACACCGCGTACTTCGGCCCCGAGGCCGAGTTCTACGTGTTCGACAACGTCCGCTTCCAGACCTCGGCGAACGAGTCCTTCTACCACATCGACTCCGAGGCGGGCGCCTGGAACACCGGGTCGGAGGAGAACAACCGCGGCTACAAGGTCCGCTACAAGGGCGGTTACTTCCCGACCCCGCCGGTCGACCACTTCGCCGACCTGCGTGCCGAGATCTCCCTGGAGCTGGACAAGAACGGCCTCCAGGTCGAGCGCCAGCACCACGAGGTCGGCACCGCCGGCCAGGCGGAGATCAACTACAAGTTCAACACGCTGCTCGCCGCGGCCGACGACCTGATGCTCTTCAAGTACATCGTGAAGAACGTCGCCTGGCGCAACGGCAAGACCGCGACCTTCATGCCGAAGCCGATCTTTGGCGACAACGGCTCGGGCATGCACGTCCACCAGTCGCTGTGGCAGAACGGCATCCCGCTCTTCTACGACGAGCAGGGTTACGCCGGCCTCTCGGACATGGCGCGCTACTACATCGGCGGCATCCTCAAGCACGCCCCGTCCCTCCTCGCCTTCACGAACCCGACGGTGAACTCGTACCACCGCCTGGTCCCCGGCTTCGAGGCCCCGGTCAACATGGTCTACTCGCAGCGCAACCGCTCTGCCGCGATGCGTATCCCGATCACCGGCTCGAACCCGAAGGCCAAGCGCGTCGAGTTCCGCGCCCCGGACCCGTCGTCCAACCCGTACCTGGCCTTCTCGGCGCTGCTGATGGCCGGCCTGGACGGCGTGAAGAACAAGATCGAGCCGCCGGAGCCGATCGACAAGGACCTCTACGAGCTGGCTCCCGAGGAGCACGCGGGCGTCCAGCAGGTCCCGACCTCGCTCCCGGCGGTCCTGGACGCGCTCGAGGCGGACCACGACTACCTCCTCGCGGGCGGCGTCTTCACGTCCGACCTGATCGAGACGTGGATCGACTTCAAGCGCGTGAACGAGATCGCCCCGATCCAGCTCCGCCCGCACCCGCACGAGTTCGAGCTGTACTTCGACATCTAAGAAGCCGGGTCGGGTGACCTGGGCGGTAGCCTGCAAACAGTCTTTGACCTGCGAAAACTCTTCCCAGTAGTTCTCGCTGCTTCAGTTTGCATTCCGCTCCCTTGTGCACCGAGTGTGCACGCCCCGTCCGATTCACTGACTTGATGTCAGAAACGCCAGCGAGGGCCGCTACCCCGTAGTCGGGGTAGCGGCCCTCGCTGCTTGTTCAGGCTCCGTGTGCGGCCGCAGCTCTCCTCGTCGGCCGCAACAGCCGCCCGCATCAAGATCGCCACCTGGATCGCCGACTTCTACAACACCCGTCGGCTGCACAGCGTGTGCGACCACAAGAGCCCGATCGACTACGAACGCGAGTACCGAGCCGGCCTCACCATGAGGCTGGTTGCATAGGAAGGACTCCACAGTTCGAGGGGATTGACACCTCACCGAGCGACGGTCGTGGGCGGCGAAACGCACAGGCCGGTCGTCATGGCGGTGAAGGCCCGCCGGAGCGGGCAGGCGGGGAGCTGAGCCGTACCGGCCGCTCGCCGCCTGCCCGCTGTGCGGTGTCAGCCCGCCAGCAGCTCGCGCAGTTCCGCGACCGCCTCTCGGAGGCGGTCCGCGAAGGCGTGCATCTGGGCCGCCACCGGCAGCGGGGTGCTCAGGTAGAGGTTGAAACGGTCGGGCAGCAGGACATAGGCGACGCCGATGCACTTGCTGCTCGTGGAGCCGAAGCCGAAGTACTGGATGCTCTCCGACGGCGCCGAGCTTGTACTCAGGTAGTCGTCCCGCATCGTGAGCCAGCCCGGTGAGCGGTACAGGGCGGGCTGTTCGGTGATCCCGAGTTCGTCGCCGCGGCGGCGCTGGATGAGCTCCAGCTCCCACAGGTGCTGCTCGGGGGCGCCTCCGGCCTGGCATTCCTTCGCACGGGCCACATGGGCGCCCGCGGCTGCACGGAATGCCGCGCGGCGGGTGTCGTGGTCGGCCTCGGGGTCGTCCATCGCGGCGACGAAGGCCGGCATCTCGGGGGTGACGACCCGCATCGCCTCGGTACGCCCGTGCCGGAACTGGCGGGTCGCGATCGACTCGTACGTGGCGCCGAGGTGCCCCTTGGCGCGCTGGTGGGCCAGTTGGTAGGCGGCCTGGACGAACGCGTCCGGGGACACTCCGAGCGCCTTGGCCGCGGTGCTGCCGAAGTCGTCGAAGGAGACCGTGCTGGTGGCGGTGGCGGCACCGTACGCGGCGAACGCTTCTGCAGCCGTACGCACTTGGGTCCGCAGGGTGTCGTCCAGCTCGAACGCGAGGGGCTGCGGTACAGGTTGGCCCTGCGCGCAGGCGCCGGACAGGCGGGCGTGCTCCTCGGGCGGGGTGCTGAGCAGCGCGTCGGTGAAGCTGAGGATGGTCGTCCCGTCGAGCTCGCAGTGCTCCACGTTGATGCCGGCCCGGCCGTCGGTGTAGACGACAAAGGAGACGGCCTTGTCGAACCAGCGGTTGCCCCGGTCTCCGTACAGCAGTTCGTCGCAGGTGGCCTTGGTGTCCTCGGGTGCGAAATCCTCCAGGCAGACGCAGAACAACGCGGTCTCGATGTCGTCCAGCGTCTCCGCGTTGCGGGGGTGGGCGAGGAGGGTGTCCCGGGCAGCCGCCCACTCCGCGCGCGCCATGCTGGTGAGGTGGCCCGCCCGGTCCGCCTCGTCCGTGTGCACGTCGGCCTTGGTCACGGCGCGCAACCCGGCTTCGATCTCGTCGAGGCTGTGCGGGGCGCCGTCCTCACCGAGTACGTCCAGCCGGAACATGCTGCCCCGGAAGAACACCACGATGTGCCTGGCCGTGGAGGGGCCGGGTGCGCTGTCGCTGTACGGGGCGCGGACGGTGTCCAGCGGGACGCCGGGGATACGGGTCGTGGAGAACAGATACTTGTTCTGCACCATCGACTGGGGCACTCCGCGCTGCTCCACCGGCGCGATGAGGCCCTCGTCCAGTTGCCGCTTGTAGTTGAGCGCCCCGGCGACCAGACCGGCCGCCCGGTCCAGCTGCCCCTGGCCGGTGTCCTGGAACAGGAAGAAGAAGTTGGCGTTGAGTGCGATCCGGTCCCGGCGGCCGAGGTAGCGGTACGGCCAGAAGGTGTCGAGCCAGCTGTGCACACCCTCCGTGCCGTCGTACTCCTCCAGCGCCGCGTGCAGGACCCGGCCGGGTCCGTCGGGCCGCAGGAAGGCGGCGACCTCGGCCTCGGTCGCCGCCCGCTCCTCGGCGGTCAGGAGCGGTGCGCTCCAGGCGAGGAACCTTTCGCAGCTCTCCTCGAGCGTGGGCAGCGGCACGCGCGGCAGGTCGCCCTCCCGGGCGAAGGTGGCGCTGACCGCAACTTCCTGGCTGACGTTCAATTCGGCTCTGCTTTCGGTTGGTGGGAAGGGTGGCGGGATTTCAGTTCGGGCGGGAGAGGTAGAGCTGTGCGTACATCCAGCCTTCCTCCTCCAGGCCCCGCGCATCCACTCCGGCCGCCGCCATGCTGTCCAGCACGCGTGTCTGTTCCTGCGGGTCGGCGAACTTCCGCTGCTTGAAGACGTCGTCGACCCGGACGGTGCGGTATCCGAGCCCGGCCAGGGCGTCCTCGACCGGGTCGAAGGGGAACATCCGCAGGACGAAGTGCGCCATCCAGGGGCGCCGTTCGCCCTGGGCCCGTACGACACGGGTGAGGGTCCGCTCGGTGACGTAGCCGATGCAGCCGGTCGAGATCACGATGTCCGTCCCGGCGAGCCGGGCGTGCTGCTCCGCTGTGGGGTCGTTCGCCTCCAGGTCGGCGTGGACCGCTTCGTCGAGGAAACCGGCCTCGCGCGCGTAGGCCAGTGCGCTGGTGGACGCGTCCAGCCCGGTGAAGCGGAGACCGTGCGCGGGTCTGCGGGAGCGGGAGAGGTCACGGTCGCGGGCCAGGAGCTCCTCGCGGGATATCCGGGCGGCATCGCCGTAGCGCGCGTACAGCTCGTCCATCGTCGCGTCGTACTTCAGCAGGGCGGCGTTGATCCCGTAGGAGCAGCCGATGTCCAGGACGGTCGGGACGGCCACCTCCTCGGACTCCCGGTACTCCTTGATGAGCTTCTCGAAGTACGGCTTGGCCTGTTGCGGAACGCAGTAGCCGAGGGGGCGGAGCACCTGGAAGTACGTGCGCGGGTCGGGCGCGGTGTAGATGTGGTCGAGCGAGACTTTTCCGTTCGCGTCGAAACGCAAGGGGCTTACTCCTCCGTGGATCGCGGGGCGGGGCAGGAAGGGTCTGCGCGGGCCGCCCGCTAGTCCAGCAGCTTGTCGCCCCGCACGGCCCGGCCTTCGGCGGCCTGGTGTGCGGGCAGGACGCGGCCGAAGAGCTGACGGGTGCGGGCCACGCTCCCGATGACGCCGGGGCGCTCGCTGTAGGCGAAGATCGCGGAGTGGCGTGCCACGTCGCCCTGTACGGGGCTGACGCGGTGCAGTGAGTAGCGGCCCTTGAAGAGCTGCAGGTCGCCCGGGCGCAGGGGCAGCCGGTCGCCCCGGGTGGTGCCGTCCAGGACGTCGCGGACGGCGTCGAAGTGCTCGTCCTCGGCGGATCTGATGTTCGGGCAGTACTCGAAGTCACCGCCCGACTGCGCCTGCTGGGTCAGCATGCTCACCGTGTACTCGTTGGTGTCGAAGTGCCATGGGTGCTCCATACCCGGCCGTACGACGTTGAGAACGAGCCCGGAGAGCGGGTCGGCGAGCTCATGCAGCTGCGGCAGTCCGAAGCAGTCGGCGACGAAGCGCCGGAACACCTCGTGCGCGTAGAGCCGGCTGATGAGGGCGCCCCCGGGGATGTGGTCGCGCGCGACGAACGCGTTGCCCCGCTGAAAGGTGCGCCGGCCTGGGTGGTTCTCGGGCAGGTCCGCGTCCACGGCGATGTTGTAGACGTTGACGGTCTCGACGTCGAAGTACGCCTGAGGTGCGATGGCTGCGCACTCCTGGCGCAGGACCTCGTGGAGCGTCGGGCGGATGAAGTCCGGCAGTACGGTGCAGCCGACCGTGGCCAGTTCGTGCCGGGCCCTGTCGATCACCGCCTGTCCCTCGACGCTCCCTGGGTCCGACAGGGGGTAGTGGTCCGTGTCGACCACCTGGTCGAGCGTGATGGCTTGCAGCGTGCTCAATTCAACCCTCTCCACGCGCACGTCGATAACTCAACTGACGAGTAACAGAGTTGAAGTTCCCACAGCAGCGCCACATTGTCTGTGACACGTCATACTTCTCGCTCGTCGGCCGAGATCGACCACCGGGCGGGGCGGGGCGGGCAGGTGGCACAATCCCCAGCCCCAGGGCCGGGACAGAAACGGGAGACCGTGAACGGGTCACCAGGGCGCAACTCGCGCCCTGGTGGCCCGTTACGGACCATTTCGGTGGAAGCGCCGGCACAGGTGTCAGGTGCGGGACGCGGTCGTCAGCGGCCGTAGCGGATCAGGGTGCGGACCATTCTGCAGGTGGTGTCGGACGGCGGGTGGATGCCGAGGCGCTCGGCCATGGTGCGTATACGGATGTTGGTGGCGCTCGACGGCTGGTAAACGCCCGTGTCGAGCAGGGCGATCGCCAGGCGCATGGCCTTCAGGCGGCGGTTGTGGGAGACGTACCACTCGCGGGGGCGCCCCGCGGGGAGTCGCTTCCTCTGCAGGGGCTTGGTGAGCTGGTTGTGGAGCGGCTTGGTCGTGACTGCGGCAACGGCCATCGGCAACCTCCTGGCACGGTGGTGGAACCCTCACGAACTACCTCCATTTTACTGCCCCCCACTGACAATCGCCCCTGGCCAGACGCGCTTTCGCGACTCCCTCGCGTACCCTGGGCCCCATGGAGATCTGGATCAATCCGGCCTGTTCCAAGTGCCGTAGCGCAGTGGATCTACTCGATGCGGAGGGTGCCGAATACACCGTCCGCCGCTACCTGGAGGATGTGCCGTCGCCCGACGAGATCCGGGCCGTGCTCGAACGGCTCGGGCTTGAGCCGTGGGACATCACACGGACTCAGGAAGCGGACGCGAAGGAGCTCGGGCTCAAGGAGTGGCCGAAGGACGCCGCTTCCCGCGAGCGGTGGATCGAGGCGCTCGCCGCGCATCCCAAGCTGATCCAGCGGCCGATCATCACCGCGGACGACGGGACGGCCGTCGTGGGACGTACGGACGAGGCGGTACGGGACGTGCTGGGGCGTTGAGGCGTCGGCCGGTGTGAGGGGGTGCCGGGCCGGCGGCCGGACTGAGCGGTGCCGGGCCGGCGGCCGGACTGAGCGGGGCCGGGCCGGCGGGTCAGCGTTCGTCGGCGCCGGCGCGCTTGCCCGTGGCCAGGGCGATCCGGTTCCAGGTGTTGATGGTGAAGATCAGGGCGAGCAGCTGGGCCAGCTCCGATTCGTCGAAGTGCGCCGCGGCCCGCCCGTACACCTCGTCGGAGATTCCGCCGTCCGCGACCCGGGTGACCGCGTCGGTCAGGCCGAGGGCCGCCTGCTCCTTCTCCGTGAAGAAGTGCGTCGCCTCCTGCCATACGGCGACCATGTGCAGCCGCTCCTCGCTCTCGCCCGCCTTCCTGGCGTCCGTGGTGTGCATGTGGAGGCAGTACGCGCAGTGGTTGAGGTGCGAGGAACGGATCTGCACCAGCTCGACCAGCGTGGGGTCGAGCCCTTCACGCGCCGCCGCGTCCAGGCCGATCACGGCCCGGAACGCCTTCGGGGCGGCCTTGGCGAAGTTGAGCCGGACGGTGGTGCCGGTGGTGGTGGACGGGGCGTCGGCCTTGATCTCTGTCGTCGTCATGGGTACGAATCTACGAGAACGGGCGACCGGTTACGGGGTGCATTCAGATGGTGGATTCATGGGTCAATTCAGCGGAGGTCCTCGGCAGCGATCTGCCGCTGGAACTGTCCGGTGCGGGTAATCGGCGGGCCGCCCTCATGCGGGCGCTGCGCGAGGCGGTCCGGGGCGGGCGGCTCGCCCCGGGCACCCGGCTCCCGCCGTACCGTTCGCTCGCCGCCGATCTGGGGTTGGCCCGCAACACCGTCGCGGACGCCTACGCGGAACTCGTCGCCGAGGGCTGGCTGACCGCCCGCCAGGGCTCGGGCACCCGGGTCGCCGAGCGGGCGGCGCCCGTCACCCCCGTACACCGGCAGCGGACCCCGCCCCGGTCCGCCCGCCCGGTCCACGACCTGGTCCAGGGGAAGCCGGACCCCTCCGTCTTTCCCCGGACCGCGTGGCTGGCCTCGGCCCGGCGGGCGCTCACCGAGGCGCCCAACGACGCCTTCGGGCCCGGCGATCCGCACGGGCGGCCGGAGCTGCGGCGGGCCCTGGCCGGCTATCTGGCCCGGGTGCGCGGCGTCCGGACGGCGCCGGAGCGCATCGTGCTCTGCTCGGGCGCCGCGCACGGGCTGCGCCTGCTGGCGGACGTGCTGGGCGGGCCGTGGGCGGTGGAGGCGTACGGGCTGCCGTTCCACCGCGCGCTGCTCACCGGTCAGGGGGTCGGCACCCGGCCGCTGACCGTGGACGAACACGGCGCACGGGTCGACGAGTTGAGGGGTACGGACCGGGCGGTGCTGCTCACCGCCGCACACCAGTTCCCGACCGGCGGGCCGTTGCATCCTGAGCGGCGCGCCGCCGTGGTCGACTGGGCGCGGGCGGCCGGTGGTGTGGTCGTGGAGGACGACTACGACGGCGAGTTCCGTTACGACCGGCAGCCCGTCGGTGCCGTGCAGGGGCTCGACCCCGAGCATGTGGTGCTGCTGGGATCGGTGAGCAAGAGCCTCTCCCCCGCCCTGCGGATCGGCTGGCTGGTGCTGCCGGAACGGCTGGTGGAGGACGTCGTGGCGGCCAAGGGGGAACGCGAGCAGTGGTCGAGCGCCACGGAGCAGCTGACGCTCGCGGACTTCGTCGAGTCGGGGTCGTACGACCGCCACGTGCGGCGGATGCGGCAGCGCCACCGGCGCCGGCGCGATCAGCTCGTGGCGGCGCTGGCCGAGCGGGCGCCGCACGTCCGGGTCTCCGGGATCGCGGCGGGCCTGCACGCGGTCCTGGAACTGCCGCCGGGGACGGAGCACTCGGTGGTGCGGGCGGCGGCGTGGCAGGGGCTGGCGGTCGAGGGGCTCTCCGGCCATCTGCACCCTGCCGCCACCGACTCCGGGCAAGACGGGCTGGTCGTGGGGTACGCGACACCGGCCGAGCGCGCCTATCCGGAGGCACTGGACGCCCTGTGCCGGGCGTTGCCGCCGGAGTGAACCAGGTCAGAACGGACGCCTCCGGTTACGGAAGTTATGGGTGAGGCCGTTGAAACGAAGGGGGCTGTTACTCGTACGTAGGGGCACACACGCACCCCGTCCGGCCGGAGCGCCTCCCGTGTTCCGGCCGGGGACAGGAGCCCCACGTGTCACGCAGGAAAACCCTCAGCCGCAAGAAGAAACTCGCCCTCTCGGCCGGGGCGGTCGCGCTCGCCGGCGCGGCGGCAGCCGTACTGGCCGGGACCAGCCAGGCATCGCAGTCCCCACCGGCGGACGGCTCGTCCGTCGTCTGTACCGGGCTGGCCACCGCGCTGAGCAACAACGAGCAGTTCATCGCCGCGCAACGGGCGGCCCCGGACGCCCAGTCGGCTGCGCGGATCGCCAACCGGGAAGCCGTCGTCGACGAGATCGGGCGCCAGCAGGCCGCCTCCGGCTGCGCCGCCGAGGAGGGCAGCTCGGACGCCGCCGCGCCACCGGCGGAGGACCCGGCCGCCGGAGGGGGCGGGACGGATGCCGGGGACACCGGCGGTCAGGCCGCCGGTGCCGGTGAAGGTGAGGGCGCGGGTGAAGGCGCAGGTGAGAGTGCAGGTGAAGGTGAAGTCGTCTGCGCCGGATCCACCGTGACGCTCTCCGGTGAGGGCGGTGCGCCGGCCGCTTCGAGCGGCGAGTTCCCCGTGGGTACGGAGCTCAAGGTCACCAACCTCGACAACGACAAGTCGACAACAGTGAAGGTCTCTTCGGTCTCCGGCAGCTGCGCCCTGCTGAACAACGCGGCGTTCGAGCAGGTACGCGAGCCGGGCAAATTCCTGATCCGCAACGCCCGCATCGAGCGCGTGGGCTGACCGGAACGGGCTGTACCGTCACCGCCCGGCGGACCCGCCGATGGCCGACCGGGCGGTGACGGTACGCCTCACGCTGCGGGCACCGGCCCCAGACCCGCCTCGGCCCGCGCCAGCAGCTCCGTGAGCCGAAGCCCGAACCGTACGTCGCAGGGGTGCGCCACTCCCGTACGTACCGAATCGATCAGCGCGTCCACTGCCGCCCGGAACGAGCCCACCGCGTCGCCCCAGTTCGGCAGGGTGACCACGCCCCGCTCGCCCCTCAGCTCGATCTCCATGCCCACCGCTGCCACGGGCGCGCCCAGCCCGAGCGTCACCGTGCTCGAAGCCCCGGAGGTGTGGCGGAGCACCAGGTGGGTGGTGCCGGCGGGGCCGCGGGCCGCTGTCACCTCCGTCACCTCGCCCAGCACCGGGATCAGGACCGAGAGCACGTGCGGGCCGACGTCCCACAGTCCACCCTTCTCCCGGCGCCAGGGGGAAGCGGCGTACTCATTGTTCGCCTCCGGCGCGTACAGCGCGCCGAGCCACTGTGCACGTGCGGTGAACCAGCCGTCCAGCGCGGCCTGTTCGGTGATCCACTGCGCCGTCTCGGTGGCGAACCGCAAGGTGCAGAAGACCACGGACGCGACCCCGGCCCGCTCCGCCGCCTCCGCGATCTCCCGTGCGCCCGCCACGGTGGTCGCGATCGGCTTGTCCATCAGCAGGTGGCAGCCGGCGGCTGCGGCACGGGCGGCCAGCGGAGCCTGGATGTCCGGTGGCAGGGCGAACGCCACGGCATCGCTCGTAGCGAGGAGCTCGTCGATGCCCGCTTCGTCGGTGTACGCCGCGACGCCATGGGCAGCAGCGAGCGCCTCCGCCGCCTCGGGCCGACGGCCCCAGACACCGCTCAGCTGGACGCCGGGGTGGGCGGCGAGGGCGGGGGCCTGGGTGTTACGGGCCCAGGGGCCCGTACCCAGCAGGCCGATCCGCATCCGTGCGTTCGGAGCAGCAGGTGTCGTCATACGAGCCAGTGTGCCCGGTGGGTGTGCGGGGTCGGCATACCCGGTCCGTGTGCCCGGTGGGTGTGCGGGGTCGGCATACCCGGTCCGTGTGCCCGGTCCGCAAATACGGTGGCGGGGCGTCGTCGTCCGCGGTTACGTTGCTCGGGCCGGCCGCGGGACTCCGGCTGCGACTTCCGGGACTTGCCTTCTAAGCAGTGATTTCGCTGATCGCGCCTCCATTCCCCGGCCGGCTTCCGCGTTCCCGAACGGCGACGCGGAACATCACGGGGGAATCCATGACGACCGATACCGAGTCCCACGCAGACATCGTCGCCGCCGAGGACGTGCTCCTCTTCGTCAATGCGGCGATCACCGCGACCGGACAGCGCGAGTTCCATTCGGAGGCGTACGAGCAGCGGCTGTCGCTGGACTTCCTCCATGAGTACGTACGCGTCAACTACCGCCGGGTGTACGCCGCTTCGCTCGCGCTCGACATCAACGACCACAACGCCGTGCGCATCGTGCAGGGTCTGCTGGAGTCGGCCGCCGAGGCGACCGCCGACGAGAAGCGCACCGAGGGCCGGCTGATCGCGGCACGGCTGGCGGTGCTGCCGCCGCAGCGTGTCTACCGTCTGTTCCGTGCGCTGCGCGAGGCCCGGGTCAACAACCGGCGGACCCGCGCGATCATGCGGGACTGGCTGGCGGCCCGGCCGGATCTGGCGCATGACGCGGTGAAGTACCGCCGCGGTCTGAAGACCACCGCCCGCCATATCCATCTGCGCCGCGTGGACGAGCCCGAGGCCCTGCGTGAGCTGGGCGAGTTCCTCTTCCGGCCAGGGCGGCTGCAGCGCTACCGCCATCAGCTGCTCGACGCCTGGCGCCGCGCGCACTACGAGCAGGGCGCCGTCGACGAGCTGCCGTTCACCGTCGCGGAGGGCTTCGCCGCGGCCCACGGGATGAAGCGCGAGGCGTTCGTGGAGCGGATGACGCACCGGATGACGCGGCTGGAACGGCTGCGCACCCAGGGGCAGCGGAGCACCGGCAAGGAGCCGCGGCTGCCCACGGACGTCGATCTGACCGTGATGCCTCTGACCCGGCTCGCCCTGTACGTCCTGTCGTTGGGCTTCGAGCAGCGGTCGGCCCACCGCGCGGAGCTGATCCGTGCGCTGCGGGCCGCCGCCCGCCGCACGGCGGGGCCGCACGCCGGGAGCTGGGGCCGGGTCGGCGCCGTGCTGGACGACAGCTACTCGTCGTCCGGGTCGGGCGAGAAGCGGCGCCGCCCGCTCGCCGTGGCACTGGCCTGCCACTTCCTGCTGGAGGCGCTGGCCGCGCCCGGTGCGTTCGCCCCGCTGTGGACATCGGGCGCCACCGATCCCCTTCTCGTACGCCCATGGGGCCCGACCCCGCTCGGCACCCGCATCCTGGACGCGCTGGAGCACGCACCGGAACGTCTGGTCATCGTGTCGGACGGCTGGGACAACGCGCCGCCCGGACTTGCGGGGGAGGTGCTGCGGGTGTGGCGGAACCGGCTCGATCCCGGCCGGCGCACGGCGGTGGTCCATGTGAACCCCGTATACGACGCGGACGGTTTCGATGTGCGCCGGCTGACGCCGAGCGTCCCGACGGCAGGTATCCGGGACGCCGAGGATCTGCCGGCCCTGGTGGAACTCGCGCAGTTCGCGGAGGGACGTACCGGGGCGGCGGCGCTGTACATCTACCTGGACCGGCAGGTCGCGCGTTTCGTGGGCGATCAGGAGGAGGAAACCTCGTGAACAGGCTCGAACTGACCGGGCTCACCACCCGGCCCTCCCAGGTGTGGGGCGGTGTCCGCCTGGTCCCTCTGGTGCGCGAGGAGCCGGTCGAGGGGCTGCGACTGCACCGGGAGATCTACGAGGGGCACGGGGGAAGCCTCGTCGAGGTCGGTCCCCGGACCGCCTACACCTCGTACGTTCCGCACGGTTTCGTGGCCGACTGGTCGGGCGAGGGGATGCAGTCGGCGGCGTACGGTACGCAGTTCGGTGACGGCACCCCGCCGAGGACGGTCCGGCTGCCGCGGAACCGGCACCACCGGATGGCCAAGCGGCAGCCCGGCGACCGGCTGCGCTTCCTGCCGCTGCACCTCGCCCTGGAGGGCTATCTCGCCCTGCACTTCGGCGGTCCGTCCGTCGCCTGGGAGGAGTGGTCGCGCCAGGCACTGCGCGACGGGCTCTCGCCGCGTTCCGAGGACACCTACATGGGGTGGTCGGTGCGTGGGCTGGGCGACGCCCTGCGGGTCTTCGAGATCCACCCCGGCCAGTGCGGGGTGATGCTGTACGTGTCGGACGCGCTCGCCGCCGCCTTCGTCCTGCCGCACCCCGAGGACTACCGCCTGCTGCACGGCTCGCTGATGCAGGACCTGTACGGGGAGCTGGTGCACCAGTACGCGATGTACGGCGCCCCGGTGGCGGAGTTCGGGGCGCGGATCCGTGACAACGCGGGGCTGCGGACGCTCGCCGATCTGCGGGCGGCGGCGCGCGCCCAGGAGCGGGAGTGGAGTGAGGCGCACGACACATTGTTCGCGCGTGAGCTGCTGGACACCTCGTACGCGTTCGCCCGCGTGTACCGGATGGGGGACTTCACCCTGTGGCGGTTCCTGCCGCCGTTCCTGCGCAACCGGGACGGTCAGCACATCGGTGAGACGATCACCGACCACAAGGGGCGGGTCGCCTATCTGAAGACGTTCCGGCTGTCCGAGGCCCAGGTCAGGCGGGGGTATCTGCTGCACAGACTGTCCGACACGGACTGGTCGCTCCCGCGGGCGGCCGCGGCGCTGGGCACGAGCCAGGAGGAGCTGGTGCGACGGATTCACGCCGCCGGATTCGCCTCCCTGCTCACGGCTCGCGCATGACCGGGCCGCCGGCCCGCACCGCGTCTCCGGTATACGGAGGAAACCTAGGTAACACGGGGTTCACATTCGGGCAACGGCCGGGAAATCGCGTCTTGCGAAGCTGCGCAGCAGAGACCGCAGCACCCCTCGAAGGATGGCTTCCGTGACGTTCAAGGCTGAGTACATCTGGATCGACGGCACCGAGCCGACCGCCAAGCTTCGCTCCAAGACGAAGATCATGGCCGGCTCGCCCTCCACGGATGTGGCGGACCTGCCCATCTGGGGCTTCGACGGTTCGAGCACCAACCAGGCCGAGGGCCACGCCTCCGACCGGGTGCTGAAGCCGGTCTTCACGTGTCCGGACCCGATCCGCGGCGGTGACGACGTCCTCGTCCTGTGCGAGGTCTTCAACATCGACATGACGCCGCACGAGTCCAACACCCGTGCCTCGCTGCGTCCGGTCGCCGAGCAGTTCGCGGGCCAGGAGCCCATCTTCGGCATCGAGCAGGAGTACACCTTCTTCGACGGGCACCGCCCGCTCGGCTTCCCCGAGGCCGGCTTCCCGGCCGCGCAGGGCGGTTACTACTGCGGAGTCGGCGCCGACGAGATCTTCGGCCGCGACATCGTCGAGAAGCACCTCGACAACTGCCTGAAGGCGGGCCTGGCCATCTCCGGCATCAACGCCGAGGTCATGCCCGGCCAGTGGGAGTTCCAGGTCGGACCGGTCTCCCCGCTGGAGGTCTCCGACCAGCTGTGGATCGCCCGCTGGCTGCTGTACCGCACCGCCGAGGACTTCAATGTCTCCGCGACCCTGGACCCGAAGCCGGTCAAGGGTGACTGGAACGGTGCCGGTGCGCACACCAACTTCTCCACGAAGGCGATGCGCGAGGGTTACGACGCGATCATCACCGCGTGCGAGTCGCTGGGCGAGGGATCGAAGCCGATGGACCACGTCAAGAACTACGGCGCAGGCATCGACGACCGTCTGACGGGTCTGCACGAGACCGCCCCGTGGAACGAGTACAGCTACGGCGTCTCCAACCGCGGCGCCTCGGTCCGTATCCCGTGGCAGGTAGAGCAGGACCAGAAGGGCTACATCGAGGACCGTCGCCCCAACGCCAACGTCGACCCGTACGTCGTCACGCGGCTGATCGTCGACACCTGCTGCGCCGCGCTGGAGAAGGCCGACCAGGTCTGATCCCGCTCTTCGTCCGTACGCGGGGGCGCTCACCGGATTCCGGTGGGCGCCCCCGCGTCGTTCGTCGGGGGCCGCCGGCCGAAGAGACCGTACCGACGGGTGAGAGGGCCCTGCTGCGCTGCCGCGATGTCTGCTTCAATGGGGGCATGGCCAGCTTCCAGCACACCTCGTCGGGTCGCAGCGACCTCGAGCCGTTCTGGCCCTCTCGTCAGCATCATGACTTCGACCGGGTGTGTTGCCGCGCGTGGAACGCGCAGGCCCTCTAAAGCCGCTCACCCCGGTCTTCGGCCCGCGCGCACGACGTACGTCCGTCCTCGACGACTCCTCGCGCGAAAGAGCTGACCCTCATGGCGAACACTCGTACCTTCTCCGCCGCTTCCGCCGCCACCGCGGCGTCAGCGGCGCCCGCTGCGGCCACCTCCACCGCCCGCCCCTTCTCTCCCCACCGCCACCGGCTGCGTTCCGTCGACCCCGATGAGGTCGTCCAGCTCTCCGACGTGGCGGGCCTGCTACCGCCGGGAGCCACCTGGCTGCCCGCGCCGCAGCACACCGTGCCCGCGCTGCCGGGGCAGCCTCCGATGATCGGCTACCTCGTCCTCGTACCGGCCGACCAGCAGCCGGTCGTGGAGGACCCGGGCAGTGGGCCCGTGCGTATCGACTCCAACCGGCGCACCGCCGCGGTGGACGGCGTTCCGCTGGACCTCACCTATCTGGAGTTCGAACTCCTCGCCCATCTGGTGGCGCACCCCCACCGGGTCCACACCCGCGATCAGCTGGTGACGACGGTCTGGGGATACGGGCACGTGGGCGACGGGCGCACCGTCGACGTCCATGTCGCCCGGCTGCGGCGCAAGTTGGGCGCCGAGCACCGCGGCGCGATCCAGACGATCCGGCGCGTGGGCTACAAGTACGCTCCCTGAGTCCGGTACGTCCCGCACACGGGAGCCCTGCCCGGGTGGGCAGAGGCTCCCGTCGTTGTTACGCCGTTGCCTTCGCCTTCGTCACCTGGCCCAGCACCACGTCGATCACCAGGAACGCCAGCAGGCTGACTCCCAGCATGGGTACGAACCAGCCCACCAGCGCCGTAGCCGCCACGATCGGCAGCAGCACCGGCAGTGGGACCTTGCGCCATGCTCCGCGCGGCATGGGCCGCCCCGCGCTCAGCCCTCGTTCCTTCGTCGGCCTGCGCAGCCACCACATGCGGTAGCCCCAGACGATGAGGAGGACGAGGGAGAGCGCCAGGGCTGCCAGCGCCAACTGGTTGGCCAGGCCGAGGAGGACGCCGGTGTGGGCGTCGATTCCGAAGCGGGTCAGCTTGGCGAGCAACGGGTGGTCGGCGAAGCGCAGTTCGTCGATGACCTTGCCGTCGGCCGGGTCGACGGCGACCGAGTCGAGGTGGACCGGGAACTGCGTGTCGGTCTCCTTGACGACATAGCCGCTGCCCTCGGTCGGCAGGATGACCGAGAGCTTTCCGTCGATCCCGGCCACGCGCGCGGAGGCGAGCACCCGGTCGATACCGGTCATGCCTGGCATCGACGTGCCCTCGTGGGAGCCGTCGTGTTCCGCGTGCTCGCCGCCGCCGCTCGGCGCACCTTCGTCGATGGCGGCGGAGACGACCGGGGTGGCGCCGCCCAGCTGGTCCTGGACGGCGCCTATGTTCTCGCCCGCGTACTTGGACCAGGTGAGCCCTGTGGCGGAGAGCAGGACGAGTCCTGTGACCGCCCAAAGACCGAGCGAGCCGTGCCAGGAGAGGGTGCGGCGGCGGGACTTGGGGCCACGCTCGGGGACGATCAGCGCCCGCTTCCCCGTGCGCTTGCGCCCGATCCACAGGAACAGCCCGCCGAGGGCCACCACCCAGAGCCAGCTGGCGGCCAGCTCGCTGTAGTTGCGGCCGAGGTCTCCGAGGTGGAGGTCCCGGTGGAGTTCGTCGAGCCAGGTGCGCAGCGGGAGGGCGCCCGAGCTGCCGTAACTGGCCAGCTCTCCCCGTACCTCTGCCGTATACGGATTGACGAAGACGGCGAGGGACTTGCCCTCCTCGACTTCGGGGCTGGTCATCAGTACACGGGTGGTGGCGCCGTCCTCGTACGACGGCCAGACGGCCGTCACCGTGCCCTCGGGATGGGCCTTCTTCGCGGCTTCGACCTGAGTGGAGACCGGGACGGCGCTATCGCCCACCGGGACCTCCAGCTCATGGCTGTAGAGGATCTTCTCCGCCTGGAAGGACAGCGCGTAAAGCATGCCGCTGGTCGCGGCGACGAGGAGGAGCGGGGCTATCAGCAGGCCCGCGTAGAAGTGCATACGCAGGACGAGGGGGCGCAGGGCGCTCCAGGTGGATCTGGATTCGGGCGGCCGGGTTGCCGGGTCTTCGGTCTGTACCGGGTCGTCAATGGCCATGATGGTCCTCGGGAGTCGGCGTGACATGGGGAAATGGACCCCAGGTCAGATGGCTGCTCCGGGGGTCGTGGCGCGGGTCGGGGAGAACACCGGCGGACCGCGCCGCGAGAGGGAGTGCGCGAGTACGACGCCGTGGGAGAGCGAGTTACGGGCACGCGTCCGCGCCCCTGATGGGAGCTGCGGGGCGTCCGGCAGCCGAACCGCGGTGAGAAGGAGGCGCAGCGGGGTGAAGGCGAGAGCGTCCACCGTGCGCGCGAGTGCGAAGAACGCGGCCTCGCCCCGGGCCAGCCAGAGCGCGCAGACGACGGCGGCGAGGAGATGGGCGGCGAGCATTCCGCCGTCGCCGTGTCCCCCGGATCCTGCCATCGACATTTCCGCTTCCATGCCGCCGACGCCGCTGTGCGGCATGGACGGCCTGGACGGCATCGTCTGCGGCTGTGTGCCCGCGAAGATCATGTGCAGGGCGGTCTGTACGGCGATCAGTCCGCCGCCGATGGCTACCGCTCCGCGCCGCCGACCGCCCCCGAGCCAGCCGATCGCGCCGGTCGTCGCGAAGGCCGCGAGCAACGCTCCGGCGGGAATGTCATGCCCCGACATGTACGAATGACCCACCGCTGCCAATACGACGCAGACCGCCGCGAAAAGTGCGGCCCGCAGGGTGCGCATCGGCGACCGGGCATCCGTCATGGTCCGCACATGGTGCCACCAGTTCACCTCCCGGCGGAATGGGGGAACGGTGTACCCCCTGCCGCAGTCGGACGACGACAATCGCCGGGTTCTGGCGGTGCTCGCGTATCTGGACCGGGAGTAGGGGCCGGGGCCGTGCCGGCCGGGCGCCCAGCCGCTCAGCCCGTGAACCACCCCGCCGCGTCGAGACGGAACGCACTCGCGGGCACCATCGCGCGCAGACCGGTCTCCATCTCGGCCACGCGTTCGGCGCCGAGCGCCCCGACCCACTCCGCCCGGATGCGGTCGAATCCCTGGGCGGACCTGACGAGCACGTCGATGCCGCGCGGGGTGAGCCGGACGAGCTTGCGGCGGCCGTCCTCCGGATCGTCGACGCGCTCCACGTAACCGAGCGCCTCCAGCTTCTCGACGGTTTTCCCGGCGGCCTGCTTGGACACCCCCAGCCGCCGCCCGATCTCGCTGGCGCTCGCACCGTCCCGCCCGACCGCCTGGAGCGCGAAGCCGTAGGCGGGACGCACGTCCCGGTGGCCGTGCGCGGCCAGCTCGCGGTGCAGCTCGTCGATGATCGACCGGAACCCCGCGAACAGCAGCAGTGGCAGCTCGAAACCCGCACCTCCCTCCGGCTCAGCCATTGCGCATCTCGACAACCTGGTTTACCTTTTCGTCAATCACGTTGTCGAGTTTACCGCGAGAGGTACCCATGCCAGCCATCACCTCGTCCGCGTTCCCCGAGCACACCCTCGAAACCGCCCCCGCCGCCGCCCGCCGCACCATGGAGGCCGTGGCGAAGAGGTCCGGCTATCTGCCCTCCGCCGTCGCGCGGCTCGCCACGTCGCCCCAGCTGCTCGACGGCTTTCTGAAGATCAGCGCAATCTTCGAATCGACCACACTGGATCCACTCTCCCGCGAGGTGGTGATCATGACGATGGCCACCCGCAACGACTGCCACATCTGCGTGGCGATGCACACGGCGAAACTCACCGCACTCGGCGCGGACGGGGAGCTGATCGCCGCACTGCGCGACGACCGTACGCCGACGCTTCCCGACGAACGGCTGGAGGCGGTCAGGCAGTTCACGCTGGACGTTCTCGCGACATCGGGCGCGGTCGACGATGCATCCCTCCAGAGCTTCCAGGCGCACGGCTACACCCCGCAGAACGCGCTGGAGGTGGTGCTCGGCATCGGCGCGTACACGATGTCGACGCTCGCGAACCGGCTGACCGGGGCGCCCGTCGATGCTCAAATGGCGGCGTTCGTCTGAGAGTTGAGCATTCCGGTCGTTTTGCGAAGGGAGATTCCCATGAATTCCACGACCGTCTGAACGGGGTGCGCGCCCCGCCCGTATGGAACGTCACGCTTCTCCCTCGAAGCAGAGGAGTTTCATGGGACGCACATCGCGCAAGAAACGCAGCTCACTGGCCAACCGGGCGATCGCCGCCTCGGCCGCACTGATTCTGGGCGGAGGTGGACTGGTCGCAGTCAATGTCTACGCGAGCGCGGGAGAAGGATGGTCCGGCTCGCCTCCGGAACAGACCCGCAATGAGGGTCCTCAGATGTCCACCATCGACTGTCCCGATGTGGGAAACGAACTTCCCGAAGTGCCCGAACAGGCACGCGGGGAGGTCGACCGCGAACTGGCGGCGATGGATACGCAGATCACCGACGCGTATCAGCAATTCGCCGACCGGAAGGACGAGATCGCCCAGGACCCGGATCTCGCCGAAAACGCGGTGCTCGGCCCGCTGAGAGACAAGCGGGTGGCGAGCCTCGACCGTATCGGGATCGCCATCGAGCGCAGCGCTGACCGGCCGGAGGGACTGGAAGGGCTGGCCCCGTGCAGCCTGCGCGCGGACGACGACGACGGGGCCGGCGACGGGGCCGGCGAGGAGGAGCAAGGCCAGGACCCTGGCCAGGACGAGAACCCGGACCCTGGCGAGGACGAGAATCCGGACCCTGGCCAGGACGAGAATCCGGACCCTGGCCAGGACGAGAATCCGGACCCGGACCCTGCCCAGGAGGGCAACGGCCCCGAGGCCTCCGACTTCGTCGATATCCAGTCGGTCCAGCCCAACGTCGAACGCCCCCGCCAGCTACGCGGCGCCTCACGCGGCACGTTCACGACCGACTGCGGGCGCAACGAGAACGGGAAATTCAACCCGGACAACGTCATCGTCGCGCCCGGAGTGAGTAATGGCGCTCACCATATGCACGATTACGTGGGCAACCAGGCCAACGACGCATTCGCGAGCGACGACGATCTGGCCAGGGGTGCGACGACCTGTCGCAATCAGGGCGACAAGTCCACGTACTACTGGCCGGTGCTGCGTCTCCAGAACGGCCAGGACGAGAACGACGTGGCCGCCGACGGCGGAGGAAAGGACCAGAACGTCGGGGAGATCCAGACCCCGTCCCAGGTCACCCTGAAATTCGTCGGGTCCTCCACCGGGAAGGTGACGGCCATGCCGAGATTCCTGCGGATCATCACCGGGGACGCGAAGGCGTTCACCAATGGCGACGCGAACGCCAACGCCTCCTGGAGCTGCACCGGATTCGAGGACCGTCAGCTGAAGGACAAGTATCCGATCTGTCCGGAAGGCAGCCAGGTGGTGCGCTCGTTCGCGTTCCAGAGCTGCTGGGACGGCCGGAACACCGACAGCGCGAATCACCGCACGCATGTGGCCTTCGCGCAGGACGACGGCAGGTGCCCGGACGGATTCAGGGCCATTCCGCAGCTCGTGCAGCGCATTGTGTACGACGTCCCGCCGGGCCCCGGCTTCGCCGTCGACTCGTTTCCCGAGCAGCTGCACAAACCCGTCACGGATCACGGTGACTTCATCAACGTCTTCGGCGGGAACGCGATGAACAGGGTGGTGAGCTGCATCAACGACGGACGCAATTGCCGCTGACCCGGTCGGCGGCACTCCCTGGACCTGCGCGGTCAGCTCCCGTGGTGACCGGAGTGCCCTTCCTCGCTCCCCCCACTGCCACTACTCCCCGAGTGGTGCGGCGAGGCGGTCTCCACCGTCCCCCCGAGCCGGCCGCGCAGCGCCGCGACCACCTTCGGGTCGCCCACCGCCACCCACCTCCGGCCGACCAGATACGAGCCGCCGTAGTCGTTGGCCTCGTCGATCCACTCCCGCTGGCCGCGATCGGTGGCGAAGGTGGCCAGCACATAACGCCCGTCAGCGGTCCTGCAGTTGGCCTGCCGGATCTCTTCCGCATCGGTCTGCAGATTGGGCTCGCAGCGCGCCTTGGCGGCCAGCTGCTCCAGCGTCCCGGTCGCGGTGGGCGGCACCTCGCGTTCACCGTCGCCGTCGGCCGCTCCCCCGCCGCACCCGGCCAGCAGCACCAGCCCGACGCACACGACGACGGCAGCCCGACATCCCTTTTCCCGGCGCCGTTCCAGCTGTGTCACCATCCGCCCATCGTGCCCCGCGAGCCCCTCCCGGCGCGGCGGAACGACGAATTCTTCACGGGCGTGCGACAGCCAGACTGACCACATAGGTCTCCTCGACCGCGCCGTCCGGGAAGGTGCCGGCCAGCCGCTCGCGCTCCCCGGCGAAGAAGCCGCGCGCCACTTCCCTGTCCATCACCAGGAAGTCGGAGTAGCTGCCGAGGTTGGCGAGATGGACGTCGAGCGGCACCCGACGGCTCCAGGACACCTGGCGTGTGGTCCAGGCGAGTGCGGGCGGCAGGTGACGGAAGCGGGCCCGGAAATCCAACGAGGTCTCGACGGCGCCGAAGAACCGTCGCAGCCGGGCGTCCTGGTCGGCGATCCACGGCACCCTCGGGTCCGAGTCGTTCCACCAGAGGGCGAGCGCACCGCCGGGGCGCAGCACCCGACGGGCCTCCGGGACCGACAGCTCCGGGTCGGTCCAGTGCCATGCCTGCGCGTAGGTGAGGAGGTCGAGGGAGCCGGACCCCAGCGGGAGGTGGTTGCCGTCGCCCCGGACAAGAGGGACGCCGGGGAGGGTGCGGCGGAACTGCGCCGCCATGCCGTCGCCGGGCTCGACGGCCGTCACCCGGGCCCCGCGCGCATCCAGCAGCGCGGTGCCGAGGCCGGTGCCCGCACCGATGTCCGCGACCCGCGCACCGGCCAGGCCGAACCCGGCCAGTTCCTCGACGGCATCCAGGAGGGCCGGTGGGTACGAGGGGCGGTTCGCGGCGTAGTCGGCGGCGGCCCCGTCGAAGGATCGTGCACGCGAGGTGGTCGTCATGACTTCATCATGGCGAGTCCTGGCAGGCCACGCGGGCGAAAGGACGGACGCGGGCAGCGCGCCTCCCCGCCCGCCCCGCATGCCGGAGTGACCATCGCATCATTCGCTCGTTCAGCTGAACATGCCTCCGCGTCGAGCAGTGCCGTCGTCCGTCGAGCGCCGCATGTGCGGGTCGGTCGATCCGGAGCAGGCGGATGCCGCGCTGGTCGAGCACTACACCCGGCTGACGCGGATCGGGTATCTCGTGCTGCCGTCCTCGCTCGGGTGCAGTCGGCGGGTGCTGGCGGCGCACCGGCTCGTCCAGCGGTCCCTGCCCCGGTCGCGTGGGGCGGATGCGGTGGCCGGGCTGCCGTTGCCTCGCAGGCCCGGAGGGGTGGCCGGGGTGGACCCTGGTTATGCGGATCTGCGGGTACGGGTGGTGCGTTCGGCGCTGGAGGCCGGAGGGTCGTTGCGGCGCCGGGGCCTGTCCCGGTGGGTGCGGGTGCCGTCGTTCCTGCCGCACGTGTGGGGGCTGCGGCTCTTTCCCCGCTCCGGTGGTGCGGACGAACTCGCGCTGGAGCAGGCGCTGTCCGCGGTCTCGGGGCCGTGCCGGGCCGCCCATGTGCTGCGTGGGCTTGAAGGGCTCACGGATGCGGAGGTGAGCCGGGTGCTCGCCGACGCCGGGGTGCGGGACCCGGCTGCGGCGCTGGTGGAGGCGGATGCCGTGACGGCGCCGCACGCGTTGCTGGCGTCTCCGGAGTTCGACCCGTGTTCGCTGCAGGCCCGGCCCACCGATCTGCTGCTTCGGCGCCGGCGTGCGAGGGCCGCGCTGGCCGGGTTCGGGGCGCTGGTCGCGTTCGGGGCGCTGCTGGTGATGCCGGGGGGCGGCTGGGGGGCGGACAGGACCGCCGCGCCGGCGTACGCCCGTAACCCGGCAGCCCAACGGGCCCTGGAACCGGCAGCGTTACGCCGGGTGGCGCCGACGTTCTGGCAGCGCTCCGCACGTACCGACTTCACGGTCTGGCCCGCCCGCGGCACCCTCACCCGGGATACCGAGCTGCTGCGCCGGGCTCTTGCCGTCTGGGCGCGGCCCCGTCCGGACGACCGGTCGACCGCGACACCCAGGACGCCCACGGGCCCTCCGATGGGGCCCCCTCAACTGCTGTACGCGGGAGTGATCGACGAGGCCGCTGTGGTGCTGTTCCACGACGGGCTGCGCATCGTGCGGTACGCCGAGTCCCGCCGTTCGGGTGCCCGCCGGGGCGCCGTCCTCGACTTCGCCCGGGTCGACGGCGCGGACCCCGCGGGCTCGAACGCGCTGATCGTGGGACGCGCGCACGGCCGGGTCCGCTACTTGACGGCGCCCTGGGTGCGCGAGGTGGCCGTACGGGATCTGCTCGCACCGCACGCGGCGCCGCGTGCCCTGCCCCGCGGCGCAGACGGGGTGACCGCCGCACTGGCCGGGCTCGGGGACATCTCCGGGGACTGCCGCTCCTGGGAGGCCCTGGAGGTGCGGGACGCGGAGGCGGTCCGGCTGCTGACCGATCTCGGTGAACTGACCCCGGTCCGGCTGACATCCGGGACCCCGTCCGCCGCGCACGACGTGTCGGGACGGGCCGAGCGGGAGAGCTGGGCGCGGACCGCGTGCCTGCTGTCCGCCGTGCGGGCCGGCGGCGTCCGGTCGGTGAACTCCTGGCTGTTCGCGCGACAGCCGCTGCCCGAGGGCGGCGGTCCCGCGCGGTGGTTCTGCGTCCGGGCGGAGACCTGGCGGGGTACGGGGAGCAGGGTGCTGGCCGAGTTCCAGGCTCCGGCGGAGCCGTCCGGCGGGGCCGTCGCCCCGGGGGCGGTCGCGGCGCGTGCCGAGGACTCGCCGGCCTGCGGCCCGCGCGATCCGCGGGTACTGGCCGGTGTGCTCTGGAAGTCGGCGGGCGGACGGTGGTACGTACTGGCGGCGGGCTCCGGGCAGTTCGCCTCGCTGACCACCTCCGGGGGCGTGGTGGGCAGGTCCCCGGGGCGTCTGCTGGCGGTGCGGGCCCGCGCGGGCGACAGGGCCGAGCTCCACGGACTGCTGGCGGACGGCCGTAGGGTCGGCGCCCTGCGCTGAGGGTGGACCGGCATGTCGCGCAGGAATTCTCTGCACGCCCCTGTCCCCTCCGCTTACCCGTCAGTACATTGACAGCATGTCTAACACGCAGCCAGCGGCGGTCGCGTCGGAGCGGACCACGCTCAAAGCCCGCAAGGTCTCCTTCGACTGGGAGAAGACGCCCCTGCACTGGGTGCCGGGCGACCCGTTCACCGCGCACACCATCAACGTGCTCCACCTGCTTCTGCCGGCCGGGGAGCGCTGGTTCATCCACGTGTACCGCCAGGTGCTGCCGTACATCCACGACGAGAAGCTGCGCCAGGACGTCATCGGGTTCATCGGCCAGGAGGCCGTGCACTCCCAGGCCCACGACGACGTACTGCCGCACCTGAAGAAGCTCGGCCTCGATCCGACCCCGTACACCGCGCAGATCGACTGGTTCTTCGAGAAGCTGCTCGGCGACAAGACGCTGCCGCCCGGCCGGGCCCGTAAGTGGTGGCTGATGGAGCGGGTCGCGACCATCGCGGCGATCGAGCACTACACCGCCTTCCTCGGCGACTGGATACTCAACGCCGATGCGCTCGACCGCCGGGGCGCCGACCCCACGATGCTGGATCTGCTCCGCTGGCACGGCGCCGAGGAGGTCGAGCACCGCTCCGTCGCCTTCGACGTGTTCATGCATGTCGACGGTGGCTACCGGCGGCGGGTGCGCACCTGGGCGATCGCGTTCACCGCGCTCGTCTTCCTCTGGCAGCGCGGCACCCGCTTCCTGATGGAGAACGACCCGAGCCTGCTCGCCGGCAAGGCGTCCTTCAGGGAACTCCGGGCGAGCGGCAGGAAGGGCACTCTGCCCAGCCCCGGCGCCATCGCGCGCACCGTCCCCACCTATCTGAGCCGTACGTACCACCCCTCGCAGGAGGGCAGTACGGCCCAGGCCGTCGACTACCTCGCCCACTCGCCCGCGGCCCTGGCGGCCGAGGCCCGGATGCCGGGAAAGAACTGACACATGCCCCTTCCCCGTCTGCGCACCCTCGTCCTGGTCGCCGGAGCCGCCGTGCTCGCCCGGCGTGCGATGCGCCGCCGCATCGAGGCGTCACCGCTGTGGCCCATGCCCGCCCTGGAGGAGCCGGTCTCGGGCCACTCCGAGCGGCGTTCCACCACCACCCGGCCGTTGCTGATCACCGAGCGGGACGTGGTCGCCGACGGTGTCGTGCGGCTCCGGCTGGCGGGCGACGACCTGCCCGCCTGGCGGCCCGGCGCCCATCTGGACCTGGTGCTGCCATCCGGGCTGGTCCGGCAGTACTCGCTCTGCGGGGACCCGGCCGACCCGGACGCGTACACCATCGCCCCGCGCCTCGGCGAGGACGGCAGGGGCGGTTCGCGCGAGGTCCACACGCAGCTGCACGAGGGCACAGAGGTGCGCGTCCGCGGGCCGCGCAACCGTTTCCCGCTCGTGGAGGCCCCCGCCTACGTGTTCGTGGCGGGCGGTATCGGCATCACTCCGATCCTGCCGATGCTGCGGGCCGTCGCGGCATCGGGCGCCGACTGGCGGCTGCTGTACGGGGGCCGTACGCGCGCCTCCATGCCCTTCATCGACGAGATCGAGAAGCTCGGCGTGGACGGCGGGCGGGTCACCGTGGTACCGGAGGACGAGGCCGGGCGTCCGGACGCCGCCGCGGTGCTTGCCGGTGCGACGCCCGGTACGGCGGTCTACGTCTGCGGTCCCGGACCCCTGATGGACGCTGTCGCCGCCGCGCTCCCCGAGGGCTGCTCCCTCCATCTCGAACGCTTCACCGCCGCCGGCGCGACCCCGGCATCGGACTCGGAATCCACGGCCTTCGAGGTCGAACTGCGCCGCTCCGGAAGCACCGTTCGGGTCGCGGCCGGCCAGTCGGTGCTGGCGGCCGTGCGCGAGGAGCTCCCGTACGTCTCGTACTCCTGCGAACAGGGTTTCTGCGGCACCTGCCAACAGCGGGTCCTGGAGGGCGAGATCGACCACCGGGACGAGCTGCTGACGGACGCGGAGCGCGAGGACTCCATGCTCCTGTGCGTCTCGCGCTGCCGCGGTGAACGGCTGGTCCTGGACCTCTGACACCTCCAGCGGCGCGCCGCGGATAGGCTGGTGGCATGACGACCGGGGTGCGGCGCAGGATGGGCGTCGAAGAACGCAGGCAGCAGTTGATCGGCGTCGCGCTGGAGTTGTTCAGCCACCGCTCCCCCGACGATGTGTCGATCGACGAGATCGCGGCTGCCGCGGGGATCTCGCGGCCGCTCGTCTACCACTACTTCCCGGGGAAGCAGAGCCTGTACGAGGCGGCGCTCGGGCGGGCCGCCGATGAGCTGGCGGGCCGGTTCCTGGAGCCGCTCGAAGGGCCTCTGGGCGCCCGGCTGCTGCGGGTGATGGGCCGGTTCTTCGACTTCGTCGAGGAGCACGGCCCCGGCTTCTCCGCGTTGATGCGCGGCGGCCCCTCGGTCGGCTCCTCGAAGGCGAACGCCATGATCGACGGGGTGCGGCAAGCCGCGTACGAGCAGATCATCAGCCATCTCGGCGTCCAGGACCCGTCCGCCCGGCTGGAGTTGGTCGTACGCTCCTGGGTCTCGCTCGCCGAGTCGACGGCCCTGATCTGGCTCGACGGGCGGCGCATCCCGCGCTCCGAGCTGGAAATGCAGCTGGTGCACGATTTCGCCGCGCTGGCCGCGGTGAGCGCCGCCTACAACCAGGAGATGGCCGGCGTCGTGCTGCGGGTCCTCTCCCAGGAGCCGGTGGACGGCCCCTTCGGGGATCTGCTGACCCGCCTGTCGACGCTGGCGCCGTCCGTGCTGACGGTGCCCCCGCAGCGCAGGCCGTGACACGGCTCCGGATTCAGTTCTTCCGGTAGGACAGGTCGAGTTCACGGGTCTCGGCCGAGGCGTGGACCACCAGGTCGTCGGCGGTCTTCAGATACCCGGCCAGCAGCTCCAGGACGGACTCGGTCAGCCGCGCCTTGGTCTCCGATGTGCGGCCGGACAGCAGACCGATCGAGATGTGCACGATCGCGTCACCGTCGGGGGCATCCCCCACGAAGGACTCCTCCACCCGGCGGAACCTCGTCTTGCAGTTGGGGATCTTCGTGGTGACGGTCTCGGCGACCAGCGGGTGCAGGGCGAGGGCGAAGCCGCGTCGATCGAAGGTGTCGTCGAGCTCGGCGGAATAGTCGACGGTGATCTGCGGCATCAAGTGCTCCTGTGTACGGGTCCGGCCGGTTGTCGGACCTCAGCCTTACGGTGATCCGTAGGACAGCACAAGCCCGGTCGCGGTCCGATCCCCCTGGAGGGACCGGACCGCGACCGGGCTGGGTGGAACTGTGCTCGTCAGCGCACGGAGAAGACGGCGACCGTGCGTCCGGGGACGGTGAAGGTGCCGGTTTCCTTGTCGTACGCGGACTTCTTGACCGTGGCGTCGGCGCCCGCCGCCTGGACGGGGTGCAGGGCGTACGTCGTGCCTGCCCCGTCCGGGAGGCGCTGGCTCTCGGTGCCGGGGGTGGCGTTGATGACGACGACCAGCTTGCCGAGGCGCATCGTGATCACACCGGGTGTCTCGTCCGTCCCCGAGAGCGGGAACGACAGCGTGGACTGGACATGCTCGGTGGTGGGAAGAGAGAACTCCTTCTCGGTGGTGCGGATGGTGAGCAGGTCCCGGTACGCGGCGGAGGCGCCGTCGATCTGCGGGCACCCGGGGGTGAGCGTGGCGGAGGTCAGCAGCGGCTTCGCGTAGGACCACTTGCTCTTGTTGTCGGCGGCGGGCGGAAGCCCGCGGCCGAACCCGTTGCCGTCGCGGCAGTCCCAGTGCAGCGCGTTGAACCAGTCACCGCTGTCGTAGGAGTTGCGGTCCAGGGACTTCGAGCGCAGCAGGTCGGTGCCCGCCTGCGAGAGCGAGGGCCCCTGCGACAACGTGGACGCCGCCATGGCCAGGACCTGCATACGCGCCCGGTCGGCCGCCGGGGTTCCCGCCGGGAGCTTGAAGGCGAGCGCGTCGTAGAGCGTCTCGTTGTCGTGGGCGTCGGAGTAGGCGAGGGCGTCGCCAGGAGCCGCCGCGTATCCGGCGGGCGCCCCGTTGTAGTCGACGGCCGACCCCTTGACCGTACGGCCGCTGCTGTCGGTGAAGCTGTAGTCGGCGAGGTTGCCGGTCAGCCCGACCTTGATCAGGTCCTGGTAGTGCAGCAGGCGGGCCTTCTGCTCGGCCGCGGTGCCGTTGGCCTTCGAGGTGTTCGGGTCGGTGTAGAGCCCGCTCGCGAAGCCCTGGACACCGGGGTCCTCGTCGAAGGGGCCGCCGCCGCGCACCGCGTCGCGGGCCCGGTCGGAGAAGGTGGCGATGCCGGTGCCGGCCATGTGCTTCTGCGTGGCCTGGACGAAGCGGGCGTCGTCGGCGATCTCACCGAAGTTCCAGCCCTCCCCGTACAGGATGATCTTCTTGCCGTCGACGCCGTCCTTGGCGACGGTCAGCTCGTCGAGGGCCTTGCGGACCGCGAGGATGTTGGCTTTCGGGTGGTGTCCCATCAGGTCGAAGCGGAAGCCGTCGACCTTGTACTCCTTGGCCCAGGTGACGACCGAGTCGACGACGAGCTTGCCCATCATGGTGTTCTCGGTCGCGGTGTTGGCGCAGCAGGTCGAGGTGGCGACCGTGCCGTCCTCCAGCAGTCGCTGGTAGTAGCCGGGCACGATGCGGTCGAGAATCGACTTGTCGTCCTGGCCGGAGGCGACGGTGTGGTTGTACACGACGTCCATGACCGTGCGCAGTCCGGCGCCGTTCAGTCCCTGCACCATCCGGCGGAACTCGACGGTGCGCTTCGTGCCGTCCGGGTCGGAGGCGTAGGAGCCTTCGGGGACCGTGTAGTGCAGCGGGTCGTAACCCCAGTTGAAGGCGTCCTTCCCGGCGGCCTTCGCCACGCAGTCCTGCTGCTCCTCGGAGTCGGGGGCGTAGACGGACAGGTCGCAGGCGGGCTTCTGCTGGTCCGCCTTCTTCTCGGGGATGGTCCCGATGTCGAACGCGGGCAGCAGGTGGACGTAGCCGGTGCCGGAGTCGGCGAGCCGCGCCAGGTGCTTCATGCCGTCCGAGCGGGTGTCGGTGAAGGCCAGGTACTCGCCGGGGTGCTTCGACGTGCCGTCCGCGATCGAGAAGTCGCGGATGTGCAGCTCCTGGATCTGGGCGTCGCGCAGCGGTACGGCAGTGGGCTTCTCCAGCCCGGACCAGCCGCGCGGGGCCAGCGCCGGGTCGGCCAGGTCGATGACGAGGCTGCGGGCGGAGTCCGCGGTCAGTGCGGTGGAGTACGGGTCGGTGACCTTGTTGGTGACGGTCTTCTGGACGGTGGGCGCCCAGACGTTCACGACGTACCGGTAGGGCTTGCCGTACCAGCTCTTCTTCCCCGTGACGGACCAGACGCCGGTGGAGGCGTCGCGCCGCATCGGGACGGTCGTGCCGTCCAGTTCGAGCGAGACCGTACGGGCGGTGGGCGCCCAGACGGACAGGGTGGGCGTCCCGTGCCGGAAGACCGGGCCGAGCGAGGCGCTGCTCGCCCTCTTCCCGTACAGGTCGTCCAGCACACCGGCGGTCTGTACCCCGGTGGCGGCGAGCAGGGCGCCGTTCGCGGCGCGCTGGGTGGCGATCAGCTGGCCGCGCAGGGATGCGCGGACCCTGTCCCGGTCGCGTACGTCGACGGTGAACGCCGGATAGTCCTTGAGGTGCGGGTACTTCGTCTTCTGCGCTTCGGTGAGCGTCGAGGCGTTGAGCCGCAGCCACTGCCCCTCGTCGGAGAGTGCTCCGTCGACGACGGAGATCCCGCCGTCCTTCGCGTACACGAGCTGCTGGCTGGTGGCGTCGGTGGACTTCACCTTCCAGACGACGGTGTCGCTGTCGATCCACTGGGCCGCGGCCTCGGTGAGGTCCGGGGCGGGTGCGCCGCCTGCCTGCGGCAGGAGGTATCCGGGCTTTCCGCCGAGCATCCAGACCTCGTGCCCGTTCGACGCGATGTCCAGGGACTGGTCGCTCGGGAGGTCCTTCTCGTCGCCCTTGTGGAGGATGTAGCTGAGCGAGGTGGCGCCTTCGGTGAGCGGGACCTCGAAGGTGACGCCGTAGGCGTCCTTCTTCACCGGCTGAAGGGGCTTGGCCCAGTCGGTGGGGTTCTTGGCCCCGGTCCAGGTGTGCAGCCCCCAGCCGTCGTAATTGCCGTCGGGCCGGTGGTAGTTGAGGACGGCCTTCGTGGTGTCCTGCGGCGGCTGGGCGCCGTCGGGCGCCTCGGTGGCCTGGTCGTCCTTGCCCTGCTCGATCCAGACCTGACCGGTCCTGGCGAGGTCGACACTGCGCTGCGGGCCGTCGGCGGTGCCGTCCTTCTCGACGGTGTACGGGACGGTGGAGGCGCCTTCGTCGACCGCGACCCAGGCGAACGCCCCGTAGGCGTCGCGCCCGATGAAGTCGGCGGTCTTCTCCCCGGACTTCAGCTGCCAGCCGTCGTAGTCGCCGTCCGCGCGCTTGTAGTGGACGACGGCGTAGTCGCGCTCCACGGCGACGGGCTTCTCGGCCGGCGGGGCCTGGCCCGCGGTGGTCGAGGCGAGCGCACTGGCGGTACGTCCCGCACGGTCCACGACAACGGCCTTGTACCGCAGGGCGGTTCCGGCCTCGACCGAGCGGTCCAGGTACTGGGTCACCTTGTACGGCGCATGGTCGGCCGTGCCGAGCGTGCGCCACTTTCCGTTGCCGGTCTGGGCGGCGAAGACGACGCGGTCGAGCTGTCCGCCGTCGACGTCGGCGGTGAGCTCGACGGTGCCGGTGGCTCCGGCGGCGGGCGCCTTCAGAGTGATGGCCGGTGCTGTGGCGGGGGTGCCCAGCGGCCGGTCGGCCCGCAGCACGATGCTGCCGAGCGCCGGCACGGTGACGCTGATCTTCCTGTCGCCTCCGCTGCGCACGGTGCCTGAACCCCCGTACAGCGAACGGAAGTTCATGCCCGCCGACTCGGTGGTCAGCTCGACGGTCCTTGCCTCGGTGGCGTTGTTGGTGGCGACGACGTACTCGTACGGGCGCTTGGTATCCGTACGGGAGAAGGCGTGGACGGACCCTTCCGCGTACCGCTCGGTCTGGGTGCCGTCGCGCAGCGCCGGGTGCTCCTTTGTGAGCTTGGACAGGGCGGCGATGGAGCGGTAGACGGGGTGCCGGGTGTCGTACGCGTCGGAGGCGTGCGTACGTTCCGTGCCGAGCTGGTCGTCGTCGAGGTAGTCGGCGGTCTTCGAGGCGAAGAGGGTCTGCCGGGCGTCCTTGTCGCCGCCCGCTCCGGTGAAGCCCTGCTCGTCGCCGTAGTAGATCACCGGGTTGCCGCGGCCGAGGAACATCAGCTCGTTGGCGAGGCGGGCCCTGTTGACCAGTTCGGCGTCGTCCGCGTCCGGGTTGTCCTGCTTGAGGAAGGTGCCGATGCGGCCCATGTCGTGGTTGCCGAGGAACGTGACCTGCTCGTAGGCGTTGGCCTTGTCCGTGGTGTAGCGGTAGTCGTCACCGTAGACGGCGGCGAGCTTCGAGGCCGGGGCGCCCTGAGAGGCGTACTGGCGTGCGGCTTCCTGGAACGGGAAGTCGAGCGTGGAGTCCAGCCGTCCACGCGTGACGTAGGGCGAGGTGATCGCGGTGTCGGCGGAGTAGACCTCGCCGAACATGAAGAAGTCGTCCCGGCCGCGCTCGGCCGCGTACGCGTCGAGGGCGGTCGCCCACTCGGTCCAGAAGTCCAGGTCGACGTGTTTGACGGTGTCGATACGGAAACCGTCGATATCGAAGTCGCGGACCCACTTCTGGTAGATCTTCGCCATGCCGGAGACGACCTCGGGACGCTCGGTCCACAGGTCGTCGAGCCCGGAGAAGTCGCCGTACTCGGTGGACTCGCCCGCATAGGTCGAGTCACCGCGGTTGTGGTACATCGTGGGGTCGTTGAGCCAGGCGGGCACCTTGGTGCCGGTGCTCTTCGGGGTGTACGGGAAGGAGTCCTCGTCGACCTTCGCCATGCCCGCGGCGTCGTCGAACGGGCGGCCGTCCTCGTCGAGATACGGGAAGGCGCCCTTGGGCTTGTAGCCGTAGGTCTTCTCGGCGTAGTCGACGGTGTCGGCGGTGTGGTTGGTGATGACGTCGAAGAAGACCTTCATGCCCTTGCCGTGGGCCTTGTCGATCAGCTTCGACAGGTCGGCGTTGGTCCCGAAGTGCGGGTCGACCTGGGTGAAGTCGGTGATCCAGTAACCGTGGTAGCCGGCCGATGCGTCCTTGCCGGTGCCCTGGACGGGGCGGTTCTTGAAGATCGGGGCGAGCCAGATGGCAGTGGTGCCGAGGCCCTTGATGTAGTCGAGCCTGTTCGTGAGGCCCTTCAGGTCGCCGCCCTGGTAGAAGCCCTTGTCGGTGGGGTCGTACCCGGTCTCCAGCCGCGAGCCGGTGAGCCCGCCGCGGTCGTTGGAGGTGTCGCCGTTGGCGAACCGGTCGGGCATCACGAAGTAGAACTGCTCGCGGGTCAGGTCGTGCCGGGCCGGTTCGGCGGCCAGCTTCGCGTCCGACGGCGGGCCGGGCGGCTTCGGCGCGGCGGACACCGATGCCGCCGGCACGACGGGCATGAGCGCCACGCACAGGGCGGCGACGGCTCCCCGTCTGAGGGTGGTACGGGACACGGGAAGGGTCTCCTTGGGTGTTCGGGGGACTCGAAGTGGACGGTCAGGTCTGGGCACCCGGGGGGGTCGGGGGCGCACCAGGGTGTCTCCTCGGACCACGCAGACTCCCCTGCACCGGAGGGGAGCCGTGCTCTTACTGCGTGGCCCTGCGGGGACCCCCTTCAGCACCCCCGGCCCAGGCCGCAGCAGCACCGAGGGGGTCCGGCTCCGGCGACCCGCGGAGAGCGTTCACCACGGGCCCGGGTGCGCCCGGCAAACCACCCACCGGGCAGCAACCACCAACGCCCCCTGGCTCACGGTCGCCACGATCGGGGTGCCTTGAGGAGACCCCCGCTGCGCACCCGGACCCCGGGTGCGCAAACGGGGGCGGCTTCCCCGTGCGGGTTAAGCGCGCCAGACGTCGTTCGTCAGCGTGGCCTTGCCCGTGGTGGGTACCGTCGCCGTGCGGTTGGCGCCGCTCTCCCAGGTCACGGTGCCGCTCGCGTCCTTGCGGAGGTACTTGTACTCGAACGACGTCCCTGCCGGCAGGCTCACATCGAGCTTCCAGACCGGGTACGCCGCCGGGTCGAGCTTCAGCGCGTTGGCCGGGTCCCAGTTGCCCAGGGCCGCCTGGTTGCCGGTGACGTAGATGTTCTGGCCGGTCTGCGTGGTGGCGTTGACGCCGAAGGAGGCGCCGGAGGTGCCCGTTCCGGGGTCCGTGACGCCGCCGGTGCACGTACGGGCGTTGATGTGCAGCGCGACCGCCGTGTTCGCGCCGAGCGTGGCCGTGAACTGGCCGGAGCCGTTCACCGTGACGCCCGTGCCGGACTGGACGTCGCAGTAGTCACCGGCGGGCAGTGAGGTCTGGAACGTGCGGGTCAGCGAGGAGCCCTCGTGGTTGATGGCGACGTACGCCTTGGCGCCCCGGCCGAACGCGATCTGGTCGCCGCCGTTGTCCCACCAGTTGGAGACCGTCTCGCCGCGGGCCGCGTTGCGGAAGCCCACCATGGAGGAGATCTCCCGCCAGGAGTGCTGGCACTTCCAGCCGTCGGCGTAACAGGCGTTCACCGTGCCGCCGTTGGGCGGACCGGCGTCCTTGTCGGACCACTCGTAGCCGGAGTGGACGTCCGGGGAGCCGTACGGGTAGGCCAGCATGAAGACGCTCGCCAGTGTGTAGTTGGCGCCGTCCTTGTAGTTCAGGGTGTCGCCGCCCCGCTCCGTGTCGTGGTTGTCCACGAAGACGGCCGACTTGCCGGACTCCATGAAGCCCCAGC
This sequence comes from Streptomyces sp. NPDC057136, assembly GCF_042670885.1. Classification (NCBI taxonomy): domain Bacteria; kingdom Bacillati; phylum Actinomycetota; class Actinomycetes; order Kitasatosporales; family Streptomycetaceae; genus Streptomyces; species Streptomyces sp. NPDC057136. Next base: position 50,525 of record NZ_JBHUUV010000018.1, read on the forward strand.
CCTCACCGAAGTTCTTGAGATAGGCGAGGTTCTCGTTGTTGAAGACCTGCTTGAGGCTGCGGGCGTAACGGAACTCCTGGACGTCACCGCTGCCGAGGTACTCCGATGGCGAGACGGCCTCGCCCGCGCCGTAGATCGCCTCGTGCTTCCAGTACACGCCCGTGTTGCTCAGCCGGGACTTGATATTGGCGAGGTCGGCGGCGGGAATGTGCTTGGCCGCGTCGATCCGGAAGCCGTCGACTCCGAGGGAGAGGAGGTCGTTGAGGTACGTGGCGATCCGGCCGCGTACGTAGTCCTCACCGGTGTCCAGGTCGGCCAGGCCGACCAGTTCGCAGTTCTGGACGTTGGCGCGGTCGCCGTAGTTGCTGATCTGCGACTGGCAGTCGTTCAGGTCGCTGACGGAGTAGACGCCCGGGTAGTCGTACTTGGTGTACGAGCTGCCTCCGGTGCCGGTGCCCGAGCCCGCCGACATGTGGTTGATGACCGTGTCGGCGATGACCTTGACGCCCGCGCCGTGGCAGGTGCTGACCATGGCGGAGAAGGCCGCGCGGTCGCCGAGTCTGCCGGCGATCTTGTAGCTGACCGGCTGGTACGAGGTCCACCACTGGCTGCCCTGGATGTGTTCCTGGGGCGGCGAGACCTGGACGAAGCCGTAGCCCGCCGGGCCGAGGGTGTCCGTGCACGCCTTGGCTATGGAGTCGAACTTCCACTCGAACATCACGGCGGTGACGTCCTTGTCGCCCGGGCCTGCGGCCTGGGCGGTTCCTGCCGTTCCGAGGCCGGTGGGGACGGCGATGACGGCGGCGCCTGCCACAAGGGCGAGTGCGGCAGACAGAGATCTGCGTGCCATGTCTTTCCTCCTGCTGTGGGGGAAACGCGGGGTGACGGGGCAGCCTCACGTGACAACGCGCCGTGCCCTCAAGGCTCATGAAGGTTCTTGCTGCAAGAATGCAAACCTTGCCGCGGAGCAGACCGTACGAGCCCGTTCCGCCCCGGTCAACCCTTTGGACACTCCCCGCTTACATCCACGAAATCGTGCATCTTTCTGCCTGCAAGCTCTTTCGCAAAATATTGCGGCCCTGTTAAGTTCAACCCGACTCCGGTCCGGTCGGCCGGGGGTCCCGGTCGCCTCGGCAGCCGGGCCCCACGCGCCCGGCCGGCCGGGCCGGTCACGACAGAGAGAGGCACCAGGAGTCGCTCAACTCCCCGCCGGCCCATCCTGGGCCGACTCCGGTGCCTCTCCTGTGCGTTGCCGCTCGCCACGCCTCCGGTCAGACCGTACGGACCGCCGCGGTGGACCCCCGTACGACCAGCTCCGGCTGGAACACGTACTCCGTGCGCTGCACCGGGCTTCCGCCGATCTCCTCCAGCAGGGCCCCCACCGCCGCCGCCGCCATGGCCTGAACAGGCTGGCGCACGGTCGTCAGCGGCGGGTCGGTGAACGCAATCAGCTGCGAGTCGTCGAAGCCGACGACCGAGACATCGCGCGGCACATCGAGCCCCCTCCCCCGGGCGGCACGCACCACACCGAGGGCCATCAGGTCGCTGCCGCAGACGATGCCGGTGCAACCCTTGTCGAGCAGGGCACCCGCCGCCACCTGGCCGCCCTCCACGCCGAACAGCGTGGGGCAGACGAGGAGTTCGGCCTCGGCGGGGGACAGCCCGAGCAGCGAGACGGCCGACTCGATGAAGCCGTCCCGCTTGCGGCGGGACGGCACATAGCGCTGCGGTCCGATCGCCAGACCGATCCTGCGGTGGCCGAGCGCGGCGAGATGCCCGACCGCCATCCGTACGGCGGCGGCGTCGTCCGGCGAGACGAACGGGGCGCTGATCCGTTCGTTGTAGCCGTTGATCAGGACGAACGGCACGCCGCGGTCGGTGAGTGCGGCGTACCGCGCCGGGTCGGCCGACAGGTCGGCGTGCAGCCCGGAGAGGAAGACGATGCCGCCGACGCCGCGTTCGACGAGCTGCTCGACGAGCTCGTCCTCCGTGGCGCCGCCGGGCAGCTGGGTGCAGAGCACCGGGGTGTAGCCGTGGCCGGCCAGGACCTGTTCGACGGACTGCGCGAACGCCGGGAAGATCGGGTTGGTGAGTTCAGGAGTCACCAGTCCGATCAGCCCGGCGCTGCGTCGGCGCAGCCGTACGGGACGTTCGTAGCCGAGGATGTCGAGCGCCGCGAGCACCCGCTGACGCGTGGTGTCCGCGACGCCCGGCTTCCCGTTGAGCACCCGGCTGACGGTCGCCTCGCTGACCGCTGCCTGTCCGGCGATGTCGGAGAGCCGCAGCGCCCCGCCGGTCCGGGGTGCGGGGACGGTCACACCGTCCACCACACCGTGGTCTCGGCGGGCAGCTCGAACTCGGCGCCGTCGACGGTCACGGGCGCGCTGGCCAGCAGCACACTGCCGCGGACCGGCATCCGTACCGGGCGGGCGGTGGTGTTGACGGTGCAGACGAAGCCGGGGCGACCGAAGACGAGGACGCCTTCGGGGGCGTCCAGCCACTCCACGCCGGTCCCGGCGCCGAGCCCCGGGTGGGCGCGGCGGGCGGCGATCGCGGCCCGGTACAGCTCCAGCGTGGAACCCTCGACGCCGGTCTGCGCCTCGACGGAGAGCTCGCCCCAGCCGGTGGGCTGCGGAAGCCAGCTGCCGCCCTCGCCGAAGCCGTACGAGCTGCCGTCACGGGTCCACGGGATCGGCACCCGGCAGCCGTCACGGAAGCCGTCCTGGCCCTCGGCGCGGAAGAACGACGGGTCCTGGCGTGCCTCGTCGGGCAGGTCGGTGACGTCGGGCAGGCCGAGCTCCTCGCCCTGGTAGACGTAGGCGGAGCCGGGAAGCGCCAGCATCAGCAGGGTCGCGGCCCGGGCGCGGCGCAGGCCCATCTCGCGGTCGCCCGCGGTACGGATCTGGGTGCCGAGGCCCGGCGGGTTGGCGAAGCGGGTGGCGTGACGGGTCACGTCGTGGTTGGAGAGCACCCAGGTGGTGGGGGCCCCGACGGGACGCATCGCGTCGAGCGAGGTGTCGATGACCTTGCGCAGCTCGGCGGCCTCGAAGGCGGTGCCGAGGTACTGGAAGTTGAACGCCTGGTGCATCTCGTCGCTGCGCACGTAGTTGGCGGTGCGCTCGACGGTGGGCGTCCATGCCTCGGCGACGGCGATCCGCTCGCCGGGGTACTCGTCGAGGATGACGCGCCAGCTGCGGTAGATCTCGTGCACACCGTCCTGGTCGAAGAACGGCATGACGTCGTTGCCGAGCAGCTTGACCTGGTCGTGGGCGCCGAGGTCGGGCAGGCCCTCGGCCTTGACGAGGCCGTGGGCGACGTCGACGCGGAATCCGTCGACGCCCATGTCGAGCCAGAAGCGCAGGATCGAGCGGAACTCGTCGGCGACGGCCGGGTGTTCCCAGTTGAAGTCGGGCTGCTCCGGGGCGAACAGGTGGAGGTACCAGTCGCCGGGTGTGCCATCCGGGTCGGTGGTCCGGGTCCAGGCGGGGCCACCGAAGATGGACTCCCAGTCGTTGGGCGGGAGTTCGCCGTTCTTGCCCTTGCCGGCGCGGAAGTGGTAGCGCTCGCGCAGGGCCGATCCGGGGCCTTCGGCGAGGGCGCGCTTGAACCACTCGTGCTGGTCGGACGAGTGGTTGGGCACCAGGTCGACGATGATGCGCAGATCCAGCCCATGGGCCTCGCGGATCAGGGCGTCGGCGTCCAGCAGCGTCCCGAACATCGGGTCGATGGCCCGGTAGTCGGCGACGTCGTAGCCGGCGTCGGCCTGCGGCGAGGCGTAGAAGGGGCTGAGCCAGACCGCGTCGACGCCGAGGCTCTTGAGGTACGGGAGACGGGCGGTGACGCCTGCGAGATCGCCCATGCCGTCGCCGTTGCCGTCGGCGAAACTCCGTGGATAGACCTGGTAGATCACCGCGTCCTGCCACCAGCCGGTGCGGTGGCCCGGGGCGCCGTCGGACGTGCCGGTGGAGGGGGCAGCGAGGTGCTGGGTCATGTCGTCCCTGGGGTGTCTGGGTGGGGAGCGGCGCCGTGACCGGGTCGGGGCCCCGGCGCCGCTGTGACTGGTGCGATCGGTCGTACGGTCGTGCGTGCGGGTGGGTCAGCCCTTGACGGCTCCGGCGGACATGCCGGTCACCAGGTGACGCTGCGCGAAGAGGAAGACGAGTGCCGCCGGTATCGCGATGAGTACGGACGCGGCGGTCATCGGGCCCCACTGGGCGCCGTACTGGTTGACGAACTTCTGCAGTCCGCCGGCGAGCGTGAGGTTCTCGTCACCGACCATGAAGGCGGAGGCGTACGCCACTTCGCCCCAGGCGGTGATGAAGGAGTAGAACGCGGTGACGGCGAGTCCGGGCTTGGCGAGCGGCAGGATGAGCCGCCAGAACGTGCCGAACGGGGTGAGGCCGTCGACCTGGCCCGACTCGTCGATCTCACGCGGGATGGTGTCGAAGAAGCCCTTCATCATCCAGGCGCAGAACGGCACCGAGATGGTGAGGTAGGTCAGGACGAGTCCGGCGGGCTGATTGAGCAGGCCGATGCTCGACATGATGTTGTAGATCGGCACGATGAGGACCGCGACCGGGAACATCTGGGTGATCAGCAGCGTCCACATCAGCCCGCGCTTTCCGGGGAAGCGGAAGCGGCTGACCGCGTAGCCCGTGGTCGCGGAGACGAACACACCGATGACGGTGGAGAGCCCCGCGATGATCACGGAGTTGCCGAACCAGCTCAGGAACTCGGTGTCCTTGATCAGGTTCGTGTAGTTGACGAACGTCGTCTCCCGGAAGAAGTCCGTCGTCGTCGCGTACTTGGCGGGCTTCAGCGAGGTCAGCAGGACCCAGAGCACCGGGAACACCGCGATGACGGACGCGATGATCAGGGTGAGGTGCAGGCTCACGGAGGCGAGCGGGGAGCGGTCGCCGCGCTGCCGCGGCTTGCGGACGGCGTGCCGGCCGGAGGATTCCGTAACGGTGGTCACCAGTTGTCTCCCTGCGTGCGGAGCACTCGCCGGTAGACGACGGCGAAGAGCATCAGGAGTACGAGGATCAGCACGCCCCAGGTGGAGGACTGCGCGAAGTCGCGCGGGCTGATCTCGAAGGAGAATTTGTAGGCCTGGGTGACCAGGATCTGGGTGGCTTCGCCGGGTCCGCCGCGGGTCAGCAGGAAGATGACCGGGAACATGTTGAAGGTCCAGATGGTGGAGAGCAGGATCACCGTGGTCGAGACCGGGCGCAGTCCGGGAAGCGTGATGTGGCGGAACCGCTGCCAGGCGGTGGCGCCGTCCATCTCCGCGGCCTCGTACTGCTCGGAGGGTATGGACTGCAGCCCACCGAGCAGGGCGACCATCATGAACGGGATGCCGAGCCAGACGTTGACGGCGATGACGGAGAACTTGGCCCAGGTGGGGTCGTTGAGCCACGGCACGCCGTCGATGCCGGCGCCGCCGAGGATCTTGTTGAGCAGTCCGCGGTCCTCGTTGTAGAGGAAGCGCCAGGCGAAGACGGAGACGAAGCCGGGGATGGCCCAGGGCAGGATGAGTGCCATCCGGTAGGCGGAGCGCCCGGCGAAACGGCGGTTGAGCATGTTGGCGAGGACCATGCCGAGGGAGAACGTGATGCCCACGCAGGAGACCGTCCACACCAGCGTCCAGCCGAGCGTGCCGAGGAACTGGGTACCCGTCAGTGCGTCGACGTAGTTGTCCACACCCACGAACTTGTAGGTGGCGGGCATTTCGTTGACGCCGATGGACCGGGCGACGTTGCGCTCATTGGCGTCCGTCAGCGACAGGTAGATGCCGCGGACCAGCGGATAGCCGATGATCACGCCGATCACGAGGACGACGGGGGCGACCATCGTCCAGGCGTACCAGTGGATCGACAGAGCCCGCCGGAGCCTGCTCGGCGGCGGCGGGGGGTTACCAGTACCGCGGCTCCGGCCGCGGGCGACATCGTCGCCCGCGGCCTTCGCCACCGACTGGCTGGTGTGGACAGCCATCAGCCGGCCTGCCTTCCTGGGTTACTTCCAGCCCTTGAGGAGCTTGCGGTAGGAGTCACCGGTGGCCGCTGCGGCCTTCTCCGGCGTGGTCTGGTCGGTGAGGACCTTGGTGTACTCGGTGACGAGCGGCGCGAAGAGGCTGCCTGTCTCCGGGATCCAGGGGCGCTCGACGGCGGTCTCGACGACCGGCTTGAAGAAGCCGACGATCTCGCTGTCCACGGCCTCCTGCTTGGCGTACACGGAGGTGCGGGTCGGCAGCAGGTTCAGCTCACCGGCGGTCTGCGCCTGGGTCTCCACGGACGTCATGTACTCGACGAAGGCGTAGGAGGCGTCGAGGTTCTTGGAGCCCGCGTAGACGGCGAGGTTGTGGCCGCCCTGCGGGGCGCCCTGACCGGCGGAGCCGGCCGGGACCGGGGCGATGCCCAGGTTGGTCTTGTCCTTGAACTCACTGCCGGCGAGCGTGTCGGCCACGGCCCACGGGCCGTTGATCATCATCGCGACCTTGCCGTCCTTGAACGACGACTGCATGTTCTCCCAGCCGTCGGTGGCGTCGGTCTTGGCAGCACCGGAGTCCACGAGGTCCTTGACGACCTTGAACGCCTTGACGCCCTCGGGCTTGTCGACGGTGATGGACTTGGTGGACGCTGCCACCAGGTCGCCGCCCTCGCCGTACAGGAAGGACAGGAACCAGTACGCGTCGTCGCCGCGCAGGTAGAGGCCGGTCTTGCCGGTCTTGTCCTTGATCTTCTTCGAGACGGTCTTCAGGTCGGCGATCGACGCCGGGACCTCGACACCGGCCTCCTTGAAGATCTTCTTGTTGTAGAAGATGCCCATGGAGTCGATGACCTGCGGGACCGCGTACGTCTTGTCCTTGTACTTGGTGGACGCGGCGGCCTGCTTGAGGAAGTCGTCCTGGTCCTTCAACGCGGTGGTGCCGTCGAGCGGGGCCAGGTAGCCGAGGTCGGCGAACTCCGGTGTCCAGGCGACCTCGGAGCGGATCACGTCGGGGGCGCCCGCGCCGGCCTGAGCGGCGTTCTTGAACTTGTTCTGCGCCTCACCGAACGGCACGTTGACGTACTTGACGTCGACCTTCGGGTGCTTCTTCTCGAAGCCCTCGGCCAGCTTCTTGAAGACCTTGTCCTCGCTGCCGACGGTGGAGGTGTCCCACCAGGTCACCGTGCCGGAGAGCTCTCCCGAGCTCTTGCTGCCGTCGGACTTGTCGTCGCTGCCGCAGGCGGTCGCCGCGAGCGCCAGGGCCGCAACCAGGGCGGTGGCCGTTATGCCACGTCGCATCTGAACTCCTTCAACTGCCGTACCGCTCCGTCGCGGCGCCGGGTCGACGTGAACGTAACAAGGATGAAAGACGACCGAAAGACCTTGCGGAAGATTTCTGCAAGCTCCGGCGATCGTTACATCCGCGTGTCCTCAAGGTTGCCGTCAGGACTCTTGACGAGAGCGTCGTACCCCTACCCACAGCAGGCCACACACGGTATATGCGCAGTGCGACGATCTGACTGCGGCCAGCAAACAGCGTTCGCAAGATGTTGCAAGATGTTGCTGCACGAAGGCCGAAAGCCCTCGATTCCGCTAGCCCGGAACGGCCCGCAAGGCCGATTCCCGCACACGGTGGGCAATCCGACACCAGCCCGGTACAGTCCCCTTTCATGACCGCACGGCTTGCCGATATCGCAACTCAGGCGGGGGTCAGCGAAGCTACGGTCAGCCGTGTACTGAACGGCAAGCCCGGCGTTGCCGCTGCCACCCGCGAATCCGTCCTCGCGGCGCTCGACGTCCTCGGCTACGAACGCCCGGTACGCCTGCGCAGGCGCAGCGCGGGCCTGGTCGGTCTCATCACGCCCGAGCTGGAGAACCCGATCTTCCCGGCGCTGGCCCAGGTCATCGGTCAGGCGCTGACGCGGCAGGGCTACACCCCGGTGCTGGCGACCCAGACTCCCGGCGGCTCCACCGAGGACGAACTCACCGAAATGCTCGTCGACCGGGGCGTCTCGGGCATCATATTCGTCTCGGGCCTGCACGCCGACACCTCCGCCGATATGCAGCGCTACGAACAACTGCGCGCACAGGGTGTCCCCTTCGTCCTCGTCAACGGTTTCTCGCCCAAGGTCCAGGCGCCGTTCATCTCCCCCGACGACCGGGCGGCGATGCGGCTGGCGGTGACGCACCTGGTCTCGCTGGGGCACCAGCGGATCGGTCTGGCGGTGGGACCCAAGCGCTTCGTCCCGGTGCTCCGCAAGATCGAGGGTTTTCACGCCACGATGCAGGAGCAGCTCGGCCTCACCGCGGACGAGGTCGAGGAGTTGATCCAGCACTCTCTGTACACGCTGGAGGGCGGCCAGGCGGCCGCCTCGGCGCTGATGGAGCGGGGTTGCACCGCGGTGGTCTGCGCGAGCGACATGATGGCGCTCGGTGCGATCCGTGCGGCCCGCCGGCTGTCGCGGGAGGTGCCGCGCGATCTGTCGGTGGTGGGGTACGACGATTCGCCGCTCATAGCGTTCACCGATCCGCCGCTGACCACGATCCGGCAGCCGGTGACGGCGATGGGCCAGGCCGCGGTGCGGACCCTGCTGGAAGAGATCGGCGGGACGCCCGCCCCGCACAGTGAGTTCGTATTCATGCCTGAACTGGTGGTTCGCGGCTCGACGGCCTCCGGTCCCGGGCCCGATTCCGGCGCTTCCGCCCGCCCGTAAAGTGCAGGGCGTGCAACCGGGTCCCGACCGGAGGATGATCGGGGAGTGTGGGACGTATCTGGCAGACTCTGCGCCTATGGGTGAATCGCACGTGAAGACACAGGAAGGCCGGACAGCGGCCACCGCGGCACCCACGCTCGGCGAGGCAGCCCCCGAGCCGGAGCGGAACAGCGCGTCGACGAGATTCCGGTCGATGCGCTCACCCCGTCGGCCTCGGCTCTGGTTCGAGATCCTGCTGATCGCGGTCAGTTACTGGTTGTACTCGCTGGTACGCAACGCCGTCCCCGAGCAGCGGGCCGCGGCCCTGCGCAACGCCGACTGGATCTGGTCGGCCGAGAAGACCATGGGCCTCGCCTTCGAGGAGACGGTCAACCGCACCGTCAACTCGGTGACCTGGCTGGTCGTGTCGATGAACTACTACTACGCGACGCTGCACTTCGTCGTCACCATCGGTGTGCTCGTCTGGCTGTTCCGCCGGCATCCGGGCCGCTACGCGGCGACCAGACTGGTCCTCTTCGCGACCACGGGCGTCGCCCTGCTCGGCTACTACCTGTACCCGCTCGCACCGCCCCGCCTGATGAACGGCGGGAATTTCATCGACACCGTGCTGCTGCACCAGACCTGGGGCTCGATGGCCTCGGGCAACTTCAAGAACATGTCGAACCAGTACGCTGCGATGCCGTCGATGCACATCGGCTGGTCGCTGTGGTGCGGTCTGACCATCTTCGCGCTGGCCTCGGCTCCCTGGGCGCGCATCCTGGGGCTGCTCTACCCGACGGCCACCCTGATCGTGATCGTGGCGACGGCCAACCACTTCTGGCTGGACGCGGTGGGCGGCATCACCTGCCTGACCTTCGGTTACGCGGTGTCGTACGCCTGGTACGGCTCGCTGCCGCACCGCCTCCCGAAGCTGGTGTCCTCCGGCCGGGGACGGCTGGGGGCCCTGTCCCCGGGGGCCGCGGCAGCGAGAACCGGCTCGTCCCGCGCCTGAGAACCGGCGCCGGGGACCCGGCGCCGGACGCGTTCCGGAGCGGTGCACGATGCGGCCACCGGTGACGGTCAGACGTACCGGGGCCTCCGCCGGCTCGTCGGCGGGTGCCTCCACCGGAGACCGAAGGCGGTCAGGTGGGCCCGGTAGCCGGGGGCGATCCGGCCCGCGAAGGCCTGTTCCCTGGCGGCCACCGCCGCATGCGAAGTGCAGCCCTCCAGCGCCATCGGCCCGGTCAGCGCCTGCTCGGCGGCGACCGGCTCGGTGTCGTACGCGGCAGCGCCAGGCCCTCGACGCCCGCTCGTCGCCAAGTCGCTCGGACCACCCGTCCGTGCGGTCGGCCCGGGTGTACGCGGTATGGGTGGGCTGCTTCGAGGCGACCACCCCGAGCTCCGCGAACCGGGCGGCCAGAGCGTGCGGCACGGTCTCGATGTGCTCGATACGGTGCCGCATCCGTGTCCGCGCCGGGCATGCGCCAGGGGCGAGCCTGAGCCGTACCGGCAGGTCCGTCACGTCCTCCACGCGATCGACACGTCGACGCTCACCCTGGAGCCCTGGGACGCGGCGATGACGGCCTGGGCCCGCTCCTACCGCGCCGCCTTCGCGGCCCACCCGCGCACGATCAGCGGGCGGTACGGCTCCTGCTGGGGGTGGGGTTCCCGGTCACGGAAGTGATGGCGGTGATCACGGCCCTGGAGAACCTGGTCCTGGGCTCGGCGCTGGACCTGGCGGCCCCGGAAACGATGTGGGAACCCTCGGACATCCTGGCGACACCGCGTCCGACGTCGTTTGGATCATGCCGGGCCAGCAGAATCCAGCCCCTCCGGCGCTTGAGGAGCGGGGGTCCGGGGGCGGAGCCCCCGGCACGGACGGAACCCGGTCGCGGGCGGGAACCCGGCCACAACCAGGACCCGTCACGCCCCATAGAACCGCTCCTCCATCACCGCCCGAGCCCGCCGCGTAATCCGCCGATAGTCATCCAGCATGTCGCCGACATGCCCCGGCTCGTACCCCAGGTAGCGCCCCACAGCCGTGACTTCGCGCGGGTTCGAGGGAAACGTGTCGCCCGGCCGCCCCCGTACCAGCATCACCGCGTTGCGCACCCGCGTCGCCAGTACCCACGCCTCGTCCAGCGTCTGCGCGTCCTCGGTCGGGATGAGACCGGCCGCGCACGCCGCGGCCAGTGCCTCCCTCGTACGCGTCGTCCGCAGCCCCGGCTCGACCCAGCCGTGCTGCAACTGCATCAGCTGTACGGTCCATTCGACGTCACTGAGCCCACCGCGCCCCAGCTTCGCGTGGAGCGTCGGGTCGGCGCCGCGCGGCATGCGCTCGGACTCCATCCTGGCCTTGAGCCGGCGGATCTCGCGGACGGCGTCGTCCCCCAGCCCCTCCATCGGGTACCGCAGCTGATCGATCAGGTCGATGAACTCGCGCCCCAACTCCTCGTCACCCGCGACGGGTTCGGCCCGCAGCAGCGCCTGGCTCTCCCAGACCAGCGCCCAACGCCGGTAATACGCCTCGTACGACTTCAGCGTGCGCGCCATCGGGCCACTCTTGCCCTCCGGCCGCAGATCGGCGTCGATCAGCAACGGCGGGTCGGCCGTGGGCAGTTGGAGCAGCCTTCGCATCTCGGACACGACCATGCCTGCGGCCCGGCCCGCCTCCTGGTCGCTCACGCCCTCACGCGGTTCGTGGACGAACAACACGTCCGCGTCGGAGCCGTATCCCAGCTCATGCCCCCCGAAGCGGCCCATGCCGATCACCGCGAAACGGGTCGGCAGGGTGTCCCCCCAATGCTCCCGCACGGCGGCGCGCAGAGCGCCCGACAGGGTGGCGGCGTTCAGGTCGGAGACCGCGGAGCCGACCCGGTCCACCAGTGCGCCCAGGTCCTGTTCGGCGGGGCTCTCCTCCGTACCGTAGGAGCGGATGATGTCGGCGGCGCTCGTACGGAACAGCTCCCGGCGCCGTATGCCACGCACCACGGCGACGGCGGACTCGGCGCCGTCGGCCCGCCCCACCGCGGCCAGCACCTCCTGCTCCAGGTGGTCACGGGTACGCGGCTTCAGGCCACCCGGGTCACCGAGGATCGCGACGGCCTCCGGGGCGCGCAGCAGCAGATCCGGGGCGAGGCGCCCGGCCGACAGGACGCGGGCGAGGTTCTCCGCCGCCGCCCCCTCGTCGCGCAGGAGCCGCAGATACCAGGGGGTTTTGCCCAGCGCGTCGGAGACCTTGCGGAAGCCGAGCAGTCCGGCGTCCGGGTCGGCGGAGTCCGCGAACCAGCCGAGCAGCACCGGCAGCAGCGTGCGCTGGATGGCGGCCTTGCGGGACACCCCGGACGACAGGGCCTCCAGATGCCTCAGGGCCGCGATCGGGTCCGCGTAACCGAGGGCTTCGAGCCGGATGCCGGCGGCCTTCGCGCTGAGCCGGGACTCACCGGGTGCCAGCTGGGCGACGGCGTCCAGCAGCGGCCGGTAGAAAAGCTTCTCGTGCAGCCGGCGTACGACGGACGCGTGGCGCTTCCACGCCTTGTTGAGCTCGGCGACCGGGTCCGTGCGCATCCCGAGGGAGCGGCCGAGCCGGCGCAGATCCGCCTCGCCCTCGGGCACCAGATGGGTGCGGCGCAGCCGGTAGAGCTGGATGCGGTGCTCCATGGCCCGCAGGAAGCGGTACGCCTCGTCGAACTGAGCGGCGTCGACCCGCCCGACGTAGCCGCCTTCGGCGAGGGCCCGCAGCGCCTCCAGCGTCGATCCGCTGCGCAGGCTCGCGTCGCTGCGGCCGTGCACGAGCTGGAGCAGCTGGACGGCGAACTCCACGTCCCGCAGCCCGCCGGGGCCGAGCTTGAGCTCGCGGTCGACACGGTCGACCGGGATGGTGTCGACGACGCGGCGGCGCATCTTCTGTACGTCGGCGACGAAGTTCTCCCGGTCGGCGGCCTGCCACACCAGCGGCGATACCGCCTCGACGTACTCGGCGCCCAGCTCGGGGTCACCGGCTACCGGCCGGGCCTTCAGCAGCGCCTGGAACTCCCAGGTCTTGGCCCAGCGCTGGTAGTACGCGAGGTGGGAGGAGAGGGTCCGGACGAGGGGACCGTTGCGCCCCTCGGGGCGGAGGTTGGCGTCGACCGGCCAGATGGTGCCCTCGACGGTCGTGTCGGAGCAGATCCGCATCATGTGCGCGGCCAGCCGGGTGGCGGCGGGCACGGCCCTGCTCTCCTCGACGCCGTCGATGGGCTCCCCCACGAAGATCACGTCGACGTCGGAGACGTAGTTCAGTTCATGGCCGCCGCACTTGCCCATGGCGATGACGGCGACCCGGCAAAGGGCGGCGTCGGCGGGCGCGGCCGTACGGGCGATGGCGAGCGCCGCCCGCAGGGTGGCCGTCGCCAGGTCGGCCAGCTCGGCGGCGGTCTCGGCGACATCGATGGTGCCGCACACGTCGCGTGCCGCTATGGCCAGCAGGCAGCGGCGGTAGGCGATCCGCAGCGAGTCCGCGTCGACGGCCTCGGCGAGCCCCCGCTCGAATTCGGCCACCCCCGGGTGCAGGTCGGTGGCCTCGTACGTGACGAGCGCCTGCCAGTCGCGCGGGTGGCGCGCCAGATGGTCGCCGAGCGCCTCCGAGGCGCCGAGGGTGCCGAGGAGCCGGTCCCGCAGGGGCTTGGCGGTGACGAGCGTGTCCAGCAGCCTCCGCCGCTCTTCGGCGTCCTCGGCCTCGACCACCCGCACGAGGCTCCGCAGCGCCAGATCGGGGTCGGCGGTCGCGCCGAGCGCTTCGAGCAGGACGGGATCGGAGCGTACGGAGGACAGGGCGTCGAGTTCCAGGTGCCGTTCGGCGGCGGAGGGGTCGGTGAAACCGTGCCGCAGCAGTCGGGTGAACGTACTGCTTCTGCGCCCCGGCACCGTCGTCATCCCGTGCTCTCCTGCCTGCCGACCGTCACATACTCGCGGTTCGAGCCTAGCCGGGCACCGAGGGATTCGGAGCGCTGGCGGAGTCCGCACTTCACCGGCACGATGAAGGAACAGGAGGTCCGCCATGTCCGAGAAGGACCCGGTCACCGAGCTGGACGCCCGCTACAGCAGCGAGGGCGCCACGGCCCGCCCGTGGCAGGACGCCGCCGCGCTGCTCGCGGAGGCGGAGCTTTACTGGCTGTCCACGGTCCGCCCGGACGGCCGCCCGCACGTCACCCCGCTGATCGGGGTCTGGGCGGACGGCGCCCTGCATTTCTGCACGGGCCCGGCCGAACGCAAGGCACAGAATCTGATCGCCAACCCCGAGGCCGTACTGACCACCGGGGCCAACGCGCTGGGCGAGGGCTTCGACCTGGTGGTCGAGGGCCGGGCGGACCAGGTGACGGACGAGGCCGGGCTGACCCGGCTGGCCGCCGCCTGGGAGGCGAAGTACGGCGCCGACTGGCACTTCGACGTCCGGGACGGCGCGTTCTTCACCGAGGCCGGCGGCCGGGCCCTGGTCTTCGCGGTGGCCCCGCGTACGGCCTTCGGCTTCGCGAAGGGCGAGCCGTTCGGCCAGACGCGGTGGCGCTTCACCTGACGGGGGCCCGGAGTCACCTGACGGGGGGCCGGGAGTCACCTGACGGGGGGCCGGGAGCCCGGCCCCCCTCCCACCCCACTGGTCAGGGCGCCGGCCTGGTGCCGATGACGACGGTGGAGTACAGCTCATCGGAGGTGACCACGCGCGGAATCAGTCCGCCGCTGCCCACCGCCTCCTCCGCCCGCGCCGCCTGACGCTCGCTCGTCTCGACGAGCAGGCTGCCGCCCGGCGCCAGCCACCGGGGTGCCTCGGCGGCCACTCGGCGCATGACGTCCAGTCCGTCGCCGCCGCCGTCGAGTGCCACGCGCGGTTCGTGGACGCGCGCTTCGGCGGGCAGCAGTTCGACATCGCCGGTCGGTACGTACGGCACGTTCGCGAGCAGTACGTCGACGCGTCCGCGCAGGGACTCCGGCAGGGGTGCGAAGAGGTCGCCCTCGTAGACCCGCCCGAGGCTGCCGACGTTGCGCCGGGCGCACCGTACGGCCGCCGGTTCGACGTCCGTGGCGTGCAGTTCGACCTCGTCAAGCGCCGCTGCCAGGGCGGCTCCGAGGGCTCCCGAGCCGCAGCAGAGGTCGACGACGACGGACGGGGTGGGGGTGAGGCCCACGGCCTGCTGGACCAGGAACTCGGTGCGGCGGCGGGGCACGAAGACGCCGGGGCCGACATGGACGCGCAGTCCGCAGAACTCGGCCCAGCCGAGGACGTGTTCGAGGGGCAGACCCGCGACGCGGCGTTCGACCATGGCGGCCAGGACGGCCGGGGTGTCGGCGGTGGAGAGCAGAAGTGCGGCCTCGTCCTCGGCGAAGACACAGCCGGCGGCGCGGAGGGTGGTGACGATCGACGAGAGGGAAAGCGGTGACGCGGAAACCGACATGAAGCGGAGCCTTTCGGAAAACGCCGATGGGCGCTCCGCGATCGTCTATGTCGGGTCGACCACGCGATCGTCGGAAGGGAGCACCCAGCCTGATACAGCGGTAATGGGTCTCACCTCCTGAAGTACGTCCCCGTGTGGGGAGTGATCACCATACCCCAGGGCCTGATGAACAGTGCGGGGCCCTGGGGCAGAGGGGTCAGCGTCGGGGCGAGCGGTGGTCGCGGCCACCATCGATGAAACGATTGTGGACGGCTATCGAGGTGTTGGCCGCCCGGGTCTCCCGGATCTCCGCGCTGTGGTGGCGTTCGATCTCCAGGCCGTCGAAATTCTGCGTACGGCGTCGCGCACGGAGACTCACCCTCACGACCAGGAGCACGATCAGTGAGAACAACGTGCCGAGAAGTACGAGCACTGCGGTCATATCCCCCCCGTTCAGCAGGACTCCATTGTCCGTGCCCGGTCGCGGCCCGTCCAGTGCTGCATCGGCTGCCGCGAAATGGCTGGAGATCCACGCTGTCGCGCAGCTTCGTCGAGGTCAGGAACATCGAGGCGACCACTCCGACCACGGCGATGGCCGCCACGTTCAGGGTCGAGCCGCCGGAGGACGAGGCGGCCGGGTCGATGCCCAGCTTCGTGAGCCCTTCGGTGATCTTCGTGGCGACCTGGTGGGCGAGCACCGCGCCGAGCACCGAGACGCCGATGGTGCCGCCGAGGGACCGGAAGAAGGTGATCGCGCCGCCGGCCGCGCCGAGTTCACCGAGCGGGACGGTGTTCTGGAGGAGATGGCCGCCGCGTTCCTGTCCTCGCTGCGCATCGCGATGCGGATGTGGATCGAGGAGGATCTGACCGGCGATCCGGCCGCCCTGATCGACAAGATTCTCGACGAGATGGCCAGAGGCTTCAACTGACCTTGCGCCCTTGCTTCCTGACATAATTTCCGCCGCCGGAACACTCGCCCGCCACCGGATCAGGAGCATCGGCCCGTGCCGAACCATGACGCGTCAGCGCGCTATCTGCGACGCCAGCACCCCACCGAAGTCACTGGTTTCACCTGGGAGTTCACCGGTGAGAGCCTGACCGTCCTCGGTAACTGCCCACGGTGCAGGGGCGAGACGAGTTACCAGCCCCCGATCGAGGTCCAGGTCGGCGTCACGAAGGGCCCCGGAGGCCCGGCGAAGATCGACCGCATGGGCCCGGAGGAGACGTACATGGTGTGCCGGTGTGCGCACGCGCATCCCGGGGACACCCAGGAGAAGGGCGGCTGCGGCCTCTCCTGGACCGCGGTACGCCCGCCGGCCGGTTCCTCATGAGCGGGGCCGGGCGGTACACGACGGACCAGCTGGACCGTGCCGACGCACGGCTCCGGGAGATGCTGGACGCGCAACTGGACATCGCGCGCCGCCAGGCCGAGGGATGGCGCAACTTCCTCACCCTCGGCACGGGCCTGCTGACCGCGGTCCTGATCCTCAAGGGCCGCGACAACGTCACCGAACTCACCACGGGCTACCGGCTGGCGGTGACCGCCCTTCTCGTGGGCGCCTTCGCGGGCCTGCTGGCCGCCGCGTTCGCAGCGGTGTCCGCGGCGCACGGGAGGCCGGGGGACCATCTGCGGTACGCCGATGCCGTGCGTCTGCTCGACTGGGAGGAGACCGAACGGAAGCGGATCGTGGACCGCATCCACTTCGTCCGCTGGGCGACCACCGGCGGCGTCGTCGCGGTGGCGGCGGCCGTCCTGCTCACCTGGACCGCACCCGCGGCCGAGGAGAAGAAGCCGGACACCCAGCTCGTGACCGTACGAACCCCGGCGGGCCCGGTCTGCGGGGAACTCGTCGCGGTGGACGCCAAGGGCGTCACGGTCCGGGTGGTTCCCGCCACCGGAACCAAGAACGACAAGGACAAGAAGAAGGACGACAAGACGGAGAGCGCGAAGCAGGCCGCGAAGCCCGGCGTCCTGCGTCATCTGCCCTGGGGGCCCGAGGCCACCGAAGTGACCCCGGCCCCCACCTGCTGATCTGCGGTCGCCTGCGGTTACAGCACCGGCAGGAGGTTCTTCAGCTCGAAGGCCGTGACCTCGCTGCGGTACTCCTCCCACTCCTGCTTCTTGTTGCGGAGGAAGAAGTCGAAGACGTGCTCGCCGAGCGTCTCGGCGACCAGTTCGCTCTTCTCCATGAGGGCGATCGCCTCGCCGAGGTTCTGCGGGAGCGGCTCGATGCCCATCGCGCGGCGCTCGGCGTCGGACAGGGCCCAGACGTCGTCGTCGGCGCCGGCCGGGAGTTCGTAGCCCTCCTCGATGCCCTTGAGGCCCGCGGCGAGCAGCACCGCGTACGTCAGGTAGGGGTTGGCGCCGGAGTCGATGGAGCGGACCTCGACGCGCGCCGAGCCGGTCTTGCCGGGCTTGTACATGGGGACGCGGATCAGGGCGGAGCGGTTGTTGTGGCCCCAGCAGATGTACGAGGGGGCCTCGCCGCCGGCGCCGGCGGCGCGGGAGGAGCCTCCCCAGATGCGCTTGTAGGAGTTGACCCACTGGTTGGTGACCGCGGAGATCTCGGCGGCGTGCTTCAGCAGACCGGCGATGAAGGAGCGGCCGACCTTGGAGAGCTGGTACTCGGAGCCCGACTCGTAGAACGCGTTGCGGTCGCCCTCGAAGAGGGAGAGGTGGGTGTGCATGCCCGAGCCCGGGTAGTCCGAGAACGGCTTCGGCATGAAGGTCGCCTGCACGCCCTGCTCCAGCGCGACCTGCTTCATGACCAGGCGGAACGTCATGATGTTGTCGGCGGTGGAGAGCGCGTCCGCGTAGCGGAGGTCGATCTCCTGCTGGCCGGGGGCGCCCTCGTGGTGGCTGAACTCGACCGAGATGCCCATCGACTCGAGCATGGTGATCGCCTGGCGGCGGAAGTCCATGCCGACGTTCTGCGGGGTGTGGTCGAAGTAGCCCGAGTTGTCGGCCGGCGTGGGCCTGGTGCCGTCGAGCGGCTTGTTCTTCAGCAGGAAGAACTCGATCTCCGGGTGGGTGTAGAAGGTGAAGCCCAGGTCGGAGGTCTTGGCGAGGATGCGCTTGAGCACATAGCGGGGGTCGGCGAAGGACGGCGAACCGTCGGGCATGAGGATGTCGCAGAACATCCGGGCCGTGCCGGGCGCCTCCGCACGCCAGGGCAGGATCTGGAAGGTGCCGGGGTCGGGCTTGGCGATCATGTCCGATTCGTACACCCGGGCGAATCCCTCGATGGCCGAGCCGTCGAAGCCGATGCCCTCGTCGAACGCCTGCTCCAGCTCCGCGGGGGCCACGGCGACGGACTTGAGGAACCCGAGGACATCGGTGAACCACAGCCGTACGAAGCGGATGTCGCGCTCCTCGAGTGTCCTGAGGACGAATTCCTGCTGCTTGTCCATAGCCACATCCTTGCAGTTCAGACGGTCTGTGCACCACCGCCCGGGGTAGGGGAGGAACTCCAGTATTACGACCCGGGATTTCACCCAGATTACGCACTCGGTGTGAGAGAGAGCACTCGGCCACCCACTACGATCGGCGCCCAAGGCGTGCAAGGGGGGCCGCGGCTTCGCGACGGCCCTCCGCATGCCCGTTTCAGGACCTGTTTTTCCCCTCTCCCCCTTCGCAGAAGGACTGGCCGACATGAGCTTCGACCGCAGGACCCGCATAGAGCAGATGCGCAACGCCGACCGCACGCGCGACCGCCGCAACCGGGTCGTCGCCATAGCGCTGAGCACCCTGGTGGTCGCTGGTCTGGTCGGCTTCGGCTCGTACCTCGTGCTGGACAAGTCCGAGGCGAAGGAGAAGAGGGCGGACGAGGTGGCGCAGGACGGCAAGCCGCCCGCGGAGGACAAGTCGGCGCTGGCCGCCGAGCCCATCAAGGACGAGAAGTCCTGGGACGCGAAGAAGCTGACCCGCAACCACGTCGCCGGCGAGGTGACGTACGCCATGAAGCCGCCGGTCGGCGGTGACCACAACCAGGCGTGGCTGAACTGCGACGGCGTCGTATACGAGAAGGCCGTCCCCGACGTCAACGCCGTGCACGCCCTCGAACACGGTTCGGTCTGGGTGACGTACACCGGCAAGGCCACCGACGCCGATGTGCGCAAGCTCGCGAGCCGCGTCGACAGCACCCCGTACTCGCTGATGAGCCCGTACGAGGACCAGGCCGGGGCGATCATGCTGAGCGCCTGGGGCAAGCAGGTCACGGTGGACAGCGCCGACGACCGGCGGGTGGCCCAGTTCTTCGCGAAGTACGTCCAGGGCCCGCAGACACCCGAGCCCGGCGCGCCCTGCACGGGCGGGATCGGGGCCGCCGGGTGACGCCCGAGCCCGACGCCGGCACGGAGCCGGCGGACGAGAGCGCGCGGCGCACGCGCCGCACGCGGTGGGTGGCGGGTTCCGCCGTCGCTCTCGCCCTGCTGTTCGCGGGGGCGGCGACGGTCGCCTCCGCGCGGGGCGACGGGTCGGGCGATGCTGCGGGTTCCGGGTCGGGCGACGGGGCCGGCGTGGCGTCGGTCCCCTCGGCGGGTTCGGCCGACGCGGGATTCGCGCGCGATATGGCCGTCCACCATCAGCAGGCCGTTACAGCGGGCACGACATGGGCGGCACGGCGGGGGCGGAGGGCTCGGGGTTCACCGCTCACGACGGGGCCCTCATGCCCGGCATGGCGACCAGGACCGAGCTCGACCGGCTCCGCGCGGCCGACGGCAGGCAGGCGGAGATCCTGTATCTCCAGCTGATGACCGACCACCACAAGGGCGGTGTCGACATGGCCCGTGGCTGCGCCGGCCTGTGCACCGTGAAGGTCGAGAAGCGGCTCGCCCAGGGCATGGTCGACGCCCAGCGGTCCGAGCTGGATCTGATGGCCGACATGCTGACGGCCAGGGGCGCGAAGCCCCGCCCTTAGGCATATGGCGGCCCACCCGAACGGGTCGCAGCGGTCGCGTGCCCCCGGGCGGCCCCACGACGATGGGTGCGCTCGGGGCCGTACGCCAGTGCCCACCGGCACGCAGGAGGAAACCCTTCATGACGACCGCCAAAGACATCATGCACAACGGGGCCCAGTGGATTCCGGCCCACGAGACGCTCGACCGTGCCGCGCAGATGATGCGCGACCACAAGGTGGGCGCGCTACCCATCTCGGCCAACGGTGAACAGGACCGCATGGTCGGCATTCTCACCGACCGCGACATCGTGGTCGGCTGTGTGGCGATGGGCCGCGACCCGTCCAAGGTGACCGCGGGCGAGCTCGCCCAGGGCACGCCGCGCTGGATCGACGCGGACGCGGGCGTCGAGGCGGTGCTGCAGGAGATGCAGGAGCACCAGATCCGCCGTCTGCCGGTGATCGAGAACAAGAAGCTGATCGGCATGATCAGCGAAGCCGATCTGGCGCAGCACCTCTCCGAGGAGCAGATCGCGGGCTGGGCGGAGAAGGTCTACTCGCGCAGCTGACACGCCATCGTGACGGCCGTGGCCCGACACCCCTGGCGAAGGGCGTGCCGGGGCCACGGCTCGCATACCCGGCGGGGGTAGGGTGTCGGACGTGGAGCGGAAGAGGAGTGCGACGTTCGGGCAGTGGCTGCTGTTCGTCGCGCTGCTGTTCGGGATCGCCACCATGCACACGGTCGGGCATCCCGCCGAACACCCACCGCCCGGGGCTTCGGCGACCGCGGCACACAGGGGCCACGAGGCGCCCGAGCCCGTTCCCGCGGCCTCATCCGCACTCCCCCATGCCTCCCCGGCCCGTGATGCCGCCGATGCCGCGCCGATGAGCGGCATGGACCCGATGGCCGTCTGCCTCGCCGTACTGAGCACCTGGGCCGTGGCCCTGCTCGCACTCCGGCTGGTCGGGCCGCGCCGCGCGGGCCCGCTGTCCGGCCGCATGGCCGGAGTGCGGCTGCCGCGGCTCCCCCGGCCGGATCCGCCGCCCCGCAAGGCCGTTCTCGCCACGCTGTCGGTGCTGCGCATTTAGGAGCGGGTGTGACCTCCGCCCTCCTCCAGCACACCGACTTCTTTGAGGTGCACTCAGTCATGTCCGCACAGCACACGCGCCGAGCCGTGCTCGGCGCCGGAATCGCCCTGGCCGGTACGGGAGTTCTCACCGCCTGTTCCGGTGGCACGTCAGGCGGTACGGCCTCCGGCGCGAAGACCGGCGACCGTTTCGTCTCGCCCGACGGCAAGGAGGTCGCGGCGGCCGAGGCCGAGCGGGGCTCCGGTCCCGTACGGAAGGTCTCGCTCACCGCGACCCCGGCCCGCCTGGATCTGGGCGGCGGGCGCACGGTCGGCTCCTGGGCCTACGGAGACCGGCTGCCCGGCGCCGAGGTCCGGGTCACCGCCGGTGACACGCTGGCGCTCACCCTCGCCAACCATCTGCCGCAGCCGACCTCGCTGCACTGGCACGGCCTCGCCCTGCGCAACGACATGGACGGCGTCCCGGGGCTGACGCAGCGGAACATCGCGCCGGGGGCGGACTTCGCGTACCGGTTCGCGGTTCCGCACCCGGGGACGTACTGGTTCCATCCGCACTCGGGTGTCCAGCAGGACCGCGGGCTGTACGCGCCGCTGATCGTCGAGGACCCGAGGGAGCCGCTCTCGTACGACAGCGAGTGGGTCGTCGTCCTCGACGACTGGGTTGACGGCGTAGACGGCTCGACACCCGACGCGGTCCTCGCCGAGCTCAGCAAGGGCATGGGCGAGGGCGAGGGCGACAGTGGTAGTGACAACGGCGGCATGGATCACGGCGAGCACGACATGTCGCAGATGTCCGCGCGAGCCGAGGGCGACGGGCCCTCGCGCATGATGATGGGCGCCACCAGCGAACTGCTCGGCGGCGACGCGGGCGACGTCGCCTATCCGTACTACCTGGTCAACGGCCGTACGCCGCAGTCCCCTTCGTCCTTCACCGCCCGGCCCGGCGACCGCATCCGGCTGCGTCTGATCAACGCGGGCGGCGACACCGCTTTCCGGGTCGCGCTCGGCGGCCACCGGATGACCGTCACGCACACCGACGGCTTCCCGGTCCGGCACACGACGACCGATGCCCTGCTGCTGGGTATGGGCGAGCGGTACGACGTGCTGGTCACCGCCGGGGACGGGGTGTTCCCGCTGACCGTGCTCGCCGAGGGCAAGAAGGCGTCGGCCCTGGCCCTGCTGCGTACGGGGAGCGGCGCGGCGCCCACCGCCTCCGTACGGCCGAAGGAGCTGGACGGGAAGCTGGTGACGGCAGACCGGCTGGTTCCGGACGAGTCCGTCGCCCTGGCCGCGCGCACCCCGGACCGTACGATCCGGATCGCGCTCACGGGCTCCATGGCGGCGTACGACTGGGCCTTCGACAAGAAGCCGTACCGCGCCGATCAGCGTCATCCCGTAGAGGCCGGGGAACGGGTCAGGCTGGAATTCCACAACACCACGTCGATGTGGCATCCGCTGCATCTGCACGGCCACACCTTCGCGCTGGCGGGCGGCGCGGCCGGGGCCCGCAAGGACACTGCGGTGATCCTGCCGAAGCGCCCGCTGACGGTCGACTTCGACGCCGACAATCCGGGCCTGTGGATGCTGCACTGCCACAACGTCTACCACGCGGAGGCGGGCATGATGACGGTCATCGGCTACCGGCGCTGACCGCCCGTCCTGGCGGGCCGGCCCTGATTTTGCACGGCCCGCCAGGACATCGCGTCAGAAAGACGATTAGACTGGGCGGCGTGCCTCAACTACGCCTCGCACTGAATCAGATCGACTCGACGGTCGGCGATCTCGCCGGGAACGCCGAGTCGATCGTCCACTGGACCCGGCACGCCGCCGAGCAGGGCGCCCATCTGGTGGCGTTCCCCGAGATGGCGTTGACCGGCTACCCCGTCGAGGATCTGGCCCTGCGGTCGTCCTTCGTCGACGCGTCGCGCGACACGCTGAGCGCGCTGGCCGCCCGTCTTCAGTCGGAGGGCTTCGGCGAGCTGCCGGTCGTCGTCGGCTATCTGGACCGTTCCGGGAAGGCCCAGGCCCGGTACGGCCAGCCCGCCGGGTCGCCGCAGAACGCCGCCGCGGTGCTGCACCGCGGGCAGATCGCGCTGAGTTTCGCCAAGCACCACCTGCCCAACTACGGCGTGTTCGACGAGTTCCGGTACTTCGTGCCGGGCGATTCGATGCCGGTCGTGCGGGTGCACGGCATCGATGTGGCGCTCGCGATCTGCGAGGACCTCTGGCAGGACGGTGGCCGGGTGCCGGCCGCACGGTCCGCCGGAGCCGGGCTGCTCCTGTCGATCAACGCCTCGCCGTACGAGCGCGACAAGGACGACACCCGGCTCGAACTGGTCCGCAAGCGGGCGCAGGAGGCCGGTTGCACCACGGCGTACCTCGCGATGATCGGCGGACAGGACGAACTGGTCTTCGACGGCGACTCGATCGTCGTCGACAAGCAGGGCGAGGTGATCGCCCGCGCCCCGCAGTTCGCGGAGGGCAGCATGATCCTCGACCTGGACCTGCCGGCCGCCGCGGCCGAGGCGCCGTCCGGGAGCGTGGACGACGGGCTGCGCATCGATCATGTGGTGCTGTCCGACGAGCCGCTCCCGGCGTACGAGCCGGAGCTGATGGGCGGCTACGCGGAGCGGCTCGACGACGACGAGGAGCTGTACTCGGCGCTGGTCGTGGGCCTGCGCGCGTACGCCGCGAAGAACGGATTCAGCAGTGTGCTGATCGGGCTCTCGGGCGGGATCGACTCCGCGCTCGTCGCGGCCATCGCGTGCGATGCGCTCGGAGCGCAGAACGTGTACGGCCTTTCGATGCCGTCGAAGTACTCCTCGGACCACTCCAAGGGCGACGCGGCCGAGCTGGCGCGGCGTACGGGGCTGAACTTCCGCACCGTGCCGATCGAGCCGATGTTCGACGCGTACATGGGGTCGCTGGAGCTGACCGGGCTGGCCGAGGAGAACCTGCAGTCGCGGCTGCGCGGCACGATGCTGATGGCCGTCTCCAACCAGGAGGGCCAGATCGTCCTCGCGCCGGGCAACAAGTCCGAGCTGGCGGTGGGGTACTCGACGCTGTACGGAGACTCCGTCGGTGCGTACGGCCCGATCAAGGACGTCTACAAGACGTCGGTCTTCCGCCTCGCGAAGTGGCGCAACCGGGCGGCCGAGGAGCGGGGGCAGACGCCGCCGATCCCCGAGGCGTCGATCACCAAGCCGCCGAGCGCCGAGCTGCGTCCGGGGCAGATGGACACGGATTCGCTGCCCGACTACGACGTACTGGACCGGCTCCTGGAGCTGTATGTGGACCGGGACCAGG
Source organism: Streptomyces sp. NPDC057136 (assembly GCF_042670885.1). NCBI lineage: Bacteria > Bacillati > Actinomycetota > Actinomycetes > Kitasatosporales > Streptomycetaceae > Streptomyces > Streptomyces sp. NPDC057136. Next base: position 74,899 of record NZ_JBHUUV010000018.1, read on the forward strand.
GGCGGGACGCGATTGTGGCGGCCGGGTTCGATGACGCGCTCGTGGTGAAGACGTTGCGGATGGTGGATACCGCGGAGTACAAGCGGCGGCAGTATCCGCCGGGTACGAAGATTTCGCCCAAGGGGTTCGGGAAGGACCGGCGGTTGCCGATCACGAATCGGTGGCGCGAGTCGGGGTGACGGGGGTTGGCGCCGGGGTCCCCCCGGCGGGCGGTTCGTCCTCAAGCGCCGGACGGGCTGGATGGGGTTGCCGGTCAGAAACAAGCCCGTCGAGGGGGTCCCTCCCATGCCCTTAAGGCTATGGGGGAGATTGAGGACAGGCCTGGGTGCGAGCCGCCGTCAGTGGGCTTCTGCTCGGGCCCCGGAGTCCGGTTCGTGGGTGTGGATGTGGGCGTCCCCACCCGCCACGACCCTCGACATACCCGGCGTGCGGTCCAGGACGCCTGCCGTTACCGCGATCGCCAGGCCCACCACCGCCAGCACCGCGCCCACGAGTGCCGGTGAGGTCCAGCCCCAGCCGGCCGCGATCGCCACGCCGCCCAGCCACGCGCCGCCCGCGTTGGCGAGGTTGAAGGCCGAGTGGTTGGAGGCGGACGCGAGCGTGGGCGCGTCCTTGGCCTTGTTCATGACCAGCATCTGCAGCGGTGTGGTCGTCATGAACCCGACCCCGCCCAGCAGCACCACCATCACCAGCGCCGCCCACTGCACATGGACGGTGAACGGGAAGACGACCAGCACGACGGCGAGCGCCGCCAGCGACCCGTACAGCGTGGGCCGCAGGGCACGGTCCGTGAGCGGTCCGGCCGCGAGCGCGCCCAGGGTCATCCCGGTGCCGAACAGTGCCAGCACCAGCGTCACCGAGGATTCGCCGAAGCCCATCGCCTCGGTCGTCATGGCCGAGAGGTAGGAGTAGACGGCGAAGACGCCGGCGAAGCCGAAGACGGCGGTGAGCAGTCCGAGGAGGACCTGACGGTTGCCGAGCGCGCGCAGTTCGCGGCGGACGTTCTGGTGTGCCTCGACCGGGATCTGCGGGACGAGGCGGGCGAGCGCGGCCATCGCGCCGAGGCCGATCACCGCGACGACCAGGAAGGTCGCGCGCCAGCCGAGGTGCTGGCCGAGCAGCGTGGCCGCCGGTACGCCGATGATGTTGGCCACGGTGAGGCCCAGGAACATCGTCGCGACGGCCCGCGCCCGGCGCCCCTCCGGCACCAACGTGGCGGCGACGACCGCGCCGACACCGAAGAACGCGCCGTGCGGCAGCCCGGCCAGCAGCCGGCCGGCGAGCAGCCAGCCGAAGTCGGGGGCGAGCGCGGAGGCCAGGTTCCCTACGGTGAAGAGGGCCATCAGCAGCAGGAGCATCCGCTTGCGCGGAATCCGGGAGCCGAGGCCGGTGAGCAGCGGGGCGCCGAGGACGACGCCGATCGCGTACGCCGATACCAGGTAGCCGGCGGTGGGCACGGACGTTCCCAGGTCGTCGGCGACATTGGGCAGCAGGCCCATCATCACGAACTCTGTCGTTCCGATGCCGAAGGCGCTCACAGCCAGCGCGAGCAGGGCCAGGGGCATGGTGATGAACCTTTCGGGGCAGGGCGGGGCAGGGCGGCGGAGGGTGAGGGCAGCAGGGCGCGGCCCGGCCCATGAGGCCCGGCATGTGGTGGAAGCGTGCGGGAGGCCGTACCGGCTTCATTGCGGGCACGGGTTAAGTATGTTCCCGGAACAAAGTGTCGCAGACGTTTTATGCCCGGAGGTGAACGGGCCGTTGCGTCAGAGTTCGACGCGGGCGGCGATCGGAAGATGGTCGCTGTCCGTCGCCGGGAGCGTCCACGACGACAGGGGCTCGACGCCCTTCACCATGATCTGGTCGATGCGCGCCATCGGGAACGAGGCCGGCCAGCTGAAACCGAAGCCGTCGCCCGCCGCGCCCTGCGTGGAGCGCATCTGGGAGGTGACCGCGTTCAGCGAGCGGTCGTTCATCGTGCCGTTGAGGTCGCCGAGCAGGAAGACCCGGCCGAGCGGTTCGCCCGCGATGGCCTCGCCGAGGGCGTCGGCGCTGTTGTCCCGCTGGTTGGCCGTGAAGCCGGCCTTCACCTTCACCCGTACCGACGGCAGGTGGGCCACGTACACCGCGATCTTCCCCTCCGGCGCGGCGACCGTGGTGCGCATCGCCCGGGTCCAGCCCATCTTGATGTCCACAGGACGGGTGTCGCTGATCGGGTACTTGCTCCACAGTCCGACGGTGCCCTGCACCGAGTGGTACGGGTAGCGGGCGGCGAGCGACTTCTCGTACGTCGGCACCTGACCGCCCGGCAGTTCCTGGAGGGCCACCACGTCCGCGCCGGAGCCCGCCACCTGCTCTGCGGTGCCCGCGGGGTCCGGGTTGTCGGCGTTGACGTTGTGGGTGGCGACAGTGAGGTCGCCGCCCGCGCCGGACTTGTCGGTGAGGAGACCGCCGAAGACGTTGAGCCAGACCACGACCGGCAGCAGCAGCGCAACCAGTGCGGTCGCGGAGCGCCGTACGAACCCCAGGACCAGCAGCAGCGGGATGAACACCGCGAGCCACGGCAGGAACGTCTCGGTGAGGCTGCCCAGGTTGCCGATGGTGTTCGGGATCTGCGCGTGGAAGATCATCAGGAGAGTGATGAAGACCGAACAGGCCGCGAGAAGGATTCCGCGCCGCCAGATTCCGCGGTCCGCCGTCCATCTCTCGCGCAGGCCCCGGAAGCGGGTTCCGGTGTGGGGCGGCTCCACGCTGCCGTTGCCGGTATCCGCTCCGTACGCCTGCACCATCGCGCTGTCCTCACTGCCTTGCCCTACACATCGCCGCGCCTCACGACCCTAGGCGATGAGCGGCGCTTTCCTGCCGTCGACGACGGCCGTACCCCTCACAGGACGACCAGAGCGGCGGCGTGGGTTCCGCTCAGGGCACGACCTGGGGGCCTTGTGACAGAACGGGCACACTCGCCCGCTCCTTCGGCGCGTCCTGTGACCTGCGGTTACGCGGGCCAGGCACTGGCACAGGACGTTGATGGTGCGGCCGGCGCGGTCCTGGGAGAACGTGCCGGGGAAGGTCCTGCGCGGGGCCACTTCACGCGGACCGGCACGGGATGCCACCATGGAAGCGATCCGGGGACGCCGTCAGGGCGCCTCGAGATGACGAAGGAGCCGTTGGCAATGTCGCTTCAGGCTGCGCACCACCAGTCCGCCACCCCCCCCGCGGGGCCCTCCGACAGCAGCAAGGCGCTGTACGGAGGAAAGTCCACCCGCCGCATCACCGTCCACGACATCGCCGCCGCCACCGAGCGCGGCGAGAAGTGGCCCATGCTCACCGCGTACGACGCGATGACCGCGTCCGTCTTCGACGAGGCCGGCATCCCGGTCATGCTCGTCGGCGACTCCATGGGCAACTGTCACCTCGGCTACGAGACCACCGTGCCCGTCACGATGGACGAGATCGCCATCCTCTCCGCCGCCGTCGTCCGGGGCACCAAGCGTGCCCTCGTCGTCGCGGACCTGCCGTTCGGCTCGTACCAGGAAGGGCCCGTCCAGGCCCTGCGCAACGCCACCCGGCTGATCAAGGAGGCCGGCGTCGGCGCAGTCAAGCTGGAAGGCGGCGAACGCTCCCACGAGCAGATCCGTCTCCTGGTCGAGTCCGGCATCCCGGTCATGGGCCACATCGGCCTGACCCCGCAGTCCGTCAACGCGATGGGCTACCGGGTACAGGGCCGCGGCGAGGAGTCCGCGCAGCAGCTGCTGCGCGACGCCAAGGCCGTGCAGGACGCCGGGGCGTTCGCCGTCGTCCTGGAACTCGTACCGGCCGAACTGGCCGCCGAGGTCACCCGCACCCTGCACATCCCGACCGTCGGCATCGGCGCCGGGCCCGGCACGAACGCCCAGGTGCTCGTCTACACGGACATGGTCGGGCTGACTGGCGGCAAGGTGCCGCGCTTCACCAAGCAGTACGCGGATCTGCGCAAGGTCCTCGGCGACGCCGCGAAGGAGTTCGCGGACGAGGTCGTCGGCGGGACGTTCCCGCAGCCGGAGCACACGTTCCACTGATCCGCACCGAACCACATCCCGCACCACCGACAGCCCGCCGGCTTCCCCCTCCGGCGGGCTGTCGGCCCGCTGTCGGAAAAATATCGGTGCGCTGTCAGTGGCAGATGGTCCCATGGGGCCCATGACGCGAATCGACAAGAACCCCAGGCGCGGCGGAAACGCCGTCGAGGTACGGGGGCTGGTCAAGCACTACGGCGAGACCAAAGCACTGGACGGCGTGGACCTCGATGTACGCGAGGGCACCGTCCTCGGTGTGCTCGGCCCCAACGGAGCGGGCAAGACCACGCTCGTACGCTGCCTCTCCACCCTGGTCCTGCCGGATGCCGGACACGCCGTCGTCGCCGGCTTCGACGTGGTGAAGCAGCCCCGGCAGCTGCGCCGCACCATCGGCCTGACCGGCCAGTACGCCTCGGTCGACGAGAAGCTCTCCGGCTGGGAGAACCTCTACATGATCGGGCGGCTGCTCGACCTGCCCCGCAAGACCGCCCGCGCCCGCGCCGACGAGCTGCTGGAGCGGTTCTCGCTCACCGAGGCGGCCAAGCGCCCCGCGATGGACTACTCCGGCGGTATGCGGCGCAGGCTCGACCTGGCCGCCTCCATGATCGGCAGCCCGTCCGTCCTCTATCTCGACGAGCCGACCACGGGGCTCGACCCCCGTACCCGTAACGAGGTCTGGGACGAGGTGCAGCGCATGGTCGCCGAGGGAGCGACCGTCCTGCTCACCACCCAGTACATGGAAGAGGCCGAGCAGCTCGCCAACGAGCTGACCGTCATCGACAAGGGAAAGATCATCGCCAGCGGCGGTGTCGACGAGCTCAAGGCGAAGGTCGGCGGCCGCACCCTGCAGATCCGGCCCTCGGACCCGGCGGAGCTCGCCGCGATGGCGCAGGCGGTCCGGGAGGCCGGTCTCGACGGGATCGCGGGCGCGCAGGCCGTCCCCGACGAGGGCCTGTTGTACGTGCCGATCCTGAGCGACGCGCAGCTGACCGCTGTCATCGGACTGCTCGGCACCCGGGGCTTCTCGCTCGCCCATGTCGCCACCGCACTGCCCAGCCTGGACGAGGTGTTCCTGGCCATCACGGGCGAGAAGAGCTCGCACGCGACCGACACGATTCCCGAGGAGGTCGCGGCATGAGCACAGCGACTCTGACGCCCACCCCCACCGGATCCGCGCCGGTGAAGGCCGTGACCGACGAGGGGCGGATCGGGCTGCGCGGCAATCTGCGGCACATCAGTGCCCTGGCGCGGCGCAATCTGCTCCAGATCAAGAAGGATCCGGAGTCGATGTTCGATGTGCTCCTGATGCCGATCGTCTTCACACTGCTCTTCGTGTACGTCTTCGGCGGGTCCGTCGGCGGGAGCATGGGCGGCGGCCGGCAGGAGTACCTCAACTACCTGGTCCCCGGCCTGATGGCGATGATGGGGATGAACATCGCCTCGGCAGTCGGCACGGGAGTCAACGACGACTTCCGCAAGGGCGTCATGGACCGGTTCCGTACGATGCCGATCGCCCGCTCCTCGGTCCTCATCGCGAAGATCGTGGTCGAGCTGGGCAGGATGATGGTCGCCACCGTCATCCTGCTGTGCATGGGCTTCGCCCTCGGTATGGAGCTGGGGACCTCGGTGCTCGGCCTCCTCGCGGCGGTCGCGCTGTCGGCGGTGTTCTCCGCCGCCATCATGTGGATCTTCATCCTGCTCGGGCTGGCCATGAAGACGGCCCAGGCGGTTCAGGGGACGGGGTTCCTGGTGCTGATGCCCCTGCAGTTCGGCTCCTCGATCTTCGCCCCGACGCAGACGATGCCCGGCTGGCTCCAGACGTTCACCGACTACAACCCGCTGTCCAATCTGGCGGACGCCGTGCGCGGGCTGATGATGGGCGGGCCCGTCGCCCACTCGGTGTGGGTCACGCTCGCCTGGACCCTCGCCATCACGGTCGTGACGGCGCCGCTCGCGGTCAGCAAGTTCCGCAAGAAGACCTGACGGGCGCGGCCCGTACCTCGCAGCGTCTACCGATATGCGTCGGCCAGGGCGGTGGCCTCCTCCAGGGTGAGGCCGCCGCCCTCGGCATAGGCCACGGCGAAGGCCGCGTCCCCGATCGCCGCACGGGCCGTCTCCTGCGCCCGGGCCAGGTTCTGACGCTCCAACGACGTCAGCAGGTGCCCCTGCGGCAACAGGGCCGTCCGCAGCCCCAGCACCCGCGCCGCGTCCACGCCCGCCGCCCGGCCGCCCAGTCCGCCCATCGCCCAGGCGACCGAGATCAGGTGCACAGAGGTCATGTGCGGCGCCACCATCATTGACAGTCGGTCCCGGGACCGCTCCACCGCGTGCAGCGCCCGGCCCAGAGCCGTGGCGTGGTCACCTTCGAGGTTGTCCAGCCAGGCGAGCCCCCCGCTCACGAACCCGTCGAACATCGCGACCGTCTCCGAGCGGAACTCCCCGCGCAGCAGGTCGAGTTGCTCCCGCGCCTCGGCGAGGCGGCCGGTCCGCCCCAGCCAGAGTCCCAGCTGCATGCGCGCCACGGGCATCGCGTCGTACCCCGGCTGCGGCCCGCCGTCGAGGATGTCCCGCAGGATGCGCTCCGCCTCCTCGCCGTGGCCGGTCTCGGTGAGAGCGCCCGCGTACCGCGCCCGCAGCACCGTCACCTGGGCGCGGGCGCCGAGCTGTTCGGCGTAGCCGATGGCGGCCCGGTAGTCCTCGGCAGCGCGGGTGAACTCGCCGCTGCGCTCGTTGGCCTCGCCTCGTGAGGAGAGCGATTCCGCGGCGCCCCAGGTATCGCCGAGCCGGACGAAGATCTCCAGGCTCTCGTCGGCGTCCGCCCGTGCCGCGCCCGCCCACTCGGGGTGGTTGGCCAGCACGTTGGCCCGCATCTGGAGCGCGGACGCCAGCTCCCATTCGTAGCCGAACTCCCGGCAGGCACGCACCGTTTCCTCCACCAGCTCACGCAGCTGACCGGTCTCGCCGGTGAGCAGGATCGCGTACATCCAGAGGGAGCCCGGTGTCCGGCAGGTCTGCGGCTGCCCCACCTGATAGTCGCGGGGGTGGGAACGGGAGTTCTGGGGCCGTATGGGTGACCTTGGCGGCTTCGGCTCGTTGGGCCGGGTGGCAGGTGCTCGGAATCGGGAGGGGGTGATGTGGTGGGCGGGTTGCGGAAGGTGGGGGCTTCCTTCGTGGTGCCCGGAGCTGCCGGGGTGGCGATCCGGGACCGTCTCAAGCACCTCACGCCGCAGGACGAGGAGGTGCTGCGTGCGGTCGGCGCGCACCAGGGTGCGCTTGCTTCCCGCGATCTGAAGGCTCGTTGTGCGGATGGTCTGCAGCACAGTGCGGAAACCTGGGCTTCGCGTAAGCGAGCCCTGACCGGGGTGTCGTCGTCGCGGATCGCGGGTGCGATCACCAAGGCCGCACATGATCAGTGGGCGCTCGCCCGCCGTTGCCAAACAGCGCATATCCAGCAGCTGGAAGCCGGGATCAAGACGCTGCGCCACCGCCTGTCCCTCCCGATCGGGGAACACGGAACGAAGCGGGCTGCGGGCGGCTACCGGTCGAAGAGCGAGTGGTTTCGCAAGTCGCGTCGCCTCGCGATGCTGGAACACCGGCACAACGCCGCTGTCACCGACCGGCAGGCCGGGCGTGTCCGGGTGGTACGGGGCGGTAAACGTCTCCTCAACACCCGACACCACCTCACCCGAGCCCAGCTCACCGAGGAGCAGTGGCGGGAGCGATGGAAGGCGGAGCGCTGGTTCATCGCTGCCGATGGTGAGTCGGGGAAACGGTTCGGGAACGAGACGATCCGCGTCACGGACACCGGAGAAGTGTCGCTCAAGCTGCCCGCGCCGCTCGCGCACCTGGCCAACGCCAAGCATGGCCGCTACATCCTCACCACCCGTATCGGCTTTGCGCACCGGGGTGTGGAGTGGGCCGACCGCATCACCGCGAACCGGGCCGTCGCCTACCGCATCCACCTCGACACGAACCGTGGACGCTGGTACCTCACCGCGTCCTGGCAACGCCCCGTCGTCCAGACCATCCCGCTCACCACCGCCCAAGCCCGGGGCATGATCGGCGTCGACACCAACGCCGACCACTTCGCCGCCTACCACCTCGACCAGCACGGCAACCCCATCGGCAACCCGCACCGCTTCCCTTACGATCTCTCCGGCACCGCCCATCACCGCGACGCACAGATCCGCCACGCGATCACCCGCCTGATCAACTGGACCAAGCGGACAGGTGTTGCCGCGATCGGCATCGAAGACCTCGACTTCACCCCGGAGAAGACCCGGGAGAAGCACGGCCGCAGGAAACGGTTCCGGCAACTCATCTCCGGCATCCCGACCGGCAAGCTCAAGGCCCGGCTGGTCTCCATGGCCGCCGAACAGGGCCTCGCGATCGTCGCGGTCGACCCGGCCTACACCTCCAAGTGGGGGGGCCAGCACTGGCAGAAGCCACTGGTCACCCCGCACCGAAAGATGTCCCGTCACGATGCCGCCGGTATCGCGATCGGACGACGCGCCCTCGGACACTCGATTCGGCGACGGACGGCACCGCCCCCACACGACCAGAGCGATCGTGCGGGGCATCGGACCGTCCAGGCCAGTCGTGTATCCCGAGGGCGTGACGGAAACCGCCCACCCGCAACGGACCACGCCCCAGGAGACGTGCCACCGAACGGGAAGAGAACGCGGGGACCGAGCGCATCCAAAACCGTGCGGGATGCGCCCAGTACACATAACTGGGTCCAAGACTCACTTATGCACACTGGTTAGGAACGGTTCGTCGATCGGGTGGACCGCGGTGAGCCGGGTGCGGCGGGCGTCCAGCCGACACGCCTCCAGTCCGGCCGCGGCCGCGGCACGGTCGGGCAGATCGGGGAGTACGGGCTCACGCCACAGGGCGAGCGCGTCGTCGAGAGCGGCGACGGCCTTCTCCGCGTCACCCTCGGCCAGCGCCCGCGTTCCCTTCCCCGCCAGCCGCTCGAAGCGGTGCAGGTCCACGTCGTCCGCTTCGGCGGCGAGCCGGTAGCCGCCCTCGACGGACTCGACCGCCGCCCGTCCCAGCACCCGCCGGAGCCGTGCCACGAGTGCCTGCAGGGCGCCCACCGCGTCCGCGGGCGGATCGCCGTCCCACACTCGTCGACGAGCACGGCGGCCCCGACCGTACGGCCCGGGCGCAGGGCCAGAACGGTCAGCAGGGTACGCAGCCGCGCCCCGCCGAGGGCGACGGCCGTGCCGTCGGGGCGAAGGGCCCGGGTGGTTCCGAGGATGCAGTAGCGCACCCGCCCATTGTCCGTGAACACAGCCCGTCGCCACACCGCACCCATGATGTACGCGTCCACGTGTCCTTCCGGAGGCGCCGCGCACCGGCCGCCTCCCTACCGCCTTCGCGGAACCAACGTCCCTGCGCGAGACGTTCTCGGCGTATCGCGCCGTACTGTCGGGGCTCGCCGCATTCCGTCCAGCCACCAGGAGTTCAACCGATGACCACCGCAGCCACTCGCAGCGACCGGAGGATCAGCCCGATCTTCCTCGCGATCGTCGCCGTCATGGCGGTCTCGGGCTGGGCGGTGTGGACGGACTTCGCCGGACAGACCGGCTTCGCGGTCTTCCTGTTCGTCACGGCGGCCTGGATCGTCTCGCTCTGTCTGCACGAGTACGCCCACGCCCGTACCGCGCTGCACAGCGGGGACATCTCCATCGGGGCGAAGGGCTATCTGACGCTCAACCCCCTGAAGTACACGCACGCCCTGCTGAGCATCGTGCTGCCCGTGCTCTTCGTGATCATGGGTGGGATCGGGCTGCCGGGTGGTGCGGTCTTCATCGAGCGGGGCCGGATCTCCGGCCGCTGGCGGCACAGTCTGATCTCCGCGGCCGGGCCGCTGACCAACATGCTGTTCGCGGTCGTCTGTACGGCGCCGTTCTGGCTGGACGCCCTGGACGGGGTGCCGACCGCCTTCCGGAACGCGCTGGCGTTCCTGGCGCTGCTCCAGGTCACGGCCGCGATCCTGAACTTCGTGCCGATCCCGGGTCTTGACGGCTACGGGGTGATCGAGCCCTGGCTCTCGTACAAGATCCGCCGCCAGGTCGAGCCGTTCGCGCCGTTCGGGCTGATCGCGGTCTTCGGCATCCTGTGGATTCCCGAGGTGAACATCGCGTTCTTCGAGGCGGTCGACGGGCTCCTGAACGGGCTCTGGGTCAGCGAGATCGAGTCGTACTGCGGGCAGGAGTCCTACCGGTTCTGGCAGGAGCAGAACCCGATCTGCTCAGTGAACAGTTAGGGCCTCTGGCCGGCGTCCCGGGCCGCGGCCGTCGCGCGGTACTGGCGCAGGTAGAACCACGCCATGTTGGAGGAGAGCCCGGCCAACAGCACCCAGATGATCCCGAGCCAGGTGCCCTGGACGAAGGAGACCACCGCTGCGGCGACGGCGAGTACGCAGACGACGAGGGCGTAGAGGGCGAGGCGGGGCATGGGGGGCTCCTGTCCGGGGATGGTGCGCGATCCCGTCCAGTGTCCCTCATGCCCGATTCCGCTCGGTGTCCGGTCCGGGGCCGCCCGGCGGCGGCCGGCCCCGGAGCCCCGTCATACGTCGGTGGTGCGCAGCCCCGCGTGGGCCTTGTAGCGACGGTTGACCGAGATCAGGTTGGCGACCAGCGACTCGACCTGGTGCGCGTTGCGCAGCCGGCCCGCGAAGATGCCGCGCATGCCGGGGATGCGGCCTGCGAGTGCCTGCACGAGGTCGGTGTCGGCGCGGGCCTCGCCCAGGACCATCACATCCGTGTCGATCTCCTCGATCGTCGCGTCCTGGAGCAGCACCGCCGAGAGGTGGTGGAAGGCCGCGGTGACCCGGGAGTCCGGCAGCAGGGCGGCGGCCTGCTCGGCGGCGCTGCCCTCCTCGGGCTTGAGGGCGTAGGCGCCCTTCTTGTCGAAGCCGAGCGGGTTGACGCAGTCGATGACGAGCTTCCCGGTGAGCTCCTCGCGCAGGGACTCCAGGGTCTTGGCGTGGCCGTCCCACGGCACGGCGACGATCACGATGTCGCTGCGCCGTGCGCAGTCCGCGTTGTCGGCGCCTTCGACGCCGAGGCCGAGTTCGGCGGCGGCCGTGCCGGCCCGTCCGGCGTCCCGGGAGCCGATGATCACCTTCTGGCCTGCGCGGGCGAGGCGGTAGGCGAGGCCGCGGCCCTGCGGGCCGGTCCCGCCGAGCACGCCGACGGTCAGTCCGGAGACGTCGGGAAGGTCCCAGGGGTCCTTGGCGGGGGGCTTGGGCGCGCTGCCGCTGTCATGGGTAGTCATGGCCCCGACACTACTGCCAGGCAGGGCGTGGAACGCGGCGGCGCCGGCCGGAACGGCGGGCTCGCCGGTGGCTCCCGTTCGGGTGGGTCCGTCGCCAACGCCGGGCGCTACGGCGGGCCTTGGGGCATCATGCCGGACCATGGATGCCGTACGTGTCGCGCTGCTGCGTGAAGTGCTCGCCGGGACCGAGTGGCCCGCGGCGACCCGACGTTTCGCCGGGACGCTCCGCTCGTCCGTGGTCCCGCACGGCGGCGGGCTGCTGCTCGTGGGGACCGAGGTGTACGAGCCGTGGCATCTGGCCGCGCATCTGGTCGACGAGTCCACCTGGTCCGGGCTGCCGGAGCTGCGGCCGACCCTGGTGCGGCACCGGGTGGAGGCGGGTGACCCGGTGCATCTGGCCGTCGGTCTGGGCCGGATCGAGGCGGCGCGGCGGGGCGAGACGCTGCTCGTGGTGGCCCCGGAGCGGCCGGACGGCGGGCTGTTGGAGCGGGTGCACGACGCGCGGCGGGCCGGGGCAACCGTACTGGCGCTGGACGGCGGTGACCCGGAGGTGCGGGGGCTGGCCCATGAGGCGCTCTCGGTCACCGGCGAGGACGATGTGGACCTCGATACCGTGCAGCATCTGGTGAGCGCGGCGGCCGGGGAGAACAGCAGGCCCGCGCCGCGCGGCCGCCGCTCGTTTCGCGACCTGCTCTCCCGGCTGGCCGACCAGCTGACGGCGCCGCCGCCCGCCCGCTGGTGAGACCGACCGGCACATGGGGGGTGGAAGAAGGAGCGGGGCTGGGTGCGTGCAGCTGCAAGGCGGCGGATTGAGGCATGGCGAATGGGGCCTCGCCTGCTCGAGCGGAGCCGAGAGCTCGGGGAACATGGTGATTGACGACAACACAGGAGGGGGTCCCCCTGCTCGATGGGGTCTCCCCTGCTCGAACGAAGTTGAGAGCTTGGGGGAGTGCGTGCCCAGCCCCGCGACGCCGCCCCCCATTTGCCGGTCGGTCTAAATCCGGTTGCAGAGGGCACACGGGTCGCCGGACCATGGCCCCTCGTGACGTCCCCGACCTTCCTGACAGCCAAGCTCTCCGCGCTTCTTCCCGATCTTTCGCCCTGGCGTTCCTCGGCCGACTTCAGGCTGTTGTGGAGCCAGGGGCTTATCACGTACTTCGGCAGCTTCATGGCCCTGATCGCGCTGCCGCTGCAGATCAAGCACCTCACCGGATCACCCCTGGCGGTCGGCGCGATGGGCGCCGTGGAGCTGGTGCCGCTGATCGTGTTCGGGCTGTACGGCGGGGCGCTGGCCGATGCGGCGGACCGCCGCAAGGTCATCTTGGGCACGGAGGCGGGGCTCGGGCTGCTCGCCGTGATCCTGCTGGTGAACGCGCTGATGCCCGAGCCGGCGCTCTGGCCGCTGTATGTGGTCGCCGCCGGGGTCGCCGCACTGGCAGGGCTCCAGCGGCCCGCGCTGGACTCGCTGCTCGCCCGGATCGTGCCGCACGACCAGCAGACCGCAGCGGCGGCGCTGAACTCCCTGCGCTGGCAGATCGGCGCGATCGCCGGTCCGGCGCTGGCGGGGCTGGTGGTGGCCTATGCCGGGCACGCCACGGCGTACGCGGTCACGGTGCTCACCTTCGCCGTCTCCGTCCTGCTCTGTCTGCGGCTCGCCCCCGCGCCTCCCGCCCATGACGCGCCGAAGCCGTCGCTGCGCGGGATCGCGGAGGGCGCGCGGTACGCGTGGAGCAGGCCGGTCCTCCTGGGGACGTACGCGATCGATCTGGCGGCGATGCTCTTCGCCTTCCCGAACGCGATCTTCCCGTTCCTGGCGGACGAACTGGACGCGGAGTGGTCGCTCGGCCTGATGTACGCGGCGGGGTCGGTCGGCTCCCTGGTGCTGGGTCTGACCAGCGGCTGGACCTCGCGGGTGCGGCGGCACGGGCTGTTCGTGGTGTTCGGCGCGGCCGTCTGGGGTCTGGCGATCGCGGCGGCAGGCTGGTTCGGCGAGGTGTGGCTGGTGCTGGTGTGCCTGGCGGTGGCGGGCGCGGGCGACATGCTGAGCGGTCTGGGCCGGTCAACGATCTGGAACCAGACCATTCCGGAGGAGCTGCGGGGCCGGCTCGCGGGCATCGAGGTGCTGTCGTACAGCGTCGGCCCGCAGCTGGGGCAGGTCAGGGCCGGTGCGATGGCGGGCTGGACGGGGACGCGGCCGGCGATCTGGAGCGGTGGTGTGGCGTGCGTGGCATCGGTTGCTCTGCTGGCGGCGGCGTTGCCGAAGCTTCTGTCGTACGACTCCGAGACGGACGAGGACGCGGCGTTGCGGCGGGCGCAGCACGCGAACCCCTCCGGCGTCTGAGGAGGGGGCCGGAGGGTGGTGCGGTCCCGTCAGTCGCTGGAAGGCTCTTCGGGGGCCGACTTGTCGTGCCACTTCGGGTCGGTCTCCCACTCCAGGTTCCGCTCCTGAGCGGTGTCCATGGCGTGGCGGGCCTCCTCCGGCGTCGCGTAGGGACCGAAACGGTCCTTCGCCGGGCACTCGGGGCCTTCCTCGACCTTCTTGTGCTCCAGGCAGTAGTACCACTCGCCCGGCTTGCCGACGGTGCGCTTCTTGAACAGGGCCATCGTCGCTTCCTTTCCTTACGATCATGCTGCCCCGAGCCCGCTGGTTAGACTCGCTGGCATGTCTGGCCAGTCGCTGCTCGTACCAGGGGAGATCACTCCCATTCGTTCCGTCCCCGGAAACATCCGGCGCCCCGAGTATGTGGGCAAACCGGCTCCGGCGCCCTACACCGGCCCCGAGATCCAGGACGCCGAGACCGTCGAACGGATGCGGATCGCGGGCCGTATCGCCGCACAGGCGATGGAGGAGGCCGCGAAGCACATCGCTCCGGGTGTCACCACCGACGAGCTCGACCGGGTCGCCCACGACTTCATGGTCGATCACGGCGCGTACCCGTCGACGCTCGGTTACCGCGGTTTCCCGAAGTCGCTCTGCTCCTCGCTCAACGAGGTCATCTGTCACGGCATCCCGGACTCCACCGTGCTGCGGGACGGCGACATCGTGAACCTCGACGTCACGGCGTACATCAACGGCGTGCACGGCGACAACAACGCCACGTACCTCTGCGGCGACGTCGACGAGGAGTCACGTCTGCTCGTCGAGCGCACCCGGGAGTCGCTGAGCCGGGCCATCAAGGCGGTCCGCCCGGGGCGCCAGATCAATGTGATCGGCCGGGTCATCGAGTCGTACGCGAAGCGCTTCGGTTACGGGGTGGTGCGGGACTTCACCGGGCACGGCATCAATTCCTCGTTCCACTCCGGTCTCATCGTTCCCCATTACGACAGCCCGCATGCCACCACGGTGATGCAGCCCGGGATGACGTTCACGATCGAGCCGATGCTGACGCTCGGCACCCATGAGCACGACATGTGGGACGACGGCTGGACCGTGGTGACGAAGGACGGCAGGCGGACCGCACAGTTCGAGCACACGCTGGTGGTGACGGAGACGGGGGCGGAGATTCTTACTCTTCCGTAACCCTCCGCGCCGGTGCGTCCGGGCGTATCGTTTTTACCGACAGACAGTCGGGAACGAGTTGACTTAGGTAAGCCTAAGTAGGAAGATCGGCGTATGGCAGGCGCCGCTGCCCCCGGCCGCGACGCTTCCGATATGTCCGTCTCTTTCTGGACTTCCTTTTCTGGACTTCCCGTCCCCTGGTCTTCGGAGGCCCGCCTTGGACGCACCCGGCACCGCCACCCCCTTCTCCACGCTCATCCGCACTGCGTCGCACGAGCAGCACACCGAGGCGGAGACCTCGACGTTCATGGGCGATCTGCTCGGCGGACGCCTGGGGGTGGACGCGTACACGCGCTACACCGAGCAGCTGTGGTTCGTGTACCGGGCGCTGGAGGACGGCGCGAAGACCCTGCGGAACGACCCGGTCGCCGGGCCCTTCATACAGTCCGAGCTGATGCGCAGCACCGAGCTGGAGCGCGACCTGGCGCATCTGCGCGGGCCCGGCTGGCGCGAGGGCCTGCAGCCGCTGCCCACCACAGCCGCGTACGCGGAGCGGGTCGCCGAGTGCGCCCGCACGTGGCCCGCCGGATACATCGCGCACCACTACACGCGCTACCTCGGGGACCTCTCGGGCGGCCAGATCATCCGCGACAAGGCGGAGAAGACCTGGGGGTTCGCGCGCAAGGGTGACGGGGTGCGGTTCTACGTCTTCGAGGAGATCGCCAACCCGGCCGCGTTCAAGCGGGGTTACCGCGAGCTGCTGGACGCGGTGAACGCGGACGATCTGGAGAAGCAGCGCATCATCGACGAGTGCAAGCGCGCGTTCGCGCTGAACACCGCCGTCTTCCGGGAGCTGGGCGAGGTCTTCCCGCTCAGCGCGTAACGCACACGGCCGGCCTCACACGCCGGCCGGACTCGGATTCACCAGAAGGACGCGGCCCCCTACCTCCACCGTGCCGTCCGGCGCGGGCGCTGTAAGGATCTGGGAGCCGCGTCCTTGTCTGATGTTCAGGGCGCGGCCGAGCGCCGCGCTGAGCAGCAGCGCCGCCGCGCCGGTCGCCTCGTCCTCCACGATGCTGTCGTCCCGCCGGGGGAAGGCGCGGGCCCTGACCCGGCCCGCGGCCTCGTCCTCCCAGGCCCATACGTAGAGCCACCCCTCGCCGGGCGGCGGTCCCGTCAGCGCCTCGACCTCGGCGGCCGACGCGTAGCGCTCCAGCGTCCTCGGCGGTGCCCATTCGGGACGGGCGGTGATCCAGGTGAACTCGCCGTCCTGGCGGGCGAACACGTCTCCCACCGGCAGCTCCAGAATCTCCAGATCGAGCAGCCAGGC
Source organism: Streptomyces sp. NPDC057136 (assembly GCF_042670885.1). Lineage (NCBI taxonomy): Bacteria > Bacillati > Actinomycetota > Actinomycetes > Kitasatosporales > Streptomycetaceae > Streptomyces > Streptomyces sp. NPDC057136. The sequence continues at coordinate 91,067 of NZ_JBHUUV010000018.1, forward strand.
CGCGCCGACGAGCGGATGCCCGGCGAACGGCAGCCGCAGCCCCGGGGTATAGATGTCGACGCGCCCCCGCTCCGGATCGTCGACGAACACGGTCTCGCTGAAGCCGAGTGTGCGCGCCAGCGCCTGCCGGGACGCCTCGTCGGGGTACGCCGCGCCTTCGCGTACGACCCCGAGCGCGTTCCCGTGCCGGCCGTCCGGGCCGCAGAACACACGCAGTACGTCGATGCCGTCGGGTACGCCGAAGTCGTTCACGTGCGCATTCAAGCACCGTACGGACTCCCTCGACGCAACAGGCCCGCACCGGCGGCCACGACGACACCGGCACCGGCGAACAGCGCACCGGCCGGGACGTCGGAGCCGGTGGAGGCCAGGGCACCCGAGCCGCCGACCGTGCCGCCGGTGCCACCGGTCGTCGTACCCCCGGTGGTCGAACCGCCGGTCATGGAGCCGCCCGTGGAGGAGCCGCCCGCCGGGGGACGTCTTCCAGCACCCGCGGGCCGGGGTGCCTCTCGTCGTATCGACAAGGACCTCTTGACCATTGCTTGACCGGACTCTGGGTCGCTGATGGGTCGACTGTGACCAGGCCGTTCTCCTGCCTCGGAGGTGAGAGGTGAATCACCGCACGAGGGGGTACCGGTCAGGTAAGGCTCGGTTAAGTTAGGTCCGCCTCACCCGGCTTTGCCCGACTGTTCCCCGTATCTCTTCAACCTCTTCTGTGGAGCCCGCATGCGAGCCGTTCGTTTCTCCGTCGTCACCGCTGCCGCGACCGTGGCCGCCCTGACCGCCGTCACCGGCTGCGCCGAGAAGAGCGACGGCAAGGGCGACGGCGCGGTCCAGGTCGTCGCCAAGGACGACTCCTGCGAGGTCTCGAAGACGAAGATCCCCGCCGGCCATGTCGAACTGGCCGTCGAGAACAAGGGATCGAAGGTCACCGAGGTCTACGTCCTCTTCCCGGACGACCGCATCGTCACCGAGCGCGAGAACATCGGCCCCGGCACCAAGGCGAAGATCACCGCCGAGGTCAAGGCCGGTTCGTACGAGATCGCCTGCAAGCCCGGCATGAAGGGGCACGGCATCCGGCAGAAGATCGAGGTCACCGGTGGCTCGGCGGCCAAGCGCAGCCCCGAGATGGACAAGGCCGTCGCCGAGTACCGCACCTATGTGCAGGCGCAGGCCGACGAGACGCTGCCCAAGGTGAAGGTCTTCACCGACGCCGTCGCCGCAGGTGACATCGAGGCCGCGAAGAAGGCCTACGCCGACTCCCGTATCGGCTGGGAGCGCACGGAGCCGGTCGCCGAGTCCTTCGGCGATATCGACCCGAAGGTCGACGTCCGCGCGGACGGCCTGGAAGAGGGTCAGAAGTGGACCGGCTGGCACCGCCTGGAGAAGGCACTGTGGGAGGACAAGAAGCTGGGCGCCGAGGAGAAGGCCCTCGCCCCCGTCCTCTACAAGGACCTCGTCGACTGGCAGAACCGGGTCGGCAAGGCGGAGATCACCCCGACCTCGATGGCCAACGGCGCCAAGGAACTCCTCGACGAGGTCGCCACCGGCAAGGTCACCGGTGAGGAGGAGCGCTACAGCCACACCGACCTCGTCGACTTCAAGGCGAACGTCGAGGGTGCGGAGAAGTCGTACGCGCTGCTGAAGCCGATCGCGTCGAAGAACGACGCCGCGCTGACCGCCTCCCTGGACAAGCAGTTCGCCGCGCTCGACACGCTGCTGGACAAGTACCGCCAGGACAAGAACTCCTACGAGTTCACCTCGTACGACAAGGTCGGCAAGGCGGACCGCAAGGAGCTCTCGGACGCGGTCAACGCGCTCGCCGAGCCGCTGTCCCGGCTCGCCGCCGCGGTAACGAAGTAATACGGACGAGGAGGCTGCCGCTCATGTCCGACGACGCACAGAAGTCATCCGAAGCGACAAACGCACCCGAAGCGACGGACTCGCCCTCCCCGGAGGAGCGCAACGGCCCGTCGCGCCGCTCCCTGCTCGGCTGGGGCGGTTCCGGGCTGGCGCTCGGCGCCGTGGCGGCGAGCGGCGCGGTCGCTGCCGTGCGCTCCGACGGGGGCACGGCACCCGTCGGGCTGAGCGGCGCCGCGGTGCCGTTCCACGGTGCGCACCAGGCCGGGATCGCCACCGCCGTACAGGACCGGCTGCACTTCGCCGCCTTCGACGTGACGACGAAGGACCGGGCCGAACTGGTCGCCCTGCTCCAGGAGTGGACGCGGGCCGCCGAGCGGATGACGGCCGGACGCCCGGTGGGCGACGGGGCGTACGGGGGTCTCCCCGAGGCTCCGCCGGACGACACCGGCGAGGCGCTGGGCCTCAAGCCCTCCCGTCTGACCCTCACCATCGGTTTCGGCCCCGCCCTCTTCGCGAAGGGCCGGTTCGGGCTGGAGGACCAGCGTCCCGAGGCGCTCGTCGAGCTGCCGAAGTTCCCCGGTGACAACCTCGACGCGAGCCGCAGCGGCGGCGATCTGTGCATCCAGGCATGCGCGGACGACCCGCAGGTCGCGGTGCACGCCATCCGTAACCTCGCCAGGATCGGCATGGGGCGTACGGCGATCCGCTGGTCGCAGCTGGGCTTCGGCAAGACCTCGTCGACCACGCCCGACGCCCAGACCCCGCGCAACATGATGGGCTTCAAGGACGGCACCCGGAACATCTCCGGTACCGACGCGGCGGCCCTGAAGAAGCACGTATGGGTCGACGGGAGCGACAACTCCGACTGGATGACGGGTGGTTCGTACCTCGTCGCCCGGCGTATCCGGATGCACATCGAGACCTGGGACCGGACCGGGCTCCAGGAGCAGGAGGACATCTTCGGCCGGGACAAGGGCGAGGGCGCCCCGGTCGGGAAGTCGAAGGAGCGCGACGAGCCGTTCCTGAAGGCGATGCTGCCGAGCGCGCATGTGCGTCTCGCACACCCGGACACCAACGACGGGGCGACGATCCTGCGCCGGGGCTACTCCTTCACCGACGGTACGGACGGTCTCGGCCGGCTCGACGCGGGCCTGTTCTTCCTGGCGTACCAGCGCGATGTCCGCAAGGGCTTCATTCCGGTGCAGCGCAGCCTGGCGGCGCACGACGCGCTCAACGAGTACATCCAGCACGTGGGTTCGGCCGTGTTCGCCGTCCCGCCGGGCGTCCGCGACAAGGACGACTGGTGGGGCCGGGCCCTGTTCTCATGAAGCGCGCTCTCTTGATCCGCGCTCTCTCGATCTGTACTGCGGAAGGACCGGCATGTTCGGCAACTATCTGATCGGCCTGCGCGAGGGGCTCGAGGCCAGCCTCGTCGTCTGCATCCTTGTCGCCTATCTGGTCAAGACGGAACGCCGTGACGCGCTGCGCCCGGTGTGGACGGGCATCGGGATCGCCTGCGCGATCTCGCTGGCCTTCGGTGCCGCGCTGGAGTTCGGCTCGCAGGAGATGACGTTCAAGGCTCAGGAGGCGCTGGGCGGTTCGCTGTCGATCATCGCGGTCGGCCTGGTGACGTGGATGGTCTTCTGGATGCGGCGCACCGCGCGGCACCTCAAGGCGGAGCTGCACGGAAAGCTCGACGCGGCGCTCGCGATGGGCACCGGGGCGCTCGTGGCCACGGCCTTCCTGGCGGTGGGCCGTGAGGGTCTGGAGACCGCGCTGTTCGTGTGGGCGTCGGTGCGGGCGAGCGGGGAGGGTTCCTCGTCGCCTCTGATCGGGGTGCTGCTGGGTATCGCCACCGCCGTCGCACTGGGCTGGCTGTTCTACCGCGGGGCGCTGCGGATCAACCTCGCGAAGTTCTTCACCTGGACGGGCGGGATGCTGGTCGTCGTGGCGGCGGGCGTGCTGGCGTACGGCGTTCACGACCTCCAGGAGGCGGAGTTCCTGGCCGGTCTGCAGAACAAGGCGTTCGACGTCAGCGCCACGATTCCGCCGGACAGTTGGTACGGCACGCTGCTGAAGGGCGTGTTCAATTTCCAGCCCGACCCGACCGTTCTTCAGGTCACGGTGTGGGCGCTGTATCTGATCCCCACGCTCGCGCTGTTCCTCGCCCCGGTAGGGTTCGGACGGTCAGTGCGGGCGACGGATCAGAAGGCGCAGAAAGCAACGGATGAGAAGGCTGGGGCGACTGGCGGCGGGGCTCGCGACGGCGACAGTGCTGAGCGTGACGGCGAGCGGCTGCGTGACGGTACACGGCGAGCTGGAAGTCGTGCCGGGAGCGACGAAGTCTGAGGCCGCACAGGCCCTGGAGGACTTCACGACCGCCTACAACAAGGCGGACAAGGCGTACGATCCTGCGCTCGACGCGGACCGGGTGACCGGTTCGCTCGGCGCGATCAACCAGGCGGGCCTCAAGGCGCGGCAGAAGAACAGTCCGGAAGGCAACACGGCCCACCAGCCGCTGGAGCTGACCGATGCGTCGTTCACCATCCCGAAGAAGGCCGGCTGGCCGCGCTGGTTCGTCGCGGACACCGACTCCAACCGTGACCAGGACGCCGGGAAGCTGGACACCCGCTGGCTGCTGGTCTTCGTACGGACCGGTCCCGACGCGCTGTGGAAGGCCGCCTATCTGGCGGTCGTCACCCCCGCCCAGCTTCCCGGATTCCGGGTGGACGGCGACGGCTGGGCGGAGCCGGTGGCTCCCAAGTCCGGCGAACTGACCGTGGATCCTGCGGACTTGAGCGCCTCGTACACCGGGTATCTCAAGGACGGCGAGCCGGATGTGTTCGCTCCGGGGGCGGCCACGTCGGCCTGGCGGGACACGCGCAAGAACACGCGCGTGGCCGGTTTCTCGTACCAGTACATCGACCAGCCCCTGGACACGGGGACGTTCGCGCCGCTCGGTCTCACGACGGAGGACGGCGGGGCGCTGGTCTTCTTCAGCAGCAAGCACTTCGAGCGGCAGACGGCGGCTCAGGGCCTGAAGCCGGCGCTCAACTCGGACGTGGAGGCGCTGCTGACGGGCGAGGTGAAGAGCTCCCTCACCAAGGAGCGGGTCTCCAGCCAGCTCGTGTACGTCCCCGAGGGGGGCGCCACGGACGCGGAAGGCAAGGTACGCGTACTGAACCGCCTGCCGGGCCTGACGGCCGCGCAGGGCTCGTAGCAGTTCAAGCCCGTCGAGGGGGTCCCCCATGCCCTTAAGGCAATGGGGGAGATCGAGGACAAAGCGGCAACCGGACGCACCCGGTCACCACCACCCCGGCCGGCCGGCCGGCCACTCAGCGGCTCAGCGGCTCAGCGGCTCAGCGGCCACGCCACCGAATCGTGGTCCAGATCGCTCTGCTCCGCAGAATCCGCATACTGAGCACACGCGTCGGTGAGCGTCTCCAGCAGGGTCAGCGGATCGGGCAGCGGGTGCTCGGGCCCCCGGAGCCAGTGCACGTTCAGCTCACCGGGAAGCCGCGCGGGCGGCAGGAGGACATAGCTGCCGCGGCAGTGCCAGCGCAGCCCCGGGTGCTCGTCCATGGTCTCGGGGTGGCAGTCCAGCTCGCAGGGCCACCACTCGTCCTCGTCCTCGGGCGTGCCGCGGGTGGCGGTGAAGAAGAGCATCCGGTCCTGGCCGGACTGGGCCACGGGGCCGACGTCGATACCTGCGGCGATGAGCCGTTCCAGGGCTCCCGCGCCGGCGGTCAGCGGGACGTCCAGCACGTCGTGGATCATGCCCGTCGCGGTGATGAAGTTGGCCAGCGGCTGGCCTTCGGCCCAGCGCTCGATCTGCGCGCGGTCGGTCGTCGACTGCGTCTGCCAGGCGAACGAGACGGGGTGGCGCGCGGGGGTGGGACATCCGACGCGTTCGCACGAACATCGGTAGCCGTTCGGATGCGCGGCGGGCGAGATCGGCATGCCCGCGTCGGCGACGGCCAGCAGCAGCTCCAGGCGGGCCGTCTCATCGGCTTCGGCCTGCTGCGGTTTGGGTCGTCGCCGCAGCCACTGGGAAATCCTGTTCTCTGTGCCGCGATAACGGCCGGAATCGGCGCCCATCTATCCCCTCACCTCAGCGTTGCCTCTCCATCGTCCCACCATCCTGCGCCTCGGGTGGCCAGAGTTCTCAAGCAGGTACGGGGGGAGACGCACCGAGGTGAGCACGATCACGCCCGATGTCATGACATACCGGGTATAACTCAGTCGTCCGCCGAGAGGCCTCGGAGGGCGTAGTCGACCACCGCGTCGGCGTACGCGTGCGTCAGCGGGAGGGTCCGGAGCAGCCAGCGGTGGGTCAGAGGGGCGATCAGCAGCTCCAGGGCGATGCGGGGGTCGATATCGGCGCGCAGCTGTCCGGCCTCCTGGGCGGCGCGCAGCCGTGTGACATAGAACTGGAGCTGGGGGTCGAGCAGTTTTTCGGTGAATTCGGCGCCCAGCTTCGGATCGACGATCCCTTCGGCGGTGAGCGCGCGGGTCGGCGCCTCGATCGCCGGGTCGTTCAGCTCGTCGACGGTGGCCCGCAGGACGCGCTTGAGGTCGGCCGCGAGATCCCCGGTGTCCGGCAGCCCGTGCACCTCCCCGGCAGCCTCGGCCGCCCGGTCCCCGAGGTCGGTGAACGCCTCCAGCAGCACGGCCGCCTTCGACGGCCACCAGCGGTAGATCGTCTGCTTGCCGACCCCGGCCCGTGCGGCGATCCCCTCGATCGTCGTCTTCCCGTAGCCGACCTCCACGACCAGGGCGAGAGCGGCGTCGTGGATGGCGCGGCGGGAGCGGTCGCTGCGGCGGCTGGAGTCTGGTGCCTTGGTGGGTGCCATGTCCGCCAATCTAGCGCGAAGCCAGCCGATACGTCTCGTCTCGGTTCGTCGGATGGCCCCCACGCGAACCACCCGATCGGTCCACTGCGGATCGGCCCGGCACGGCGCACCATGAGCTCACGCACTGATCGTGCGTCCCACCGTTCCGCAGCCGAGGCTGCCGTTCGAGAGGAGCCCGCATTGACTCGTGACGCCACCCCCCGTCGCTATCTGATGTGCGCCCCCGACCACTTCAGGGTCACGTACTCCATCAACCCGTGGATGGACCCCTCGAAACCGGTCGACCTGCAGCTGGCCCGTACCCAGTGGGAGGACCTGCGCGACCGCTACCGCACGCTCGGGCACACCGTCGACCTTCTCACGCCCCGGTCCGACCTGCCGGACATGGTCTTCGCCGCCAACGGGGCCACCGTGATCGACGGCCGCGTGCTGGGCGCCCTGTTCGCCTACCAGGAGCGGTACGCGGAGGCGGCGGCCCACCTGGACTGGTTCCGGGGATCCGGCTTCACGGAGATCCGGGAGCCGGATCACGTCAACGAGGGCGAGGGGGATTTCGCGGTCACCTCCTCGTACCTCCTGGCGGGCCGCGGGTTCCGCTCCAGTCCGCTCTCGCACGACGAGGCGCAGGAGTTCTTCGGGCGCCCGGTCATCGGGCTCGATCTGGTGGACCCGCGCTACTACCACCTGGACACGGCCCTGTGCGTCCTCGACGAGGCGGGCGACGAGATCATGTACTACCCGGGCGCCTTCTCGCCGGGCAGCCGGTCCGTGCTGGCCCGGCTCTTCCCGGACGCGCTGATCGCCCAGGAGCCGGACGCCGCGGCGCTCGGGCTCAACGCGGTCAGCGACGGGCTCCACGTACTGCTGCCGCAGGCCGCCACGGGGCTCTTCGACCCGCTGCGGGACCGCGGCTTCGATCCGGTGCCGATGGATCTGGGCGAGCTGCTGAAAGGCGGCGGCAGCGTGAAGTGCTGCACCCAGGAGCTACGCCTGTGAGGTGTCGGGCGGCCAGGCGTCACCCCATGCGGTGTCCCTGGCCGCCCGGTACAGCTCGCCGTGCCGCTTGGTGACCGTGGAGCGCTGAAGGGCCTCGTCGCGGGTGCAGAGTTCGAGAAGCACCTGCCCCTTGCGGATCTGCGGCCTGCGGGTGACCCGGGAGGCGGCCGGCGTCACGGGGAAACGGGTCGCCACGACGTAACTGAACTTCTCGTCCTCGTGGCTCAGGGAGCCGCCCTTCACCTGCCGGTGCAGCGAGGAGCGGCTGACCCGGGCGGAGAAGTGGCACCAGTCGGTGCCCGGTTCGATGGGGCACGCGTCGTCGTGCGGGCAGGGCGCCGCGACGGTGAACCCGGCGGCGATCAGCCGGGTGCGGGCCTCGATGACGCGCTCGTATCCGTCGGGGGTCCCGGGCTCGACGATCACCACGGCCTGCGCGGCGCCCGCGGCGGCGTCGACCAGCTCGGCCCTGGCCTGCGGGGTGAGCTCCTTGAGTACGTACGAGACGGTCACCAGGTCCGTCGGCGCGAGTTCCAGTGCGGCGCCGATCCTGGCCTGCTGCCACTGGGCGCCGCGCAGCCCGGGGAGGTCCGATGCGGCGGCCAGTTCACGGCCCAGGACGAGCGCGGGCTCGGCCCAGTCCAGGACCGTGGTCGCCGCCCCCTGCCAGGCTCCGGCGACCGCCCAGCTCGCCGCACCCGTGCCGCCCCCGACGTCGGTGTGTGTGGCGGGCGCCCAGTGCGGGGCGGCCTCGCGCAGCGCGGCGAGCGCGGACCGTACCGCTTCGAAGGTCGCGGGCATCCGGTACGCGGCGTACGCGACGACATCGGACCGGTTGCGCAGGACCGGGGCGTCCGTGGGGGTGGTCCCCCGGTAGCTGGCGATCAGCCGGTCGACGGCCTGGGTGGCCTGCTTGGGCGGCAGCCCGTCGAGCAGCGCGGCCAGGGCCGTGCGCAGGGATTCCGCGGTGGGGGTGGAGGCGTTCACCGCCGAATTGTAGGCGCAGGCAGCCGGCCGGTCGCAGTCCGTCCGTCGGTACGGAACCGGGACGGAACGGCGACGGAACCGAACTGCTTTTCCCCTGCAGGCTGTTGCTACGCTGACCGCCGCGAGGTTCGGGGATTGCTCATCGGGGGGACCATGAGACAGAGGATCGTGCGCCTGGCTCTGGCCGGGGGGGTGCTGGTCCTGGCCCTGCTGCTCCTGCTGGCGACCTGCGGGGGTGACGGCGGCAGCGACGAGAGCGACAAGAAACCCAAGAAACCGACGAAGAAGAGCGCCGGTCCTTCGACGCAGCTCACCGTCCCCCCGGAGTACACGACGTCGCACGGCTGGGAGATCATCGGGGCGGCGCCCGAGTACGCGCTCTCCCGCTCGACGGGCCGGCTGGCCTTCCTGGTGACGGCCTCCGGGAACCGCTACCGGCTGCGGACCATCGACGCGGGGTCAGGGAAGCTGGCGTGGAGCGGCACGGCCTGGCGCCCGCCGGACCCGCTGCACTTCCCGAAGCTGCTCTCCGTGGCCACGGCTGACCGGCAGTACTTCGTGACCTGGGCGTACGGGAAGATCGGCGACGGCCTCTCCGCGACGGACACCTTCGTCTCCCTCGATGTGTACGACGCGGCCGACGGCACCCGCCGCCGTGTCGAGGTGCCGTGGAGCGGCGCGCCCAAGGTCACGGCCACCGGTCCCGACATCCTGATCAGCGACGGGCGCGCGAACAGTGCGGTGATCGACCCTGCCACCGGTGAGGTGTCCCGGGTCGCCGCCGCCGCGCTGAAGTACCCGAAGGGCTGCCCGGCCTGCAAGCAGCTCACGGAGGTGCGCGGCCAGACCGAACAGGGGCTGCTGGTGAGCGGGTCACGGGAGTTCTGGGTGCGGGGCGGCTGGTTCAGCCGGAACGTGGCGCCCAAGGGCACCGACCGGAAGAGCGGGGTGCCGACGTCCGTGGCGCCGGGGTGGATTCTGGCGAAGTGGCAGCTGGCCAAGGGCGCGAAGCGTGCCGCCAGTCATGAGCTGTGGGCGGTGCACGAAGCGGCGACGGGGAAGCCGGTGGTCTCGGTGGAGTGCCACAAGCCGGCGATCGAGCCGGGGCGGTATCCGCAGGCGGTCGTATCGCCGTCGGACGGCTATCTGGTTGCCGGGAACCTCGCCTTCGATCTGGGGGCGGCGAAGGGGTTCTGTCTGGAGGACGAGGACGGCTCGACCTCGGTGACGCTCGCCTCGGTGACGGACCGGGGTGTGGCCTACGGCGCGATGAACGTACGCGATGCCACGGACGCCCTGGAGGGAGGCGGCGAACCGGTCGAGATGGAGTTCACGACCGGGGCGACCTCGCCGCTGTCACCGAATGTGCGACTGCCGGGGATGGAGACGGCGGGCGTCGGCCTGTTCCGCTGGATGGACCGGAGGGACCGGCTCCATCTGATCGGATACCCCCGCAGCGGCTGACCGGGGCGGGGCGGGCGCCAAGCAGTGTCCGCCCGCCGCCGCGTCAGAGTCCGTCCGCCGTACGGGCCTGCTGCTGCCACGGCCTGCACAGCGCCAGGAAGCACGCCACCGCCCCCAGCGCGCAGACCACCTGCACCACGGCCATCGGCACGGCCGTCCGCTCCCCCGCGATACCGACGAGCGGCGAGGCGATCGCCCCGATCAGGAACGACGACGTGCCGAGGAGCGCCGAGGCCGAACCGGCCGCGTGCTTCGTACGCATCAGGGCCTGGGCGTTGGTGTTGGGCATAGCGAGGCCCATCGCCGACATCAGCACGAAGAGCCCGGCCGCCACCGGCACCAGACCGACGTCGCCGAAGACCCCGGACGTCATCAGCAGGAGTGCGACGGCGGCCAGCGAGATGATGCCGAGCCCGAAGCCGAGCGCCTTGTCCAGGCTGACCCGGCCCACCAGTACCTTGCCGTTGATCTGGCCGACGGTGATCAGGCCGATCGAGTTGATGCCGAAGAGCAGGCTGAAGGTCTGCGGCGAGGCGCCGTAGATCTCCTGCACGACGAACGGCGAGGCACTCACGTACGCGAAGAGCGCGGCGAAGGCGAGGCTGCCGGCGATCATGTAGCCGGCGAACACCCGGTCGGCGAGCAGACCGCGCATGGTGCGCAGCGCCTCGCCGACGCCGCCGGTATGGCGTCGCTCCGGCGGCAGTGTCTCGTGCAGCCACCTCCACACGACCAGGGTGAGCACAATGCCGACGCCGGTGAGCACGACGAAGATGCCCCGCCAGTCGGTGAACCGGAGCACCTGTCCGCCGATCACCGGGGCGATGACCGGGGCGACTCCGGAGATCAGCATCAGAGTGGAGAAGAACTTGGCCATCTCCACGCCGTCGTAGAGGTCACGCACCACGGCCCGGGAGATCACGATACCGGCGGCGCCCGCCAGACCCTGGAGGAGGCGGAAGCCGATGAGGAGTTCGGCGGTGGGTGCGAAGGCGCAGATCGCGGTGGCGATCACGTAGACGACCATGCCGAGGAGCAGCGGTGTGCGCCGGCCCCACCGGTCGCTCATCGGTCCGACGACGAGCTGCCCGAGCGCCATGCCCGCCAGGCAGGCGGTCAGCGTGAGCTGGACGGTCGAGGCGGGGGCGTGCAGGACGTCGGTGACCTCCGGCAGCGCCGGGAGGTACATGTCCATGGAGAGGGGCGGCAGCGCGGTCAGTCCACCGAGAACCAGGGTGACCAGCAGTCCGGTCCGCCGGGCGGCGGGGGTGGACGTGATCGGGGCGGTGCCGGGTTCGGCGCCGGCCCCTGTCGTGGGTATGTGCTCTTTCTGGGCCCGGCTTCCGCCGCTGTCCGGCATTCTCATCTCCGCATCGTTGAATCCGCATCTATGCTCTCAGCTCAACACGATGGTCGGAACCGTTTACTTATGGGGGCGGACATGAGCAGAACTGTGCGATGGGGCGTGCTGGCAACGGGCGGTATAGCCGCGCGGTTCACCGAGGATCTCCTCGGGATGCCGGACGCCGGGGTGGTGGCGGTGGCCTCCCGTACGGGCGCCTCCGCGAAGGCGTTCGCCGAACGGTTCGGGATCGGACGGGCGTACGGGAGCTGGGCGGAGCTCGTCGCCGACGACGAGGTCGACGTGGTGTACGTGGCCACGCCGCACTCCGCGCACCGGGAGGCGGCCGGGCTCGCTCTCGAAGCCGGAAAGCATGTGCTGTGCGAGAAGGCGTTCACGCTCAACACCCGGCAGGCCGAGGAGCTCGTGGCGCTGGCCCGGGAGCGCGGGCTGTTCCTGATGGAAGCGATGTGGACGTACTGCAACCCCGTCATCCGGCGGATGACGGAGCTCGTGCGGGACGGTGCCATCGGCGACATCCGTACCGTCCAGGCGGACTTCGGTTTCGCGGGCGCGTTCGACGCCGGGCACCGGCTGCTCGATCCGGCCCTGGGCGGCGGCGCCCTGCTGGACCTCGGCGTCTACCCGGTGTCTTTCGCCCACCTGCTGCTCGGTGAGCCGGACCGGGTGCAGGCCGACGCGCTGCTCTCCCCCGAGGGCGCCGACCTGAACACCGGGATGCTGCTGGGCTGGTCCGGTTCGGGTGCCACCGCGCTGCTCGCCTGCTCGCTCGTCGGCGACCACCCGACGACCGCGTCGGTCACCGGGACGGCCGGGCGGATCGACTTCCCGCACGGCTTCTTCTATCCGGAGCGGTTCGTACTGCACCGGCCGGGCCGGGAGCCCGAGGAGTTCGACTCGGGCCCGGGTCCGCAGGGCCTTTCGGGACTGCAGTACGAGGCCGCAGAGGTGATGCGCGCGATACGGGCGGGCGAGACGGAGTCCCCGCTCGTACCGCTGGACGGCTCGCTCGCGGTGATGCGGACGCTCGACGCGGTACGTGACCGCATCGGCGTCCGCTACTCGGCCGACGGGCCAGGAGATTCAAGCCCGTCCGCAGCTTGAGCGAAGGACAAAACGGTTGCCGGGCGGGCTTGGCCTACGGCCCCGACGTCACGCGGGCGTGAGCCCCGGGTTGCCCGCCTCGGTCACGAACGAGGCCGCCGTCGTCACCGGCGCACCGGGCGTCGTGACGGCGGACACCGTACGGAAGTCGGCGCGCGCCTCCTTCGTACCGAGCGTGATGAGGGCGTAGCCGCGGCGGCCGTTGTAGAACTTCATGTGCGGGTTGGCCTGCGTCAGATTGCTCCAGTTCGCGGGCCGCTCGGCGCCGTTCTTGCCGCTGCTGATGGACGTGGCGACGATCTCCGTACCGATGGTGCGGGAGGACGGGTCGTTGAAGTCCTTCTTCAGGTCGAGGCCGTAGCCGACGTGCACATCGCCGGTCAGCACCATCAGGTTGTCGACCCCGGCGGCCTCCGCGCCGTTGAGGAGCCGCTGCCGGGAGGCCGGGTAGCCGTCCCACGAGTCCATGGACAGCTTGAAGGCGTCGGTCGGGACGTCACGCCGCTGGGCGAAGACGACCTGCTGCGGCACGACGTTCCACCGGGCCCGCGAGGCGCGCCAGCCATCGATCAGCCAGCGCTCCTGCTCCGCTCCCGTCATGGTGCGCGCGGGGTCCTCGGATTCGGGGCCCGGCACCTTCCAGCCGTCGCCGAGCGCCTGGTTGCTGCGGTACTGGCGAGTGTCGAGGATGTCGAACTGGGCGAGCCTGCCGAAGGTCAGCCGGCGGTAGAGCCGCATGTCGGGGCCGGTCGGCCGCTGCGGGGTGCGCAGCGGCTGGTTCTCCCAGTACGCGCGGTAGGCGGCGGCCCTGCGGAGCAGGAACTCCTCCGGCGGTACGTCGTTCTCGGGGGTCCCGCCCGCGTAGTTGTTCTCCGTCTCGTGGTCGTCCCAGGTGACGACGAACGGGTGAGCGGCGTGGGCCGCCCGCAGATCGGGGTCGGACTTGTAGAGGGCGTACCGCAGCCGGTAGTCCTCCAGGTTGACCGTCTCGCGGTTGTAATGGGCGGGGAGCGTGCGGTCGGTGTAGGCGCGGGCACCGCCCGTCGCGTTCACGGCGTACTCGTAGAGGTAGTCGCCGAGGTGGAAGACCACATCGACGTCCTCGTCGGCGAGGTGCTTGTACGCCGTGAAGTAGCCGTCGTGGTACGCCTGGCAGGAGACGGCGGCGATGCTCAGCGAGCTGTTGGCCGCGCCCGGGGCGGGGGCCGTACGGGTCCGGCCGGCCGGACTGATCCAGTCGCCGGCGCGGAAGCGGTAGTAGAAGACGCGGTCGGCGTGGAGCCCGCCGACGTCCACATGGACGCTGTGGGCGAACTCCGGGTGGGCGGTGGTCGATCCGCGCCGCACGACGCGGCTGAAGCGCTCGTCGCGGGCGATCTCCCAGCGGACCCTGACGCGGGCTTCGGGCATTCCGCTGCCCGGCTCGTAGGGGCGCGGGGCGAGTCTCGTCCAGAGCAGGACGGAGTCGGGCAGGGGGTCGCCCGAGCCGACGCCGAGCGTGAAGGGGTCCTCGGTGATCTTCCGGGCGTCGAGCTCGGCGGCGCTCGCGGTGCCCGCGGTGGGCAGGTTCACGGCGAAGGCCAGCGCGGCTGCCGCACCGGTGACGGTGAGGAACCGGCGGCGCTCCAGGCCGGCGCCGAGATGCTGGGCGGCGGCGCGGAGTTCGGTCGAGTGGCCCTGCTGTGCAGGCGTTCCGACGATCTGTGCGGGTGTCATGTGCCCCTCCCCTGACGGCTGCTGTCAGGGGAATTGGAGTGCGGGGCGACGACCCCCCGTTATCGCGTGCACAACATTCGGATGGCGGCCCGATGAGCACCGCGTGCCGGTCGCCCCCACACCTCACGTACGCTGCCGGGCCATGAACGCTGAGCAGAGAATCGCTGTCGTAACGGGTGCCGGGTCAGGAATCGGAAAGGCCGTGGCGCTGACCCTCGCCGGTGCGGGCTGGTCGGTGGCACTGGCCGGGCGGCGACTGGAGACGCTGGAGACGACCGCACGGGAGGCGGGGGCCGGGGACGCGCTGTGCGTACGCACCGATGTGACCGATCCGGGCGAGGTGAACGCGCTCTTCGCCGCCGTACGGGAGCGGTTCGGCCGGCTGGACCTGCTCTTCAACAACGCGGGCACGTTCGGCCCGCGCTCGGTTCCGGTCGAGGACATCGCGTACGAGGACTGGCGCGCGGTGGTGGACGTCAACCTGACGGGCGCGTTCCTGTGCGCGCAGGCGGCGTACCGGCAGATGAAGGAGCAGGACCCGCAGGGCGGCCGGATCATCAACAACGGTTCGATCTCCGCGCACGCGCCACGTCCGCACTCGATCGCGTACACGGCGACGAAGCACGCCATGACCGGACTGACGAAGTCGCTCTCCCTGGACGGGCGTCCGTACCGGATCGCCTGCGGGCAGATCGACATCGGCAACGCGGCCACGGAGATGACGGAGCGGATGCAGACCGGCATCCTCCAGGCCAACGGCGAACTGGCGGTGGAGCCGGTGATGGCGGCGGCGGACGTGGCACGGACGGTGCTGCACATGGCGGAACTGCCGCTGGAGGCGAATGTGCAGTTCGCGACGCTTCTGGCGACGACGATGCCGTACGTGGGCCGGGGCTGAGCCGCACTCCCTGGACCTCGCCACGGAGCGCGGCTCAGCCCCGGGAATGCCCCCGGCACGACCGGGGTTGACCTGCGACATGAGTCAGCCTTCCGGTACCCCCGGTTCCTCCGCCTCCTCCGCCTCCTCCGCTTCCGGCATGCTCCGGTACACCGCTTTCTCGGCCGACCCGGAAGGCGGCAATCCCGCGGGCGTCGTCCTGGACGCCTCGGACCTTGACGACGCGGCGATGCTCGCCGCGGCCGCCGAACTCGGCTACAGCGAGTCGGCCTTCCTCACCGAGACGGCCGACCGGGCCTACACGATCCGCTACTTCAGCCCGAAGGCCGAGGTGCCGTTCTGCGGTCACGCCACCGTCGCGACGGCGATCGCCCTCGCCGAACGCGACGGCCCCGGCGACCTGGTGTTCTCGACCCGGGCGGGTACGGTCCCGGTCACCGTCACCCGCGAGGGCGACCAGCTGCGCGCCACGCTCACCAGCGTCGAGCCGCAGGTCACGGAGGTCTCCCCGGCTGATCTGACGGAGGCCCTGGCGGCGCTGGACTGGCCGGCCGCCGATCTGGACCCGGCTCTCCCGCCCCGTATCTCCTACGCGGGCGCCCGCCACCTGGTGCTGGCCGCCGCGACCCGCGAGCGGCTCGCGGACCTGGCGTACGACTTCGCGCGCCTGGAGGCGTTCATGCGCCGCCTCGACCTGACGACGGTCCAGCTGGTGTGGCGCGAGGGCCCGACGGTCTTCCATGTGCGCGATCCCTTCCCGGTCGGCGGGGTGGTCGAGGACCCGGCGACAGGCGCGGCCGCGGCGGCCTTCGGCGCGTACGCACGCGACCTGGCGCTCGTCCCGGAGGCAGCGGTCCTCACCCTGCACCAGGGCGAGGACATGGGCCGCCCCGGCACCCTCACCGTGGAGCTGCGCCCCGGTGACAGCCGCGTCCGGGTGAGCGGTACAGGCACCCGGATCGGCTGACCGCACGCCGCATCGCCCCGGCTCCAGGAGCCCGTCCCTGCCCACCCCTGCCCGCTTCGGGCCTCAACTCACGTACACACCCGCCCTCGCCGCCGCCGCGGCGGCTTCGGCCGCCCGGTCTGCGGCGATTTCGTCGAGTGCGCCCCCGCCGGTCAGCAGCCGGTAGTAGAGCGGCGCCGAGACGGCCCGGATCACCTCGCACGCGTCCGTACCGGCGGGCAGTTCGCCGCGTTCGACCGCCGCTTCCACGCAGCCCGCCCACTCCTTCACGCGCACCTCGTAGAAGCGGTGCAGCGCCTCCGCCGTGCGGGTGTCGCAGGTCGCCGCCGCGATCACGGACGTGAAGAGGGGACCCTGACGGGGGTCGGTGAGCGTCCGGACGACCAGGCGGGCGTTGGCCGTGAGGTCCTTGTCCAGCGATCCGAGGTCCGTACGCGGCACGGACTGTTCGGCCATGTCCGCCAGCAGGTCGGCGACCAGACCGGCCGGGGTGGACCAGCGCCGGTAGACGGTCGTCTTGCCGACCTCCGCGCGTCGCGCGACCTCGGCGAGGTCGAGCCCGCCGAAGCCGTGTTCGGCCAGGGCGTCGCCCGCCGCCCGCAGGACCGCGTCCCGCACCCGGGCCGTACGCCCACCGGGCCGGACCATTCCCGGCTCCCCACCCTCAGCATCCATAACGGGCCTCCTGTTCCATTAACTCATCGATTCCTGCTACGGTGACGCCATCTTAATGGAACCACAGATCCATTAATACGTCCCGCCCCAGGAAAGGGCACTCATGTCCGCATCCAGCACGGCACCGCTCGCACCCCCCGCCCCACAAGCGACCGACCCTCGCATGACGGGACGGCAGAAGCTCGTCCTCACCCTTCTCCTCGGCGCCCAGTTCATGATCGCCGTGGACTTCTCGATCCTGAACGTCGCGCTCCCGGTCGTCGGCGAAGGACTCGGCTTCTCCCTCTCCCACCTCCAGTGGATCGCCACCTCCTTCGCGCTCGCCGCCGCAGGATTCACGCTCCTCTTCGGCCGCGTCGCCGATCTCGTCGGCCGCAAGCGCCTGTTCATCGGCGGCATGGTCGTCCTCGGCCTCTCCTCCGCGCTGGGCGGCCTCGCCACCTCGCCCGAAGTCCTCCTCACCGCACGGGTGCTGCAGGGCCTCGCCACCGCGGCCGTCACCCCGGCCGGGCTCGCGCTACTCACCACCGCCTTCAAGGAGGGCCGGCTGCGCGAACGCGCCCTCGGGCTCAACGGCGCCCTGATGTCCGCCGGATTCACCGCCGGAGCGATCCTCGGCGGGCTGCTCACCGATCTGCTCTCCTGGCGCTGGGCCTTCTTCATCAACGTGCCGGTCGCCGCGCTCGTCGTCGCCCTCGCCCCGTCCGTGATCACCGACTCACGGCCCGCCGTCCGCCCGAAGCTCGATGTGCCCGGCGCCGCGACCGTCACCGGCGGACTCCTGCTCCTCGTGTACGGACTGACACAGGCGGGCGAGTCCGGCTGGACCACACCCACCACTCTCGCCGCCCTGCTCGCGGGCGCCGCGCTCCTCGTCGGCTTCTGGTTCATCGAGAAGCGGGCGGCGGCGCCCCTCGTCCCCGTACACATCCTGAAGCGCCGCAGCGTCATCTGGGGCAACGCCACCGGTCTGATCGCCTTCGTCACCGAGACCTCACTGGTCTTCCTCCTCACCCTCTACCTCCAGGAGGTCCTCGGATACTCGCCGCTCGCCACCGGCCTCGCCTTCGGCGTCCTGGGCCTCGGTACGGTGATCGGCGGCACCCTCGGCGGCCGTGCGGTGGGCCGCTTCGGCACCCGGCGCACCATCGCCTTCGGTGGCATCGTCCAGGCCGCCGCCACCCTCTCCCTGGTGGCGCTCGGCACCTCCGGCGGCTGGATTCAGCTCGTGCTGGCCGCCACCTTCATCGGCGGTATCGGCAACATGCTGATGATCGTCGGCTTCATGGTCACCGCCACCTCGGGCCTCCCCGACGACGAGCAGGGCCTCGCCACCGGGCTGGCGACCATGACCCAGCAGGTCGGCATCACCCTGGGCATCCCGGTCATGAGCGCCGTCGCCACCGCCCGTATGGGAGGGGCCACGGGACCGGACGCGGTGCTGTCCGGTGTCTCGCTCGCCGTCCTGGTGAACTCCGCCCTCGTCCTGGCCGGCGCCCTGGCTGCCTGGGTCTTCCTCGGACGGCGCGAGGTACGGAGCCCGGCCGGGTGAGCCGGTCGCCTATCAGCCGGGGCGCGCCCGCGTCCGGGCCGGGGCGCGGGGCGCGTCGCGGCAGGATACGGACATGGTTCAGCCGTTGACCGTTCCGAGCATGACCGCGGGCCCCGACTTCGTCCTGCGCCCCTGGGAGCTGAGCGACCTCCCGCTGGTGCGGGAGGCCGCGGCGGACGACTACATCCCGCTGATCACCACGATTCCGTCCCCGTACTCGGAGAAGGCCGCCGAAGCCTTCGTCCGCCGGCAGTGGGACCGGGCGGCCACCGGCGCCGGATACCCCTTCGTCGTCGCCCGCACCCGCGACCGGCGGCCGGTCGGTTCGATCGGCCTGTGGCTGAGGGACGTGTCCGAGGGCCGCGCCTCGGTCGGCTACTGGCTGGTGGCCCCGGTCCGCGGGCAGGGAGTGGCCGGGGCGGCCCTCCGTACGGTCAGCACCTGGGCACTGCACGACCTGCGCATCCCGCGCGTGCAGCTCCTCGTGGAACCGTGGAACACCGCGTCGGTACGGACCGCCGTGGAGGCCGGGTTCCGGCGCGAGGGCCTGCTGCGGGGCTGGCAGCAGGTGGGCGACCGGCGCCGGGACATGCTCATGTACGCCGCCCTGAACGCCGAACACCCTTCCGATGACCGGGCGGCGACGGACAGGTGAACCCCGAGACGTTACGATCACGCGCACCGCAGCCGAACCGCCGAACCCAGGAGTGCCGACCCTTGCCCGAACCACGCATCGGCGTATCCATCGTGACCATGGGAGACCGGCCGCAGCAGGTCGAGGCACTCCTCGCGTCCGTGGCCATGCAGGACGTCCGGCCCACCCGGCTCGTCGTCGTGGGCAACGGCTCACCCCTGCCGGACTTCAGCCGCTTCCCCGGCCTGTCCGATCTGGCGGGCGGTGTCACCACGATCGAGCTCGACGAGAATCTGGGCTGCCCCGGCGGCCGCAACGTGGCCCTGAGCCGGCTGGCCGAGCTCGGTGACGTGGACGTGGTCATCGAGCTGGACGACGACGGGCTGCTCGTCGACAGCGGCGTGTTCCGCAAGGTCCAGGAGCTGTACGCCGCCGACCCCCGGCTCGGCATCGTCGGATTCCGTATCGCGGACGAGCACGGCGAGACCCAGCGCCGCCACGTACCCCGCCTGCGCGCCACCGACCCGATGCGGCGCGGCCCGGTCACCGCGTTCCTCGGTGGCGGCCATGCCCTGTCCATGAAGATGCTCGCGGAAACCGGCACCTGGCCCGCGGAGTTCTTCTTCACCCACGAGGAGACGGATCTGTCCTGGCGGGCGCTGGATGCGGGCTGGAAGATCCTCTACGAACCCGACCTGCTCCTCCAGCACCCGAAGACCTCCCCGGCCCGGCACGCGGTCTACTACCGGATGACGGCCCGCAACCGTGTCTGGCTGGCCCGCCGCAATCTGCCTCTGCCGCTGGTCCCCGCCTACCTGGGCACCTGGACCCTCCTCACCGTGGCCCGGACCCGCTCGCCGAAGGGCCTGCGGGCGTGGGCGGGCGGCTTCGCCGAGGGGGTACGGACCCCGTGCGGCCCACGCAGCCCGATGCGCTGGCGCACGGTGTGGCGCATGACGATGCTGGGCCGCCCCCCGGTGATCTGAGCGAACGCCGGTGATCCGAGCAAGCCACGGTGATCCGAGCGAGCCGCGGCCTCCCGGGGGTGTTCCCGGCGCGCTACGACAGGTGCGCGGTGACCTCCGGGCAGCCGCCGGTCCTGTCACTCGTGCGTACGGCTGTCGCGGGGCCCAGCGGGAGCGGCAGCGTGAACGTCCGGCAGGTGAGCGACCCGCCCCCCCGAAGCGCGCGACGACCCGGATCGCATCCGTATCCCGGTGCACGGCCCAGTACTTGGGAGCTGTGCCGCCGATCTCGGTGTCCGTCAGTTCGCTTGTCGCTGTCGGTGCCAGGGGTCATGTCACGACCATTGATACCCGATCTGGCCGAGCCGGTTCTGCATCACGCCCGCGTGCCCGGTGGTCCCGTCCGACTTGGGGTGGAAGGACTCACGGCTGAGGCAGTCGCCGCCCAGCCACGACCAGGTGCAGAAGGGGCTGGCTTCGTCGTCCTTGTGGAAGTCGCCGTCACCGTTCGGGCCGATGACGACCTTGTTGATCCACTCGGGATCGTCGCAGCCGCCATGCCCGACGAAGGCGCTGACCGGGTTCGCGGTCTGGGTGGTGAGCCGGACCCTGGGCACACCGGCCATCTTGTAGACGCCGAGCGAGACCCAGTTGTTGGCGAACCGCTTCTGGTTGACGTAGCGCGTCTTGGTGAACGCGCCGCTGCCGGTGTCGATCTCGTACTTCGCCTGCTGGGTGTGTGCTCCGTGGTCGGGCAGTCGGGTGGGCGGAGAGCGGGCCGTGCGATGGTCCCGACTGCGTATGCCGCCCCGGCGCGGCACGAGGTGCGCGCAGGTGTCTGCCGTGCGGAAGTGCTGGGAACGCACCCGACTCCGGGGCCTGCTGGGGGGCCGCACCGGCCCAGCGTGGGAGGGGCCCCTCTCGGTGCACTCTCGCTGCCGTCTTCCGAGGTACGGGGCCCGCCCGCCCCGTCCGTCGCCCCGTCCGCACCGGATGCTTGGTTTTGTTCGCAACAGGGCCACTGCGAACACCTATTGACATGAGGCTGACATTCCGGCGAGAGTCGTTGCCGCCAGTGATGCCGGTCACATGACAAGGAGCATTGTCGCCATGTCTGAAATACCCGCAGTCTCACGCCGTTTGGTCCTGGGAGGAACGCTGGCCACGGGGGCACTCGCCGCCGGGATCGGCTCGGCCACCAGTGCCTCGGCCGCGCCGGCGTCGGCCGCCTCCGCCCTGGCGGGATCCGCCGAGCCGCGCCGCGCAGCCGGCCAGAAGTCCATGATCAATGTGCCGTTCGAGCCGTACGCGACCGTCCGCGTCGGTGTGATCGGACTCGGCAACCGGGGCTCCGGAATGACGACGGGCTGGTCCGTCGTCCCCGGCTGCACCGTGGCGGCGGTGTGCGACATCCGCGCCGACCGCGTGAAGCGCACCGCCGACCAGCTGGTGACCCAGGGCAAGCCGCGCCCGGCGGAGTTCGGCGGCTCCGCCGACTCGTACACGGAGATGCTCAAGCGCGACGACATCGACCTCGTCTATATCGCGACGCCCTGGGAGTTCCACTACCAGCAGGGCAAGGCCGCGCTCCTGGCCGGCAAGCACGTGATCGTCGAACTCCCCATCGCCACCGAGCTGGACGAGCTGTGGGACCTCGTCGACACCTCCGAGCGCACCCGCAAGAACCTGATGCTCGCCGAGAACTGCAACTACGGCCGCAACGAGCTGGCCATGCTGAAGATGGCCCACGAGGGCCTGTTCGGCGACATCACCAACGGCCACGGCGGCTATCTGCACGACCTGCGCGCACTGCTGTTCTCCAACACGTACTACACCGACTCCTGGCGCAGGCTCTGGCACACCCGCTCCACCGCGTCCTTCTACGCCATGCACGGCCTCGCCCCGATCGCGGCGGCCATGGACATCAACCGCGGCGACCGGATGACCACACTGAAGGCCACCGCGACCGCGCCGAAGGGTCTCGCCGACTACCGGGAGCGCTTCGTCCCCAAGTCCCACCCGTCCTGGAACGAGACATACATCAACGGCGACCTGGTCAGCTGCGCCATCGAGACGGCGAACGGCAGGACCATCCGGGCCGAGCACGATGTCAGCTCGCCCCGCCCGTACAGCCGGATCAACACCCTCGCCGGGAGCCGCGGCATCTTCGAGGACTACGCCGGCACCTCGACGACCGGCGGACGCATCTACGTGGAGCCGGACCACGGCGGGCACGCCTGGCGCGACTTCGACACGTACCGCAAGGAGTTCGACCACTGGCTGTGGAAGAAGATCGGTGACGACGCCGCGAACAACGGCGGTCACGGCGGCATGGACTACGTCCTCCAGTGGCGCACGATCCAGCTGATGCGGGCCGGACTGGTCCCCGACATCGACGTGTACGACTCGGCCGTCTGGTGCTCGCCCGTTCCGCTGAGCGTCATGTCCCTGGCCGACAAGGGCCGTCCGGTCGCCGTACCCGACTTCACCCGGGGCTCCTGGGTCAACCTGCGGACGGGCCTGGACTCGCGCGACACGGACATGCCCCCTGTCGCGTAGCGGAATCCCACCCAGGTATCCCCGTCGAAGGAGCAGACCATGAGATCCGTCCGACTGATGAACCCGCTCAGAGCCCTGGCCGTGGCGGCGGTCCTGCTGGTCCCCGCCCAGGCGGCCACCGCCGCACCGGCCGCACCGGCGGCCGCCGAGGCGAAGACCGACGTGACCATCTCCCCCATCGACCTCGACGGCCCGGCCGTCTCGACGGTGGACGTCACCGTGAAGAACGCGGGCCCGCAGCGCCTGCGTTCGCTGAAGGTCACGTTCGCCGGACCCACCGGGTGGGCGGTCCAGCCGTCACTCAACAGCGTGGGCGGCTCCCTGGCCACGGGCGCCTCGGCCACGACGACCTTCCGCATCCAAGTCCCGGAGAAGCGGGGCGGTTTCGTGATCCGTACGTTCACGGCGACCGCGACGTACACGGGCGGGGACGGCCTGGGCACGGCCACCGGCACCCGCTCGGAGCGCAGCGGCTCGCCGCAGGCGAACCTCGCGGCCGCGTACAACAACGTGGCGATCACCGATGAGTCCGCCACGACGGCCGGGAACTACGACGGCGGGGGCAACAGCTTCTCCGCACAGAAGCTCGCCGCGGTCGGCCTGACCCCCGGAGCAGCCATCGACGCCCTCGGCGCCACCCTGACCTGGCCGGACGTACCGGCCGGCACGAAGGACAACGTGGCGAGCTCCGGACAGGCCATCACGCTCAGCGGCCAGGGCAGCAAGCTGGTGTTCCTCGGCTCGGGCGTCACGAGCGCCGCCACGGGCAGCACCACCGTGTACTACACCGACGGCACGACCACCACGGGAACCTTCGGCTTCCCCAACTGGTCCTTCGACCCGGTCACCGCACACGGCGCCACCCTGGTCGAGTCGACCGACGGCCGCAACCGCCCCGACGGCTACGGCAACGCCACCGTGAAGTACAGCGTCTTCGCCAACTCGGTCCCGCTGGACCCGTCGAAGACGGTGGAATTCGTGGTCCTGCCCGCGAACGCCAACGTCCACATCTTCGACATGGCGATCGCCCCCTGATCGTCCCGGAGCGGACACACAAAGGGGCGGCGCATGCGCCGCCCCTTTGTGCCGCTCGCCGCGGTGGCCGCGGTGCGTTGGTTCCCCATGCTGCATCACGTGCCCTGTGGCCTGCTCAGCCGCGGAGCACGTGATGGCTGGGCGAGGTCAGCCGCGAGCGGCCGCGCGGCGCTTGCGGGTCGCGACCAGGATGCCGCCACCGACCAACACCGCGGCGACCGCGGCACCGGCGATCACCGGGGTGGCACTGGATCCACCGGTTTCCGCGAGGTCACCCGGCGCTGGGGCGCTGGTCGACGGAGCGGGAGGCTCGGAGCTGGGCGGCTCGGTGCTCGGGGTGTCCGAAGGCTCCGGCGTCTCCGAGGGCTCGGGCGTTTCCGAGGGCTTCGGCGGCTCCGAGGGCTTCGGCGGCTCCGAGGGCGTCGTGGTTTCGCAGACCGGCGAGGTCTTGGTCTCGTCGCGCGAGAACCTCTCCCCGTCGCCCGCCTTCACGACAAGGCGAACCGGAACCTCGGTCTTGTGCTCGGGCAGCTTCAGCGTCTCGTGGAACTCGCGCCCGAACTCCTTGGCAGGCAGCAGCACGTCCTTGCCGTCGACGGTGATGGTCACCGTGTTGGTGACGTTGCTGTTGTATGCCGTGAGATCGACAGTGACCTCGGAACAGGTCACCGTCCACACGGGTGTGTGGGCCGACGCCGGAGTGGCACACAGGCCCACTCCGACGAACCCGACGGCCACGCCCGCTATCAGGGCGCCCGAGCGCTTCCACGCTCGGGTGGGTACCTTCATCTGTCCTCCACGTACATCCGTACATCGGGTGTTGGTGCGAGCGCACAGTACTACCCCTCCCGCTGCGACGCTCACCGCCCCCCGAACACGCGCCACGCAGTTACATGTGCCGGTTGCCGTAAGCACTCCGACTTGACGGAGCTGGCGAGCGGGCGGGGCGGCCGCAGTCGAAGTCCGTCCCAGCCCGACGTTGCGCGCGGGACGTTCGCCGCGGCCCGCACCCGACTGCGAGTCCAAGATCGCGGCCGTCGGGTCTACCTCGCGGCCCTCCTTCTGGCGGACCTTGTCGCGCAGCCGGTCGTGGAGCTCGGCGAGCAGACCCCGTCACCTGCCGGCGGCGGGCGAAGGCGTGCACCCGCCGATACGGCGGGAAGTCCGCAGGCAGGTCGGCCCACTTGACGCCGTTGTCGACCACGTAGCGGACCGCGTCCAGCATCACGCGGTGGCAGTAGCCCTCCGGCCGCCCGCCGTTGCCGTCCAGCCACGCCGGCCACGGCAGCACCGACCGGGCCGGATGACGGCGGCCGTGGCCGAACCGGCAGGCCAGGCTTGCCCCTTCGGGCGACAGCGGGGGCGGCAGCGGGGTATTCCGAGTCGGAGGCTGGTGGGACCATCAAGAAGACGTACACCGTCGACGCCAGCACTTCCCCGGCGGCCGGCACGTGGAACCTCCGCGTCGAGGACATCTCTGAGGGCGCCACTGGCACCCTCAACGGCTGGACGCTGACGTTCTGACACCCTCCCCTGCTCGCGGCCCCCGGTATCCCCCGCCGGGGGCCCCGGCATGGCTCACCAACGAACCGGCCACTGGCACCCGGTGCCCGCCAGAACTTCAACACCGGACAGATGCGGCAACAACCGCCCCAACACCCGTGGGTATGCCCGCTTGGTGAGGGCTGTCACGGCGATGGCGCCGGACCCGTTGCTGTGCGTTCGTAGCACCTGTGGATGCGCGTTGTGTTCGCAGGAGGCCATGTCGGCGATCCGGTGAAGGGCATTGGTACGCCTCGGCGTTGCCAGGCCGTTTCTGTCAAGTTCGGATGCGGCGAGTGGTGGACTGGAGGGTGCCGGGCGGGCAGCACGGTGACGTTCGCGCGTTGAGTGGGGCCGTCCTCGGGCTTCTCGACCAGGACGCAGGCGGCCTGCCACTCGTCCTCGTCGCCGCCAACTCCCCGGATTCCGTGGTACGTACGGCCCTCGTACGCCATTGCCGTGTCCCCTCCCGTTGATCGCTTCGCGGACGCTCTCACCCTGCCGGAACCGGGCCTTGGCCGACAGGGCGCCGCCGGTCAGCCCTGCGGCGCGAACCGGCGGGTGCCACGGCTCGACCGGCCGGACGGAGCGGGGGACACTGTCGTGGTCACTGGGGACGTCATCGCGCACGACGTACAGCGCGACAGGACCTGGCCGTACCGGCCGCTCGACGCTCCCGCCGTTCCGCCGGCCGCAAGGGGATCGTCGTACGATCGTCCAGGGGCCGGCCGCAGGAGGGCCTCCGGTGCCGATACGGTTGAAGACCCTCAGTAGTTCTGCCACTCGTGGCTGGTGTACTCGAGCACCGCGGGATCCATCAGGGTGCTCGCGCGTACGTCCTGGGGGCGGCGGTCCAGGGGGAAGACGGTGGCGGCTTCAAGGACGGCATCGTCCAGGAAACGCAAGGGCGGGGCGTCCTCGGCCAGGCGCAGTGGCGGCGGTGGGCCGTCGGCGCCCGGGGTGGCCAGGATGTAGCCCCAGTTGCCGAAGCTGGGGACATCCACCTGGTACTCGGTGGTCGTGTAGTCGGCCTCGTCGATCGTGGTGGCGATGGACCAATACGATTTGGGGGCGAAGAACGGAGAGCCGCCCTGCACGACGACCCGGCTTCCGGGGTTCAGCACATGGCCCAGCAAGTGGTAGAACTCGACAGAGTAGAGCTTGGCCAGCGCCGCGGTGTCCGGGTCCGGAAAATCGATGAGGACCGCGTCATAGCGTTGCGCGGCGCCCCGCAGCCAGTTGAACGCGTCGGCGTTGACGACGGTGACACGCGGGTCGCCGAGCGCGTGGTCGTTGAGTTCGAGCAGGGGTTCGAAGGTGCGGGCGAGCCGCGTCATCGCCGGATCCAGGTCGACGAGCGTCACCTCTTCGACGTCGTCGTAGCGCAGGACCTCCCGCAGGGCCAGCGCGTCACCGCCGCCCAGGATCAGCACGGATGAGCGCTTTCCCGACAGGGCGGGGTGAGCGAGGGCCTCGTGGTAGCGGTACTCGTCGACGGAGGAGAACTGCAGGTCGCCGTTGAGGAACAGCCGCGTGTCGGGCTTCCCGGTGAAAGCTGTGGACTGGGTGACGACGATGTCCTGGTACGGCGTGGTCTCGGCATGGATGATCGGGTCGCGGTAGAGCTGCTGCCGAGCGGTGACCTCGATGTCGTCGGCCAGTACGTACACCGCCCCGAGTACGCCAAGGACGGCGGCCATCCCCGTCAGCAGCGTGATCCGCACGATACGGCGTGTCTCGCGGCGGAAGATCCATAGGACGACGACGACACCGGCCACGGCATTGACCGCACCTACCACCAGCGCGCCCTTGAGCTGGCCGAAAGAAGGCAGAAGCAGCAGAGGGAAACACAGGCCGCCGACCAGCGCCCCGACGTAGTCCACGGCGAACATGTCGGCGACCGCACTGCCGGCCTCCTGTCGCCTGATCCGCTGAAGCAGCGTCATCAGCAGGGGAATCTCGGCCCCGATGAGGAGGCCGACGGTGAACGTGACCACCACCATGGACGGCATGTAGACCTGCAGCCAGGCGAACGACACGTACAGGGTGAGCACCGACAGGCCGCCGACGAGCGCGAGCAGTGTCTCCACGAGGGCGAAGGCTCCGACCGCGCGCCGTTGCAGCGGCTTGGCGGCCAGTGAACCGATGCCCATGGCAAAGACCATGACGGAGATGACCACGGAGGTCTGCATCACGGAGTTGCCGATGAGATAACTGCCCAGCGCCGTCAGCGCCAGTTCGTAGACCAGGCCGCAGGCCGCGCAGATGAACACCGCGAGCAGCAGCAGGAAACGCGCCCCCCGCGAGTAGGTCGCCGGCGGACGTGCGGCAGCTAGGGCGGTGCGGTCCGGGGTGCTGGTGCTCATGGTGTCGTTCAGGAAACGGCGGCACCGACCATGAAGGCCGTGCCGATGTACATGGCTGCCTGGACCCAGGCGGCAGGATGGGGGCGGTCCCCCTGGTCGTCGAGCACGGCGGCACCCATGCGGCCGGGGGTCAGCAGACCGACGATGCAGGAGATGACGGTCATCAGGACGACGCCGGAGAGGCCGTACAGCAAGGTGCTGAACAGGCCGTAGTCGAGGCCCTGTTCGGATTCGCTGGCCCTGATGGACTGATCGATGACGTACCCGATGGCGATGGTCTGGCCGGCGAGGAGGACCGCGGCGCCGCGGTTGCGCTCCGTCCACACCACATGGACGAGCTTTCCGGGGGTGGTGAGGTCGAGTGCTATGAAGCCGACCGCCATCACGACGAAGCCGACCAGGCCGTAGAGCAGGGCGTCGCCTGCCGACTCGAAGATCTCTGCCACGGGGCTGCCTTTCGGGGATGTCGTCGAGGAGTTCGGGTGGGTGTACTGCGGGTGGTCACTTGCCGGTGCCGGGGCCCCCGCCGCGGAACGCGTCGCTGTCCGGATCCGGCCACACGGATCGGACATGGGGCTTCCAGCGGTTGTAGCCAGTGCGGTAGTCGTCGATCTCGATCCTGCTGCCGCGCTGGTAGGGGGTGATCGCGACGATGTCGTTCCGGTAGCGGAGGAAGACCATGTCTCCGTCGCTGGTGAGGTCCTTGGCCGAGGTGTGGCCGTCGATCTCCTTCGCGACTGTGGACGTCGCGTCGCTGCTATCGACGTAGCCCACGCTGCTGCCGCCGTACTCCGAGCGGATCCAGCTGGACGGTACGTCGTTGCCGTCGTCCGAACCGCTGGAACAGGCGGCGAGCGCAACCGTGGCGAGGAATACCAGGCTGATGCGTCGGGCAGTCTTCATCGGGCCTCCAGTCGGGTGTGCGTCGCCACGATCTGGCCGCTCTGCGGGTAGGTGTGCCAGGTGCGCCAGCTCAGTCCCGTGCTCTGCCGCTCGACGGTCAGCGCGGTGACTGCTTCCGGGGAGCCGGGAAAGATCCCGTACAGCGCCTGGGGGTGTTCGTCCGACCGGCTGCGGATCTGCGCGACCTGTTTGCTGAACTCCACTGCGGCGAAGTGCTGCACGCGGGCGCCGAATTGGTAGTTCCAGTCGTCGAAGTCCTGCGCCGCCGCGTCCGGGAGGCCTCCCTCGAAGCCAGGCAGGCAGGCCACGGTTTCCCGGACCGGACCTGCGAAGACCTGGTGGGAGGCGCCCAGGAGTCTGAGCTGCACATCGAGCCCACCGACCGTCAGGTCGCGTACGGCGAGTGCCTCGCGAGCGGGACGGCCGAGCGTGAAGGAGAGCTGATCGGCGTCGGTGTCCAGATATGGGGTCGTGAGGGCTATGCCGCTCATGTGACGCTGCCCGGGCAGCTGATCGGCTCTCCCGGAAGGGGGCGCTCTGTCGGCGTATCCGTCCGGTTACGGGCGGCGTCGACGGCGGCGGGTACGGTGCCGACGACGGCAACCTCCAGCTTGAACAATGGTCCCCCGACTCCGGAACGTGCAAAGCGCGCTGAGTATGGCACAGGGCAGATGCGCCATTTCGAGGGGGAGCCCTGCCGCGATCCGGGGCGGGTCACCCGATACGACGAGCGACCTCAACACCCCCGAGACCGAGCCCACGCCTGGCGCGGTGACGGGGCCCCGTAGTACTCGCCACGAAAACAACGGATATGGCTGACCAGCGGAGATGCGGTTTGAAGCGCCGGTCAGCCTTCCGATGTCAGTGTCAGCGGCAGACGAGTCGGGCTGTACGCCGGGTTCTTCCGCCGCACTTTTCTGACCTGCACTTATGGAGGCTGGAACGGCTGTGACCTGCTAGGACGGGTTACGGAGGCGATCGGAGGCAGTCAGAGATAAGCACCCTGATTCGACCCCGGTTCGACCCGGGCCGCTCAGAGCCAGTCAGAGATAAAACCTCTGATTCGGCTCTGCGTTGGCACCGGGTTGACCTGGGCGAATCGCGGGTGGATCTTCTGGCCAGCACTCCGGTTCGGCACCGGTCGTGCCGCGGTGGGGACGTCTGCCTCCGTGCGGTGCCAGATGTACGAATGCCCCCAGGACGGGAATCCTGGAGGCTTCGTTGGCACCGATCGGAGGTCGGTTCCGGACATCACCCCTGGTTTTCGCGGGCCTGGGTGACGTCCTCGTCCTTGGCGGGACAGCCCCAGAATGCCACACGGCACAGCTCATACTCGTGAACGCAGCGAGCGTTCATCCTCCTTAAGACAGTTGTCGTCCATCGCAGTCGGCGGCGATCACGCCGCGTTGCTCGGGCTGCAGTATCTTCCCCGCGCTGCCGCTGAGCTTGTTCTGCTGGGTGACCTGACCGGGCGCTATGCGGCAGGCAGTTACAGCAGGCTCGGCTCCGACAAGCAGTCCGTCCTGCCCCGTGCGGACCGGCAGGGCGAGTCCGAGCACGGGCACCGCATCACCGCGGCCATCGCCTGTCATGTGGCGCGCGCCGGCGGAACCCTCGACCAACTGACGCATCTGCTGATGCATCCCGACCATGAGGGCGGCCATCACGCCCGGACCATCAGCCTGCGATCCGGGCACGGCCGGGCCCACGACTACGTCAGCCGGGTCTGGGCCAGCGCATCAGCAGCGGTTGGTACGACCGTGGCAGTGGAGGCCCGACCACACGCCCTCGAAGACCTTGCCGCGGTCCGCGACCGGATTGAGACCACACCCTGGCGCGGCGAGCGCGGCCGCACCGCCCTGCGGGTGCTGCGGGCGCACTTGAACTTCGCGGAGAGGGCCGGTGGCCGTCAGCACTCCGCCAGCGAGCGGCAGACAGCCGAGGAGGCCGGGGTCTCCCGGCAGGCTCTGCGCAACGCCTACGAATCGGTCCTCAAGCCGCATGGGTGGCTTCACCGGCTGCGCGTCGGCCAAGGCTGCGAAGGCTCCCTCTGGTACCTGACCACAGGTCACCAGGAGCCCGGTGACCGTTCGTTGTCTCGTTTCCACACCACTCAGTGCCCCCCGACCGGGAACTTGAGGAGTGGCCTGCCCCTGAGACCCGCACGACGGTAACAGCCGATATTGACTCCGCCTTGATCAGCCGCCTGATGGGACACGACGCGTTCGCCCACCACGGTCTCGGCAGCTCCGCCCTCATGGTCATCGGCGCCCTGCACCTACGTCCCGGTCAGACCGTGCAGGAGCTCATCGGCTCCTCGTCCGTCTCACGGGCCACCGTGTACCGGGCCCTGCACCGACTTGCATCCCACCACCTGGTGACCCGCACCGAGGCGACCTGGACGCTCAGCCCCCGCGTGATCGAAGGCATCGGCCACCCCGGCACGACCGCCCAGTCCCCTTCCGAACCGGTGGCCGTCGAGGGCTGGGGCCACGTCGCGGACAGCTTCGGGACCACCGGCACGGCCGAGCGGCGCAAACAGCTGCACGCCACCGAGCGCGCCGCGTACCTCCAGGGGCTGGAGCAACGTAGCCAGCATCGGACCACAGCCCGGTTCATCGTGCACGACGACGGCCGCGTGGTCCTGCTTCCCTCTCCGCGCGGCGATGAAGTCCCCGCCCGATGGCAGGCCCCGGACGGCGGGCTCCTGGATCCCGCGACCGGCCGCAGCCTCTCCGACTGGCGGGTTGCCACCGACGGCCGCCTCATCCTCGTCACCCCCGCCGACCAGCGCTCCTACGACGAACTGGTCGCCGCACACGCCGAAGCACTCAGCGATTGGGAGTCCGCCGCATGAACACCCCGCCCGCACCCTTCACTCCCCAGTCCGGACGGCAGCAGCAGCTGTCGTTGCTGCGCACCGACTACGAGAACGGTGCGACCGTCGACGAGCTCACACACAGCACCGGACTGTCACACGGCACCGTCATCAACCGGCTGCGCGCCGCCAACACCACCATGCGCACCGCGCAGGAGACCCGCAGACTCCGCGCCGACAAGGGCCAGGCAGCACAGCGGCGCCGCCAGGCGATGAGACTGCGAACCCGCTACGAGCAGGACGCGACAATCGGCGAACTGGCAGCCGAAAGCGGACTATCCCCCCGGACCGTACGGCGCCTGCTCGACGAAGCCGGAACCACGATGCGCTCCGCGCAGGACACACGCCTGCTGCGCACCAGCACCGCCGCGCACGCCCGCCAGCAGCGAGCACTCGCCCTGCGCGCCCGCTACGGCGCGGGTGCGGCCGTGCCCGCTCTGGCCGTCGACGAAGGCTGCTCCCCCACCACGATCTACCGGCTGCTCCATGAAGTCGGAGCGACCATGCGGCCACGGCACCGGGAGGAATCCGGCGTAGGCCGTCCCGCCGCCCGGCCACCGCCCGAGCACGCGTAGGTCGTCCCGCGTCCCGCTACGGCTTTACCCCCGCCCGTTCTGTCGGTCCAGGGCTCGTGTCTCAACCGTCTACCACCAGCAGAGAGAGCATCACCGTGATCATCGCTCACATCAGTCCGCGTACCAGTGGCAAGACCACGAGCGTCGGATGGCAGTCCCACTCCCTCCACGAACGCGGCTACGACGTTGTCGCGTTCGAGGCCGACTACAGCCGTCAGCTCGCAGAGTGGGACGTCCAGGCCAGCGGCTTTCCCTTTCCCATCCAGCAGCAGGCCTCCCCCCTTTTCCATAAGAACGCTCCCGCCTTGATGCGGCCCGGTCAGATCGGGGTGGTCGACTGCGGCCATGCCGAGGACCACCGCAAGATCGTGCAGTCCGTGCTGCGAGTCGCCGACCTCGCCATCCTCAACGCTGCTCCCACCACCGCCGACATCGACCGCATCGAGCGCCTCCCCATGCGCGACCTGATCGACGACGTCGACGTGCTGCGCCCCGACGGCAGCCCGCCCCCCACTTGGGTCCTCCTCAACCGCACCAGCGCCGGGGCCAAGGCCACCAACCAGTACCGCGAGTACCTCGAAGAGGACGGGTGGAACGTATTCACCGTCACCATCCCCAATAGGCAGGTCTACGCCCAGTCGATGCTCCGGCCTGTTACCGCCAGCGGCTCCGCCTACGACGAACTGACCACCGAGATGATCAAGCGTGGACTCCTCCCCGAGGCAGGCGGGGAGCGATGAGCAACCACGACCGCGCCGCAGCCCTCCGCGCCCGACGCGAAGAGCGGAACAACTCCGGTAACCGGCAGCCCGCCACCCTCCACACCAGCGAGCGGCCCGCCGACCTGGTCATCACCTCCGACATGATCCCCGCTCCCGTCGACGTCGAGGCAACCGGCGACCTCTCCCACGAAGAGATCCACGACCTGGCGGTGTGCGAGGGAGCAGTCGAGAGCCTGGCCACCGCGACGTGGCTCGCGGGCAAAGCCCTGCAGGCCATCTGCAAGCGCAGGCTCTACCGCCGCACCCACGCCACGTTCGGCACCTATGTGGAGGAGCGCTGGGAGATCAGCGAACGCGCGGCTTACCAGATGATGGAGGAATGGCCGCTCGCTGGGCACCTCGCTCAGGCCCTCGGCCGGCCTGCAACGGCATCACACACCCGAGCCCTGCTCCCGGTCGCCACCCGCTTCGGACTCGATGCCGCAGCCGACCTCTACCAGCAGCTGCGCGACCGTTCCGCCGACGAGAATCTCCGGCTGACCGCCGCCATCACCGGCCAGGTCGCCAAAGCCATCTTGAAGAACGCGGGCCGCCAGGCCGACGAGACCCAGTTCAAGGAAGCCACCCAGCAGCTCATGGCGACCAAAATCCTCCCCCCGCCGACAGCGCCACGGCCCTCTCACACTCTCACTACCGCTCCGCAACCAGCGGCAATGGCGGCAGATCCGCAAAATTTTGCGGAGAATCCCGCCCGTACAACACCAGCGCATGCCGAGCTCGGCGCAGCCAAACCTGACGCCACCCCGCCGCCCGACACTGCTCCGAGCAAGCCTCAAAGCGAAGCCTCCCCCGTATCAGCGGCCGCTGCTATCGACGCACAGATCCTCGCAGCCGAGCGCGAAGGCCTCCCGCTGACCCTCTGGTGAGACGTCGCTCTGGGGAGCCCATACCGCCCACTGGACCACACCACCCCCTGGAGCCGGTTGTCATGCTTGGCGTTGGCTCAATAGGCCAACGAGGGTGGTCCCCAGTACGTCCACGAGACCACCGGCAACGCGGCTTTAGTCCCGTTGGAGATTGGAGACATGGACGCCAAGCGTGGCTGCCATCTCTTCGATCTCTTTGCAGCTGATCACCCGACCATTGTCGCCAACAGCAGAGTTGGGCATCATACCGTTTCGGATCTCTACCGGACGGCGGCACGCCACGGCAGCGGCAGCCGGACGTGCCCCCGGTCCTTTGAGGCGGATACATCCGGCACGAGACCTTCTGCATTACCCTGCGGGTAACCGCTCCCGCGTGTGCTGCTTCCATCTCATCTTCACCGGGGTTCGTCGTAGGAGTCTTCGGCGACGTGTCCGTGGTGGCGGTACACCATTTCGTCAGGATGGCGTGTTACTCGTGCCAGCCGCCAGGCCGCATCGTAGGACATGCGGCGGGGTTCTTGAGCGCGTAACCGCAGGGCCAAGAGGCTGGTTGCCGGGTCGAGCAGCCAGCGCAAGGCAGGCAGCGTCATCGGATTGCGCCCGTCTCAGCGACTGGGTCGGGCTCTCCATCGTCACCACCGTTTTCGGGTGAGGCGGCGGCTGGCTCACCCAATGCCAGCCAGGGAGCGTCCGCCCATCCCATCTGCTCCAGGACGGTGCGGGCGGTGGTGACGAAGCGAGCGTGCTGCCCCGGGTCGTTGCCTAGTTTCCCCCAGACGTACAGGAGGGTTTGGGCCATGCGTTCGGCCTTGGACTGTATGTCTTCAGCTGCGCCGACCAGCGGGAGGATCTTCTCCTTGAAGACGTCCCAGTCGAGGGATTCCAGATTGTCCAGGTGGCGGTCGAGCCACCAGATGCGCGTGGCGTCCGGCTTGTCGAAGACCGCCTGCCTGAACCGTTCTCGGCGTTCGTGCTCCTGCGCGAGCTGTAGCGTCACTTCGCGTAAGGCATCTTGGTATCTCTGGGCCCGATCCGCGTCTTGCTCGGTGAGCATCAGGGTGATGCGTGCCTTCAGCCAGAGGCCAGGGGTGTCTTGAGCAGGGTGCCAGCGAGCCACGGCGAGCGTGAGGCGTTCCTGTGCGGTGTTGAGCTGTTCAGGCATGTGAAGCTGGGTGATGCCGCGGCCCAGTTCGTCCAGGGCAAGTTGTGCGGCGGCTCGGGCAGCAACTGTGCCGCCGGCCTTGATGTTGGCGTGTGCCCGGTAGGTGAGTGTGCCGCGGGCACTGAAGCGGATGCCGGGCAGACGCGTGGGCCAATGGGACCGGATCCGACTGCGCCGACGGCTCCACCACGGGCCGGGTCCATCGATCGTCAAGGGGTCGATGCCTCCTTGGACGCCTGGTAGCGGTTGGCAGCCCGCACCAGAACCTCCCGCCAGAACGGGAGGATGGCTGATTCTTCCGTCACCATGAGCCGATCGAGACCGGGGCGGAGGCTTGGTGGGGTGAAGATGTCGGCGAGTACGTCCACCACGGCTTCCCGGCGGTCGGGGTCCCCTTGGAATCGCTCGTGCCATCGCGACAGTTGCGTGACAACCGCCTCCACGGCGTCGTCGGTGGACAGCAGCTTCTGCCATGCGTGGATGATGCGCAGCCGGACCTCGGGGTCGCGTATGTCATCCAAGATCAAGTCTGTTCCCTCGTCGCTGGAGACGACGGCGAGGAAGGCTCCCAGAGTCTGGCGGCGCAGGGTCTCGTCGTCGTGCCGGCTTTCAGCGTCGCTGAGCCATTGGTCGACGGCATTTCGCACTTCTTCCGGTCGTCCCAGGGCGAGTTGCCTAAAGGCGTGGACAACGGTCGCTGAGCCGAAGTCCTTGTGGCCTGCCGCCTTGCCCAGCCGTGTCAGCGCGAGGGCTGGCTGACGGATTCCCCAGGTGCCGCCACAGATCTCGATGACGAGCTCAACTTTGTTGCTCGATGGGGTCTTGGCATCCATCCACTGGCGCAGGCGATCCCTGACGTAGCGGCCGAACTCGGCATCCCCGGCTGCTTCGGTCAGGGTTTCCACGGCCAGGATCCGTCGAGGGCCTTTGAGGTCACTCGCCAACCCGTCGAGGATGGTCCGGTCGTGGCGGTGCACCGCCAGCTTCAACAGTGCCGTGGTGACCATCCGGGCGTCCTCTTCCGGGACGGCCCGGTCTGCGGCGATGCCGATGGCCCACCTGCGCAGAAGTTCGTGCTGGGTGGGGAACTCGTCCCACAGGTGACGCAGGATGGCAGCGGACAGGCCTTCCTTCTTAGAGTCGTGGAAAGCCCGGTCCCCGTCGCGGGTGATTTCCGCGGCGACCAGTCGGCTCGATGTAGTGGCGTCGGTCAGAACGTTGACAGGTTTGCGTTCGAGGCCGAGTCGGGTCAGGAGGTCGTCGGCTGCCTTGATGACGGACCTGCGCTGTCCTCCGTCCAGCAGGGCACCGGCCCAGACCGTGACCCGGGTGGACAGCAGCTGCGAGTCGCTCCCCCTCG
This sequence comes from Streptomyces sp. NPDC057136, assembly GCF_042670885.1. Lineage (NCBI taxonomy): Bacteria > Bacillati > Actinomycetota > Actinomycetes > Kitasatosporales > Streptomycetaceae > Streptomyces > Streptomyces sp. NPDC057136. Next base: position 127,132 of record NZ_JBHUUV010000018.1, read on the forward strand.
CCCGATCCTTGCTGAGGAGGTTCTCGACTTCCGTGTGCCAGTCGCCGAACTCATCGACGATTGCCTGGATCTGATCGGCGCCGGATGCCTGAATGAGACGGTCGGCCAGGCGCCACGCGGCGCGTGCGGACGGGTTGGCCTTCCAGATATCAGCAAACTCCTTCCCGTCCAACCAGGCCACACGATCGCCACGATGGCGCGCCCGGAGTTCCGCCGTGACGAGGTCCCTCGAATCGGGAGACTCCAGCCGGACGGTGTAGGGCAGCGTGAGGTCGGCCCAGTGGCCGTACCAGTCGGCGGGCGTGGCCAGGATGACGAGGAAGGAGTTCTTCTTTCGTAGTTCCTCCCCATGGCTGGTCAGGTCAGCGCCTAGCCGTTCGGCTGGCTGCTCCGGGAGGTCGGAGAGATCGAGGATGTATCCAGTCGCTGCCTCTTTCGGCAGCGGGCGGACCGAGGGCTTGGACCATTCCGGGTCGAGATCGAGGATGGCCGGCGGACTGTTGGTCACCGTGCGCAGCAGGCGTACGGCAGCCGTTCGCCGACCAGCGCCCAGGGCTGCGCAGAGCACGACGATTCCGTAGTCGTCCAGCAGTTTGGAAGCGGTCGCCCACGGGCCTGTGTTGCGCGGCGGGACAAACCGGCTGTCCTGGCTCGCCTTGTAGGCCGCATCGTTCTCGGTGATGGGGATGGGGATGGCTTGATCGCCGTTCAGGTGCAGGTTGTAGGCCTGAATACCGTGCTTGCCGTAGTGACGGAAGTCCACCGGGCCGGGATGCGGCTGGCCGTTCGACTCGCCGCTCTCTGGCGATAGAGGCGCGCCTGCCGGCTCGTGTGGCTCAGTGAGCTGCTCCGATGGTGCAGTGGGCTCCATGCGGTCCTGCCCGGCTTGCTCGTGGTCGATCATCACTGCCCTCTTCCAGCGCCGAAGTGGTTGTAGGCCTGGACACCCTCTGTGCCGTAGTGGCTGAAGTTCACCGCGCCCGGTGCCGGGGAAGCCGCCTGGAGCGATGCTCCGGAGGCGGGGGCCTTCGGCTGCTCTGCGGCCGATTCTGTGGTGTCGACCGGCTCGAAAATGTCCGGATCCGCGAGCCCCCAGTCGAAGCCGGGGATGTGAACAAAGGCTGGCTGCTGAAACTTCTTCACCTTCACCAGGTGCCGGACGAACTGGTTCGGCAGGACGTCGCCGTTGACGCAGCCGCTCTCGAAGACGTCCTCGTACACGCGCTGCGAAATGATCACTGCGGTGTTGGTGATCTCCGGATTCGCGCGGTTCAGCACGCCTCGCAGCGCGTCGTCGTCCAGGAGCCGGTGCGTGTGCACCATCGGCACGCCGAGCCCGCTGGGCGGCAGAGGGCCGACGTGGATACTGACCCGCAGTTGCAGGGGTACACCTGCAGGGGCCTCGGCACGGCGGCGCGAGAGCGCGTGCCGGAGCGCGTCGGGGAAGCAGCCCACCAGCGCGGGCAGGACCTCCGGGTCCATGCCGGCGACGTAACCGTCGCCGGTGTGCTGACCGAACATCCGCCGCTCCCAGTGAGCACTCACGTTGCTGGCGCTGAGTGCCTGCGCCAGCAACGGCGGGATATCGGCATTCACCTGTTGCATGCCCTTGCTGTCCAGCGCACTGAAGTTCCGGGCGTCCACGGCCAGGACAGCCCGGTAGGGCCACAGCGGTTCCCATGACGGCAACATGTGCTGCTCCTCTCATCAAGTGACGTGTGTTCGCCGCGCATCACGACGAACGCCACCCTTGTAGAGAGGCAGGAATGAAATGGTCCAGCGTTGGACGGTACGGGCGTGCGGTGAGTCACATCGCGGGTGTGACGTCGTTGAAGGCTGATGCCGCCGGGCGCTCATGGAAGAGCTGCAAAGGTGTGTCCGTTCTCGGCCAAAATGCCATAAGTGGGTTTTCCGCCTGGTTGTTGGGCCCAGACTTCACCCCAGGGCCGGGGCGAGTGAAACGCCTGGATGACAGCTAGGGGGATGGCTTGATGGCAGTTGAGCCGACGGAGACCGCGTGGCGGATTCAGGCAGCTGTTGCGGATTGGACGGCCAAGGCTGATTCGAAGGCGTCGTTTGCCCTGACGATGCAGTCCACGGCGTTAGCTGTCTTGGGGCTGCTGGCGACTTCCAAGCGAGCCGTTGGTGATCTCGACTCCACTGTGCCGCGGCTGTTGTTGTGGATCGGCGTACTGCTCATGGTGGCCGGAGTCAGCTGTGCGGCCTGGGCAATCTCGCCCAACCTGCGCAAAGAACGACGGGGGCCGGAGAACGACGACGACTTCCTGTACTTCGGCCATCTCAGGCATTTAGACCCGACGGTGCTGGAAGCGGCGCTTCGGAGCAAGGACCCGTTGCCGGCGTTGTCCCGGCAGGTGGTGGTGATGAGTGAGATCGCCTGGAACAAGCACCGCCGGGTGCAGTGGTCGCTGATGTTGGCGGTCGCAGGTTGTGCCGCCTTCGGTCTGGCGACCGTCGTCGGATGACTCACCAGAAGGGCAACACGATGAACTTCCGCTCTCTGGTATCCACTGACGTATGGCGTGACTTGATCGACCGAGGACGCCGACGGACCTACCCATCCAAATCCGTTCTCCTCGCCCAAGGCGAGTCACCCGACTGCGTGATCGTATTGCTCGACGGCCTGGTGAAAGTCGCGCAGAGCAATGAGTGCGGAGACAAACTGACTTTGATGTTGCGTGGACCCGGCGAAGTCCTTGGGGAAATGGGCGCCTTGCTCGGCCGCCCACGCTCAGCCACCGTCACGGCGGCGCGCCGCTGTACCGGAGTAGTTCTGCCCGCTCATGCCTTCCGGGGCTACGTGGAGCGCCATCGTCTGGAGACGGTCATCTACCAACTGACCGTGGAACGGCTGAACAGCCACGAACGCCTGCGGGCAGACCTGGTGAACCTGCCCTCGACAGCACGTGTGGCTAGAGTCGTGAGCCACCTCGCTGACGAAGTCGGCCACCCTCAGGGCACAACTGGCCTGCTCGTGGAACTGGGTATGCCCCGCACAGAACTGGCCACCATGGCGGCGATGCGCCGCTCGTCCGCACTTGCTGCCCTGGGTGAACTCCAGTCAGCTGGCATCCTCACACTTGGCCGTCGGCGACTGGTCATCACAGACGTGTTCCGCCTCAGGGCAGTCGCCCGAGGCGAAGAACACCCTGGTGGCAAAAGCCGCAAGGGCGCCGCGCCCGCGATGTGACTCACCGCCCGCCACCCGCCCGATGAGGGTCTCGTTGTCACGAACCGATATGACCGGCCAGTTCAGCGCAGTGAATTCCATGAGAAGTGGCGGCGGGCCGTGGAGCTGGCCGGGCCTGCGTCGGCGGGACCGCACGAGCGGTATGCCTTCCCGAGCGGGATCAGTGCCTGACTGTCGTAAACTTTGACACCGGCAATTCCGACGGGCGGACAGGGGCAGACTGGCCGCACCTTGATCAGATGGATCTTCGACCCGTACTTGCCCTGGTCGACAGGGTTCAGACCCGTCAGGCCCCCCTTTTCAGGGCCCGCATGCTCTCCGAGTCGATCGCGCACCGAGATCAGTCCAGGTCGCCGCGAGACCCGAGTTCTTCGAGGACCAGGCACGGTGCATGTTCGCCCATATCCTGGCCTTCGTTCACTCGGTGATTCAACGGCGACGCGGACGGCGACGGGCGATCTCCGCGTATACGGAGCAGGCATCGCGCTCCAGGACCGGATCAATCAGACCCTCGGCCGATCTCCCCGTGCGCGGAGCGGACGTCACTGTGGCGGTAGTTCACCCGCCCGGCCGCGCCGGTTCACCGAAGAATCGATCACGGCCTGGGCGGCGGCCTGTTGACCGCGCGGGCCCGTTGGCGTGCCTGGAGGCACGCGGTCCAGTCAGTGCCGGCTCGACTTCTCCACAATGCTGTGCGGTGATGACGTCGAGGCCGAGCAGCGGGGCGAGGACAGCTGGCGGCATGTCCTAGGCCAGCTGGATCAGAGCGAATTCCTGGGAAGCGCCAGCTTCGGGGGGAGTTGGCGCTCCAGCTGTGCCTGGCCCGCCGTCGGTGAAGTGGGACAAGAGGGCAGCGAGGGGTGGCCGTCGTGGGCCCCAAGGTGCCCAGTGGTGAGGGTGACGTCGTGGGTGAGGTGCTGCCCGAACAGCAGGAGCAGGGACCCTGCGCTCTCACATCCAGAGGGAGCTCTCCTAGTCGTGAGGCACTGCTGCAGGAGGCCCAGTGGGTGTCCTCGTCGATTCCCTCCGGTTCGGCGTTGCCACGGTGCGGGACCAGCAGTTCTTCGCTGTGTCCGCGTCGGGCCGACCAGAGGAGGAAGTCCCCCACAGCTCCGCCGCCTTGATGCGGGTGTACGCCCATCGTGCACGGCCGCGGGTGCTGGCCGCGCGGGCGGCCCGGCGCCGGGCCGGGGCATCACCATAGAGGTCTGGCAGGAGGTATTTCTGGTCGCTGCAGATCCGTCCAGGCCCTGGAGGGCAACATCCGCACTGGAGCGCTATTCAACATCTTCTGAGCGCAGCGACATGACCGGAAACAGCTCAGCGTGAAGGCCGAGCCCACCGCGTACGGCTGGTTTGTGGCAGGTGCTAACCCTCGCTGCGGGGTTCCAGCATGCGGGTCAGGAGATTGTGTGTGGCCCGCTGCACCTGTGGGTTGAGGTGGTCGGGGTGATTGAGTGCCAGTGGCCAGTGGAAGGTGCCGGCGACGAAGACGAGGGTTCCCTGGCTGTTCTCGCACAGGCTGGTGTTCTGCACAGTGCGCCCGCGGCCCCAGCTGTCGATGTAGGGCGACTCGGAGAGAAGGGTCTGCCTGGTGTCGGGCGGCTGGGGCATGGACGGGTTGAAGCCGTCCGCCTCGACGGCTATGAGATCCGGGATCTCGTCACCGTCACGCAGGCCTGTGCCGGACCAGAACCAGTGGTCCCCCTTGCGGACAATGAGAGGCACGGGCTCTTTGAGGATGCCGTTGTACTGCACGCCCAGCAGTCCCTGCTCGGCCTTGTGATGCTTCTTGCCCAGTTGACGCCAGCGCACGGTGGGACCTGCAGCGCCGGGATCGGGGTCGGGAGCTTCCTTGTAGCAGGTCACCACGCGTCCGGGCAGTCCACCCGCGCCAGCCTCGAGCCGTACGTGGAAGTAGATGTTGTTCGAAGCGAGAAAAGCCAGGTGGGTTCCTGCGTCCACGGCGTCCTCGGCACAGTCGCGCATCTCCTTCGACCAGTACTCGTCGTGCCCGGAGAAGATGATCGCGGTGTACTGGGAGGGGTCGATCCTGCCCTCGTGGAGATCGATACTGCTCGCGTAGGTGATGTCGTAGCCGGCGCTCTCCGCCCACCGGGCCGCGCTCATGTCCATGTCGAACCAGCGCGGGAAACCGCTCTGCATGTACGGCCGGTCGAAGGAGACCTTGAGAGCGCGTTCCGGATTGCCGCCCATCTCTCCGTTGGCGGTGTAGCCCTTGTACAGGTTCTTTCCGGTGCGCCCGTCGAACGGCCACATGTTGTACGCCTGGTACGTGGTGAAGGGGACGACCATCAGGACGTCCGAGCGCCTGGCGGCATCGCGCACGACGAACGGTGTGTAACTGCGGTGGCCGTCCTGCGAGGTGAAGACGGCCAGGAATATCCCCGACACCCACATCTTCGGTATCTCCAGAGTCCAGGACACCGGCCAGTCACAGGCTATGAGCCCGGTACCGGGCTGTGGCTCCGGTTTGGTCCGGGGCTTTACGTCCACGGGCTCGCTGGTGAGCAGATGCCGGGCTCCGGAGCCTTGGTAGTGCCCGATGCGGTAGACCGCCACCGTGCATTTTTGTGCGGTATGGGACGAAATATGAAAATTGAGAGACTCGCCATGGCTCACCGAGGTCGCCGACGCGTAGCCCTGGATCTGGACGTCCTCGTCGGTCACCTTCTTCGTGCCATCGCGCCCCAAAGTCCACTGGTCCGAGCCGACGGCACCGTTCTCCTGCGCGACGGGGTTGTTGCCGGTCCGGGCGGCGGGCCGGCGCGGAAGCGATTCGGCTTGGTCGCGCAACTGAAGGCCGACAACACCGACTGCACCGAGACCGATGGCACCCAGCGCGGTACGACGAGACACCTTTGACACAGAAATGCTCCGAGGCCTGGACGCCAGGCCTCTTGCCTCACGCGTCGATTCGTACGTGACTGGCGAACACGCAGTTACATGTGCGGCCCCTGTCAGCAATCGTTCATCGTATGGATGCCACTGCTAAGGCGGGTAGGTGTAACCAATGTGTGATGGCACACATGTGTCAATTCTGTGCGCGTAGGCCACCGCTGACACGCTCGATGGGGATTCGGTGCTGTGACCGGCTCACTGTGGAGTGAGCCGGTCACAGCCCCTCCTGCTAGCTGCCGTACCGCTCCACGACGTATGCACGCGGGAAGCTGTAGCCGGAAGAAACGCCCCAACTGCTCACTGGCGCAGCGAACTTACGGTTGGCTGCTGCCAGCCACGTCCACGCCTTGATGCTGCCGTCGTCATAGCCGTACAAGGTTCCGAAGTCGTCGAGACCGTCCCCGTTGTAGTCGCCGATGACAATCGACATGTGGTCACGCCACATCGCGCCCGCAGGTGTCGTCCATGCCTCGGCCACCGAGCTGAAGGTGCCCGCCGCGCTGCTGGGAAATGTGTAGATGCTGTCGTGGCCGTCGGTGTAGTCGTACCAGGCCGCGATGTCGTCCCGGCCGTCCCCGTCGAAATCACCGGCATGCACGGTGGTGCGATCCCAGCTACCCCATGTGGCGCTGGTCCACGAACCCACTGGATTGTTGAAGCCGCCTGTGGGGGAGGCGAGGAACGTCCAGATCTTGTTGCTTCCGTCCGTGTAGCCATGGAAGACAGCCATATCGTCGCGGCCATCCCCGTTGAAGTCACCGGTCACCGGCTTGTCACGCGAAGCCGACCAACCGCCTGCGGGACGGGTCATGGACTCGAACGGAGCATTGAAACCACCCCGGACATTCGCGGTGAACGTCCACAGCGAATCATGCCCGTCCGCGTAGTCGTACCACGCGGCGACATCATCCCGGCCATCGCCGTTGAAGTCCCCGCTACTGACCGTCATGCGCGGGAAGCTCCAGTTCCCTGCAGGCACCTGCCACGACTTGAACGGTGGCGCGAACTTGCCACTCGCGCTGCCCAGCCACGTCCACAACGCGACTTGACCGTCGTCGTAGCCGTACACAGCAGCGACATCCCCGATCCCGTCACCGTTGTAGTCACCCGTGGTCCGCTTCATCCGGCTCGCCGTCCACCCGGTCGGTACATTCCACCCGGTCAGCGGGTTCTTGAATGTCCCGTCGGAGTTCGTCAGGAAGCTGTGAATCGTGTCCGAATCATCCGCATGGTCATACCAGTCGGCCATGTCGCTCCGGCCGTCACCGTTGTAGTCATGCCGTTGGGCCGTGCCGCTGCTCCACAGGGACTGCCCCTTGGCATTGTGGATGACCAGGCTCCCGCGGTCCTGCAGGACCGCGTAGCCCTCGGCGCCGGTGGTCTTGGAATCCCACAGAACGGTACTGCTGTCTGCCTTGTAGACCACGAGGTTGCCCGCTGTCTGCATGACAGCTTTCGCTCCCACGTTGCCAGCGGTGTTGGTCGACCAGAGCCGGTTGCCGACATTGGAGGTTATCTCCAGGTTGCCGTCGTCCTTCATGGTGAGTTTGGCCGAGCGGGAGGTGTAGGACTGTCCCGCGGCGAGGGTGGTGCCGGCGGGGATACGTGCGCCTCCGACTGCACCGTCGATCGGGAAAGCGGCTGCGAAGGAGAAGACGGTGTCGACTGTCTTGCCGGGCCACCCGGTCATGGTGTTGTCGTTCTTGCGGCCCCAGAGGTCGGCTACGCCGTCACCGGTGACATCACCAACCGAGCCCACGGCCGGATAGGTACTGGCCGGGTACCCGGAGCCGATCTTCACGCGTGCCGCGCTTCTGCCCCAGGTGGTCGGGTCGAGGTACCCGTTGGACCCCTTCTCGCCGTAGGCGCGCAAGATGTCACCGGTTGCGTTCTGGCGCATCCACAGGTCGGCGATCTTGTCTCCGTTGAGGTCGCCGGGCGCGATCACGGTGAACTTGTCCCAGTCGCCTTCGCCGACTAGAACCGGCTCGCGGACATCGAGTGTGTAGGAGGCGCGGTTACCGTAGTAGGCCCAGAGGTACTTGCCCTGCTTGACCAGCAGGTCTGGCTGGCTGTCGCCGTTGATGTCGCCGCTGGCGATGATCTGGTCGGCGTTGTGCCAGTGATCGTCACCGGTCCATGTGTCCTCGCCGATGCACCCCAGTTCCTCGTTCACGACAGGGCAGGAGACGGTCAGCTCGGTGTAATCATCGCTGATCACCCCGCTGCCGTTGTTCGGGTAGGTCCACAACTTCTTCTTCTTGTCGACGGAGTCGTACTCCAAACCGACGAGGTCGTTGTATCCGTCCTGGCCCCAGTCTCCCCGCGAGTCCACACTGGCGCCGGAGAACGCCCTTCCGCCGTTGGTGGCCGCTGCGAAGTCGCCGTTGCCCTGGCCGGCGTAGGTGAGCAGGGTGCCGTTGGAGTCGATGCTCCAGATGTCGCTGTTGGCGTCGCCGTTGAGGTCAGTCGGCCCGTCCCGATTCTGGGAGCGGCCAGCGTAGTAGAGATAGGTTGCCGTGTCGGAACGGTTGCCGGCTTTGTCGACGCTGTATGCGTAGACGAAGTGAGGGCCGTATCCGGGCGGGCTCACGGTGGCTGGGACGCCGGGCCGCGTGTCATTGATGTCCGGCGCATAGTCGGTCCACCAGACATAGTGGTCGACATCTGCAACGCCGTTGGGTGCGAAGGTGAACTTGCCCGACTCACGGGCCTTGCCTGTGATCGCGGGCCAACCGTTGTCTCCTGGGGGAAACTTGTTGCCCTCGGACGCAATCACCGGCGGCTTGCTGGGCCGGGTCCGATCGACGCTGAACTTACAGGTAGCTGACCAAGGAGAGTAGGCATTGTCCTGATCCTTAGTGCGCACCATCCAGGTCCACTCGCCTGTCGGGAGTTCGGCGTCAGGCACTACCCACGTGGTGATCCTTCCCTTGCTGGCGGACAGGGTCTGGGTGGCCGACGCAATGCTGGTTCCCGCTTTGAACACCTGGAACTCGGCGGTGAGGTTGCCCGCGTCCTTGTCGTCAAACTTTGCGTACAGGCTGACCCGGGTGTTGCCGATCAGTCCGCCGACAGAGCAGGACGTCTTGGGGCTGGTCCCCATGCCGGTTGGCTTCTTCGGCGGGTTGTTGTACTTCGTCTCCAGGACCGCGGTCTTGGCGTCGAACTTCTTCCAGCCGAAAGTGTCGCTCTCGTCGCTCGCGTACAAGCCCAGGGTGATGTTTGCCCAGCCCTTAGACGCCGCTTCCCGCATCTTGACGGTGGTGTCGAACTCCAGGTTCCCGGCTGCGCAGTCCTTGCCCCAGCCCTTGGAGTCGTCGACCGTGTCCAGCTGCGACTTCTTGCTGGGCTGGTTGTTCCAGGTCGTTTTCTTGGTGATGCCGCTCGTGTGCCATAGCTCCACGGGGCGGTTCTGGCAGGACCATGACCAGGTGTTGCGGATCCGGAGGACGGAGCTCTTCACCTGTGCGTGCTTGGTGTCACTGGTGTCGAGTTGGACGAAGGACCGGGAGATGCGGTCCGAGCCGCCGGTCTCGGCCTCGTAGCCGACCCGAACGGGGTCCTTGGTGTTCCAGAAGGACGTGTTCGGATACTGCTTGTAGACCCGGGTCCAGTTCTGCCTCTCGCCCCACGCCCACGACGGGTCGATAAAGACCGGGTACTTGGTGTCCTCGCCGGTCAGCAGCTCCTGGTCCGGCTGCATTTCGAGTGTGCCGCCGTTCACCGTTGTGGGCATCTGCGCGTCCTGCGCGCCCGGCGGAGGATCGAAAACGTCGGCCGGCGCCCCGCCCTCTTCCTCGCCCACCGTGCCCGTGAACGCCGAACGAGCCGCGGGCGCAGTGCCCGAGGAGATGGAGGAAGAGTCCCACATCAGCGGCGAGGGGCTGGTGAAGACCGTCTGCCCGGCCGGGTTCACGGCGCTGACGCTGCCGGTGTCCGCGTCCGTAGAGACGTCCAGGCCGACGGTGTCGAGTTTGTACTTCAGCGAAGCCAGTTCAGGGTTGGTGGCAGCCTGGGCCGTCTTGACCACGAGTAGCTGGGAGAAGCCTTCGATCTCGGCCTTGAGCTGGAGGTCCACGCCGGGCAGCACCTCGGCGTAGGTGGCGACATTCTCATCAAGCGTGGGTGTCGGCAGAGGATCGGGCCAGGTCAGAGAGAGCGTCCGGCCGTCCTTGACACCCGTCAGCAGCGGCCCAGCGCCACCGCCCGAGAATGTCACATCCACGATGGACACATTGGGAACGACGCTGCCGTCCGTCGCGAAGACCAAATTGGCGTCAGTGGGAATCCAAGCCCCGTCACGCAGCAGCCGCACCGGGGTGCCGTAGCGCTTGACCGACCAACTCCCCTCGGGCAGTGCCCACGTGTCGGTCGACTCGGTCCGGGCCGAGACCAGTTCGTAGGGCTGGCCTGTGGCGGCGGCCTGTTCGAGCGCGTACTCCTCTTCGCTTTTCGAACCTTCGGCGACGGGGTCCACTGCCGTGGCGGCGGAGACCGCAGCAGTCGCGACAGGAGAGAAGGTAATGAGTCCTGAGGCAGTTATCGCGCTTACTAGCGCTACGGAAATTACGGGAGCGACCCGCCGCTTTCTGGCAATGCCCCAGCGGGATCTTATCTGTTGCACGCATACCTCTCAACGTTTGTTATTTAGCTGGACTCTATCCGCCGTCTCGGCACTACCCACCTTCCTCACCTGCATGTTTGCGATGATCTAGGCCTCTTGGTCCATATTTTTCTTCAAGATCACGACTGGACGTTTTGAGGTAACTTCATTATGAAATCTATCCTGGAATGCTCGTTTATTGCGCCACACGATAGATCTCGATGCAAATGAGGTATTCGATCATGAGATGTCCGATGCGCTGCAGCTTAGTCAGCGCTTTTGGCCTGGTACTTTGTCGCGATCATGGTTTGGCGGTGTGGTCGGGTCCGGCAAATGAAGGCAGTGTTTTTGCTTCCCGCCGCCCTTCGGTCGTCATTCTTGGGATAAGTGGAGGGGTGGGGCGTGAGACGCTTCCGTAAGCGCGCACTGTCGGTTGCCTTGGCTACCGCAGTCGCAGTGGGGGTACTGCCAGCAACGGTAGTAGCAGCAAGTCCGAATGAGAGAACGTCACTTGCTGAACTGAAGCAGCCAAAGGCTGTTCCGGTGGAGCGAGTCAAGTCGGGTGGTTCTGAGAAGCCAGACGCGGCGGCGGCGCGCTCCTGGACCGGGGCGCCGCGGGTGGCATGGCCTGCGGCGGGAACAGCAGAAGTTGCCGTCGGTGGTGCGAAGCGAGTCGGCAAGCTTCCGGTTTCCATAGCCCCGGTGGACGGCAAAGCCCGTCTGGCGAAGGTGAAGGTATCAGTAGCCGGACGGGACGCCGTCCGTAAGGCGGGCGTCGAGGGGTTGATGCTGACGGTAGGCCGTACCGATGGCGTAAAGACGGCGACCTCAGCCCGTGTCGAGCTGGATTACACCTCCTTCCGTGGTGCGTACGGAGGTGACTGGGCGGCCCGGCTCCGTCTGGTGGAGCTGCCAGCGTGTGCGCTGACCACACCGGAAGACGCGAAGTGCCGTATCCAGAAGCCGGTTCCGACAAGGAATGACGTGCGGGCTGGCACGCTTTCCGCGCAAACCGAGGTCGCTCCTGCGGTCCGAGTTCTAGCTGCGACTGCGGAAGCCGCGGGCCCGACAGGTGACTACAAGGCGACCTCGCTGCAGGCATCGGGGTCGTGGAGCGGCGGAGGATCGACAGGAGCCTTCACGTGGTCGCAGGCGATCGAGGTTCCCGAACCTCCCGGCGGCGGAAAGCCTGAGATTTCCCTGAACTACAACTCGCAGTCGGTGGACGGACTTACGGCCGCTTCCAACTCGCAGCCATCGTGGATCGGTGACGGGTGGAACTGGGAGCCCGGGTTCATCGAGCGCAAGTACAAGGGCTGCAACGACGACAAGACCGGCGGCACCAACACCACGAATGTTGGCGACCTATGTTGGTACAACGACAACGTGACGCTGAACCTCGGTGGCAAGAACACCGAGCTCGTCTACGAATCGAACAAGGGTTGGCACCCAGCCTCCGACTCGGGCGAGAAGGTCGAGAAGCTGACCGGCGCCGCCAACGGCGACGATAATGGTGAGCACTGGAAGATCACCTCGACCGACGGTACACAGTACTTCTTCGGCCTGAACCGGCTTCCGGGGTGGAAGGACAACGGTGCGGCGGCCGATGACCCGGTCACTAATTCGGCGTGGACCGTCCCGGTGTACGGCAACCAATCGGGCGAGCCCTGCTACAACTCCTCCTTCGCCAGCGGCTGGTGCCAGCAGGCATGGCGATGGCAGCTCGACCACGTAGTGATTCCCGGCGGCAATGCCATGGCGTACTACTGGAAGGCCGAGTCGAACAACTACGCCCGCAACGTCAACCAGACGACGGGCAAAGGCACAGTCACCCCATACATTCGCGGCGGCTACCTCGAGCGCATCGACTACGGTCTCCGGTCTGACGCGATGTACACAGGCAAGGCCATGGGCCAGGTCCACTTCGGCGTCTCCGAGCGCTGCCTGACGACCTGCGGCAGCTTCGACGAGGCAAACGCCAAAAACTGGCCGGACGTCCCGTTCGACCAGTACTGCAAGGACGGCTCGACCGAGTGCAAGGACCAGTTTTCCCCGACGTTCTGGACGAGAAAGCGTTTGACCTCCATCACCACTAAGCTGTTGACGGGTGGCGCTTACAAGGACGTCGATACCTGGGACCTGGCCCAGGACTTCCCCGCATCGGGCGATGGCATCTCGACGCCTATGTGGCTCAAGTCGATCCAGCGAAGCGGCAAGACGGGTGGTACCGCGGGTCTGCCGCCCGTGACATTCGCGGGTGAGCAAAAGGCCAACCGGGTTGACAAGACCGGCGACGGCCTGGCCCCGTTCATCCGACTCCGGCTCTATCAAATCACCACAGAAACCGGCGCTACGGTCGGTATCACGTACTCGCAGCCCGAGTGCACAGCGACGACCCTCCCGCCCGCCGACAGCACGAACACCACACGCTGCTACCCGGTGAAGTGGGCCTTTGAAGGCGAAACCGCGAAGACCGACTGGTTCAACACCTACGTCGTGAGCACCGTGGCGGAAGGTGACAACCTGGTCGAGTCCCCAGACAAGGTGACGTCTTACTCATACCTGGGGGACGCCGGCTGGGCCAAAAGCACCGACGAGTTCACCAAGGCAGAGGACCGCACCTACTCGATAGCGCGCGGATACGAGCAAGTCCAGACCCGTATCGGTACTGCCACCGACCGGCGGATGCTGTCCGAGACCCGCTACTTCCGGGGACTCGACGGCAGAGAGGTCAAGGACTCCGGAGGGGTTTCCGTCACTGACCGCGAGCAGTTCGCGGGCATGAAGCGGGAGTCCGTCACATACAACGGTGACGACACGAGCAAGCTCGTCACCGCCACCTCCTACACCCCGTGGCGTTCCAACGTGACCGCCTCTCGTGCCCGCAGCGGCCTACCAGCGCTCGAGGCGTATTTGACGGGTACGGAAAAGGAGGTCAGCCGCACCAGTACCGGAGCGGGTACCACAACGACCGAGGTCTCGCGCAACTTTGATGCATACGGGATGGTCACCACCGAGTCCTCGACCGGCGATACGGCCAGAATCGGCGACGAGAAGTGTGTGGCGACCAGCTACGCCCGGAATCTCACCACGTGGTCGCTGAACAAGCCCTCGCGTATCGAGACCGTCGCCGTTGCCTGCGGCAGTTCCGTGAGCCGCCCAGCGGATATTATGGATGATGTCCGTACGTACTACGACAGTGGCACCCTCGGTACCGTTCCAGGCCGAGGCATCGTCACCAGGACCGAACGCGTCAACGGCAAGGGCGATGGATACGACGCCACCGCCACCATCCCCAGTACGTGCGGTGCAGACGCCAAACAGCTGTGCGTCGACATCCACGGCCGGGCACTTGCTGCGGCTGACGCGTTCGGAAAGGTGACCACCACGGCCTACACGCCGACCATCGGTGAGGTGCCGACGAGCTCGTCGGTGACCAACACGCTGGGACACACCAGTACGACGGTGCTGGAACCGCTGCGCGCCCAGCCTACGCAGGTCACCGACCCCAACGGCAAGGTCGTCACCACCGCCTACGACGCGCTAGGACGCGTAACGAAGGTGTGGCTGGCGAGCCGTTCAGCCACGACATACCCGGACTCACCGAACTATGTTTTCAACTACCTGGTCCGCAACGACGGCCCGATCATCACGACCACAAGCACGCTGACGCACGACTCGAAGTACAAGACCGCATACGCCATCGCCGACGGCATGCTGAGGCCGCGCCAGACACAGGAGTCCTCGCCCGACCGGGCAGGCCGGCTGGTGACAGAGACCTTCTACGACACCCGCGGCCTGGCCTGGCGCACCTCGGGCAACTACTACGCCGAGGGAACCCCCGAGCCACTGCTGGTGACGGGGCAGGAGCTGAAATACCCGGCGTCGGTCGACACCGAGTACGACGGCGCGGGGCGCGTGGTCGCCAAGATCTCCAAGCGGTTCGGAGACGAGACCAAGCGCACCACCAGCATCTACACCGGCGACACGACGACGGTGATCCCGCCTGCCGGAGGCACGGCCACGGCTTCGGTGACGGACGCCCTCGGCCGTGTCGTCGAGACAAAAAAGGCCACGAACGCCGCGCGCACGACGTGGCTGTCCACGAAGTACTCCTTCGACAAGCTCGGCCGTCTTTCACAGGTGGTTGACCCGGCGAGTTCTAAATGGACCTACAAATACGACGTCCGCGGCCGCCAGACCGAGGTCGACGATCCGGACAAGGGCCTGTCGAAGTCTTTCTATGACCAGGCTGATCGGGTAACGGACGTCACCGACGCCCGTCAGATCACTCTGCACTACGACTATGACGACATGGGGCGTCGAACCGCACTGAAGCAGGGCGACACGACCCTGGCGACCTGGGTATACGACACGGTGTCCAAGGGCCGGGTATCGAAGTCCACCCGTTTCGTTGGCGGCAACGCCTACGAGAGCGCGATCACGTCGTACAACAGCCTCTATCAGCCGGTGGGACAGCAGGTCACCATCCCTGCCAGCGAGGGTCTGCTGGCGGGCACCTATAAGTGGATCAACTCCTACAACCTCAACACCGGCCAGGTGATGTGGGTCCAGCACCCCGCCGCAGGCGGACTGCAGCAGGAGAAGGTCACCAACACCTACGCGCCTGTCTCTGGTCTGCTCAACACCGTCGGTGCCGGTGTCGACCCGCTGATCTCGGCGAACACATACGACCACTACGGCCGCAACATACGCCAGGAGTTCGGCGCCTTCGCCCAGCACCTGTGGTCGAGCAGCGAGTACGACGATCACACCAGCGCCCGGACCCGCTCGTACATCGACCGCGAGGTCGCTCCTCAGAGGATCGAGGACGTCAAGTACGGCTACGACCCCGCGGGCAACATCACCTCGATGGCCACGGCCTACGGCCAGGACACGAGCCGGACCACCGACACTCAGTGCTTCACGCTCGACGCGCTGCGCCGGATCACCGAAGCCTGGACCAATATCGGCGAACAGTGTGCCTCCGCGCCCGCAGACGCCGTGGTCGGCGGCCAGGACGCGTACTGGACCTCGTACACGTACGACGCGGTCGGCAACCGGAAGACCGAAACAAAGCAGAAGACTGCTTCCGGTCCCGCCGCCGAGACACTGCGTACCTACGCGAACCCGACCGCCGGCAAGCACGATCTGCCCATGGTCACGCAGACAGGCACCGCCCCGCGCGACGAGGTGTTCAGCTACGACGCGGCAGGCAACACCAGCACGCGGAAGATCGGTGCTGCTGCCCAGCAGACGTTGGCCTGGGACGATGAAGGGCACCTCCAGTCGGTCACCCAGGGTACGAACGTCAGCTCATACCTGTACGACACTGAGGGCCAGCGCCTGATCCGAAAGGACTCGACGGGCACGACCTTGTCTCTGCCAGGTGGCACCGAGCTCAAGCTCGACAAGGCAGGCGCGACTGTCACAGGCACTCGCTACTACTCAGTAGCCGGCAAGGCCGTCGCCATGCGCGCGAACGGGAAGCTCACCTTCCTGTTGAGTGACCACCACGGCACCGGTACAACGCAGGTCTCCGCCGACGCCGCCCAGGTCGTCACGCGCCGCAAGACGTCGATCTTCGGTGACCCGCGCGGCACGCAGGCAACGGGCTGGGTCGGTGACAAAGGCTTCGTCGGCGGTAGCAAGGACACCGACACCGGCCTGACGCACATCGGCGCCCGCGAGTTCGACCCGTCTATCGGACGGTTCATCTCCGTCGACCCGATCCGTGACCTCACCGATCCGCAGCAGTTGCACGGCTATACCTACAGCAGCAACAACCCGGTCACGCGTAGCGACCCGACGGGTGAGATGGACCCGGACGAGCGCGCATTCTGCAGCAGCAACCCCGACAGTTGCACCGGCGGCCGCTACGACCGCCAGAAGGCGGTCCAGGACACTGGGGAGAAGAAGAAAAGTAGGCCGTACTACTACACGAACGAGTACAAGGCGGTCGACAGTTCCTATCTTCTGAGTAAGACCAACGCGAAGCGTGCCGGCGAGCTTCGTAGGAAGCGGCTCATTCAGATTTACTACGAGCGAGATGGCTACTACGGCGATGTGGTCCAGATGCTCGACTCCGCGACCAGTTTGTGCTGGGACACTCGGTTCGCTTGCAGGCGTGCGAAGAAGGACAATATGGATGACATGAAGGACATGATCGAGTCATCCCTCGAGAAGATCGACGAATCCGTAGGCCACCCGAATGCGAACACGGAGTTCGCCTGGGACGACGACGACTTCCACGTCGCTATGAGAATCGCGATGGACATGGATGACGTCCACTCGATCGTCGCCCGTCGAGAGAACGACCCCGCTCCCGGCGCGGCAGGGAAAAAACAGTTTGACGGATGGGTTGACGGTGTCAGGTCCGAATTCAAGAGGGTCAACGGCGACAACCCGGATGCGCTACAGGGTTCGCTGACAAGCGCTAACCGGCAGGGTGCCGACCGGGTCTACATCGCGGTTGAGGGAGTCAGCAAGCGAGACGCAATGAACAAGCTGAACGGCTGGGTGAAGAACTCCAGGACCCGCGAGGTCAGGATGACCACGGTGGTCTTCCTTGGCGAGGGTTACATCCAGGAAGTCGACCTCAAGTAGGAAGGCAGAAAGGAAGAACATGGGAAGCTCCTACGCGTTTCCTATCCTCGCAGTCTCTAATGCTGCCGAGGCATTGCGTGTGGCCCAGCATATGTTGCTGCTTTCGGAGGACCGGCGCTACACAACGGTCGACGGGGGCGCACTTGCGAGGAATGCGGCTGATGTGCAGCGGCTTGCCGCTGTCGTGCCGGATGGCTCCGTGTACCTGATGGAGGAAGTCCCACTATCGGTCGAGGTGCCCGAATTCACCGCTGAGGGGACCTTCGAGGAGGAATTCGTGGAGGCATTGGGGGATACCCCGGCATGGCTCCGGTGGGACGTCGGATCGTGGCCCGCAGGTCCCTTCGGCTACGGTGACACCGAGTACAGCGGGGTGCAGATCGCATTCAACTCCCGGGATATGTATTTCGCCCCTCCTCCGGACGGGGCTAAGCCGCACATGCTCTATGTGTGCGTGGGCATGAGCGACCTGAAGCGTGCCCAATGGCTCGCGGAGCAGGTCGGGCTGAACGTCCTTGGCGAGCCCATTCAGTCCCTCTGATCAGAACGGAAATGCCCGGGAGGATGCCTGTTCCACAGAGGAAACTTCGAATTCGATGAGCGCTGCAACACACGGTCGGTTGATCCGGCCGTGAGCAGCTTATGCACGCGCTCGACTGGGGAACCCAGAATGGGATTCCATCGCGGTCGACAGGCTCAGTCAACGTCCGCGTAGTTTGGACGATTGCCGAGCTCGCGGTCTGGTAAGCCAAGCAACGGAGGCACCCGCGCGAAGGGCTCCTCCGTTGCTTGGCTATGAGGCTGCGATACGAGGCACGAGACCTGCGCGCCATCCACTCGCCTGGACGATAACTTGGGGTTAACGAACTCGTACATGGTTGGCGGTGGCGCGTCGAGGTCAACGTCGTTGATCACGGTGGGTGTGGTGGGGAACTGGGCTCGTGCTGCAATCATCCGTAGTCGACGGATCACCGGGCTGGCGCCCGAAGTGATCGCTGAACTCGTTGCCGAGGTCAGCCCGTTGTGGCATGAGCGGCATCAGGCAGGGTTGGTCTCGCGTCCTTGCCGGCGGGCCGTGGGCGCCGGGGCGAAACATAAACTGGTCTTCGTTGACCGGCTGTTGGTCACGCTGGTCAACCTCCGCCATGGCGCCACGCACGACGTGCTGGCCTGCTGGTTTGGTGTCGACCGTTCAACCATCACGCGTGCAATCGGTGAAGTGCGCCCCCTGCTCGCCGAGCGGGGCTGCACCGCCGCCCCCGGTCTCCGCCTTCGCACCCTCGCCGACGTCATCGATCACCTTGGTGCCGACGGGCAGACCAGGATCATCGACGGCACCGAGATCCGATTGCGACGGCCAGCAGCCGGACGCAAGGGCCGGGAGAAGTACATCTCCGACAAGAACAAGCAGAACGCCGTCAAATCCATGATCGTCACGGACGCCATGGGGCGGCTCCTGTTCTGCAGCCCGGATGAGCCGGCCAGTTGCGCGGACATCACGCACGCTCGGAAGCTGGGCCTGGTCAAACTGCTGGCCGACGGTCCCGCCGTGGAGATTCTGGCCGATGCCGGCTACCAGGGCCTCGGCGCCCAGACCGGCGGGCGCGTGGTCACGCCGCCGCACCGCAAGTTCAAGAAGAACCCGCCCGAGTGGTACGAGGAAATGCATGAACGCCAGCGCAAGGCCCACTCCTCGCGCCGTATCCGGGTCGAGCACGGCATTGGGCATCTGAAGAACTGGCGAGCCCTCGCCCGACACCACGGGCAACGCGAGCACATGAGTGACATCGTCCAAGCCGTTGCCGGACTCCTCTCCCACCAACAGACCGCCACCCTGGGAAGCAATCCGCACATGTGAACTCAGCAGCGAATCCGCGGGCCTCGACGCGCCACCGCCAACCATGCACGAGCTCGTTAGGCGCCGAGACAGAAAACCCGACGACTGGGTTCGTTGAGCAAGCGCCTCGATTGGATGAGAGCGGACACCAGCGACCACTACTGCTCGATAGAGCCAAGCGGTACAGGGATGCCGCACAGCACCCCGTTGACGCTCCCCGCCCGGCGGACGACTTCGCACTATACGAAAACGTGTTGGCCGTACCAGCAGGGCCCTCACACAGCACCCAATCAGTGAGTTTGTCCCACTATTCCAGTAGGTCCACGGGCGGGCTCCAGGCACCATTCGTGCGTCAGAACGACCCGATTCGACCCGGCCATGCGTCGAGAACGGAAAAACCCCACCCTGACCTGCGGAAAGTCGAGGCGGCAGACGAGTCGGGCTGTACGCCGGGTTCTGTCGCCCGGTCGCCTCGCGGCGGCCGGGGAGACGGCCATCCATCTAGGACCGGCATTGCTACCGGTCTCGTGCGGTCTACCCGTGAACTCGGGCGGGCAGCCCTCGAACGTTCACGCAGAGCCGTCTTCCGACGGCCCCTCTTGACCTTGCTCCGGGTGGGGTTTACCTAGCCGCCTGAGTCACCTCAGGCGCTGGTGGTCTCTTACACCACCGTTTCACCCTTACCCGGGACCGAGGTCCCGGGCGGTCTGTTTTCTGTGGCACTGTCCCGCGAGTCACCTCGGGTGGCCGTTAGCCACCACCCTGCCCTGTGGAGCCCGGACGTTCCTCGGGAGGATCCGAAGATCCCCACGCGGCCGTCCGCCCGGCTCGTCTGCCGTGCCGCCCATGCTACCCGCCGGACCCGGGGCTCTCGGACGGGGCGTTCACACGAACGCCCCGGACTCCAGGTCGAAGGAGAAGGGAGCCGGAAGAGCGAGCGCCTTACCGAACGGAACCGTGCAGTGCTGGCGGTAGTCGTCCCCCTCGGGGTCGCTGAACAGCGTCAGCGAGGACTCCTCACGGTCGACGAGGAGGTAGAGGGGAATCGGCCCCCTCGCGTAACAGTGACGCTCGTCCGTGCGGTCGGCCCGAGGCTTGGACGAGGTGACCTCGACGACGAGGGCCACCCCCTCACACGGCATCCAGGGCTCCGCTCCCCTGTACAGACGCAGGTCGGCGGGGGCGAAGGTGCCGTCGGGGATGACGTGATTCTTGGGACAGCCTCCGCCACTCCTGAGTTTCAGCCCCTTGTTCCCGGAGAAATCCATGTCGGTGCGGCCGAGCCTGATCACTTGCTTCAGAATCAGACTGATGTAGTCCTCGTGGTCTCCGTCCGGCGGCGGCGTCACGACAATCTCCCCCTCGATCAGCTCGGCCCGGAAGCCCTCCGGCGTATCCAGCGCCAGGAAGCCCTCCAGCAGGACGTCCGCCTGCGTGAGCGGTTCGTGCGGCATGGCACTCATGTCACGCCCCTTCCTCGGTCGCTCGCCAGATTGGGACATCCGTGGACCCGCCGTCCGTGAGATGGGAGTTCTTCCCCCGATCGTGGCAGAGACGGTGGCGCTCGCCCTGGTGATCCCCTGGCCCGTCGTCCACGCCGTCCTGCTCGTCGTCGATGTGTACGGCGTGCTCCTCGTCCTCGCCCTGCACGCGGCCTGTGTGACCCGGCCGCACCTGATCGGTTCGGACGGTTCGCTCCGCATTCGGTACGGCGGGCTCTTCGATCTCGCCGTCCCCGCCGCCGCGGTGGCCTCCGCCCGGGTCGACCGGCGCTACCCCGAAGGCAGGCTGGTCCAGCTGAACCCGGACGGGGTGCTCGACCTCGCGGTAGGCAGCCAGACGACGGTGACCGTGGAACTGACGGCGCCCATCGGATTCGTACGCCCACTCGGGAAGCCCGGCCTGGCCCGTACGGTCCGCTTCCACGCCGACGACCCGCGGGCCGCGGTCGCCGCCCTCACGCGGGCGCGAACAGCACCTTCGCCGAACCCGGTTCCGCCTGCATGAGCCGCACCCGAAGCCGCTCCCCCAGCGGGAGCCCGGCGGCGGTCCCCTCGATCCGGGCGACGATCGCCGGGTCCTCGATATGGACGGTGCCGACGGCCGAGTCGGGGTCCTTGATGTCGACCACGTACCCGTCGAAGACCTGGCCCACCCGGTCCTTGAGCAGCGCCGCCTCCACCACGTCGACGGATTCGCGCTCCACGGTGTTGGCGCGGCGCGTGCCGTCGGCCATCTCCTTGGGCAGCGCGGGAAGCGCCTCCCGTACCCACTGCGGCGCCTCCCGGCCCGCGACCGCCGCGACGCAGAGCTCGGCCGCGTACCGGTCGACGAGCCGGCGCAGCGGGGCCGTGCAGTGCGTGTAGAGCTCGGCGACTGCGGCGTGCACCGAAGGGGTGGGCAGCTCGCCGTTCTCGAAGACCGTGTACCCGGCCCCGCGCAGCAGCGTGGTGCATTCCTGGAGAAACGCCGCGTGGCTGCTCCTCTTCGGGTCGAGTGAACGGATCAGCTGCGCGTACGGGACGTGGTGCGGCCAGTCGATGTGCAGGGCCTGCGCGGAGCGCCTCAGCAGGGCGACGGCGCCGTCCGGTGCGACGGGCAGCGTACGCAGGATGCCGGTGCCCGCATCCGCCATCAGCCGGGCGGCGGCCATGCCGGTGAGCAGGGAGATCTGGGCGTTCCAGCCGTCGGCGGGCAGGGGGGCGCGGTAGGCGAGGCCGTACGTGGAGTCCCGCTCGACGATCTCCTGCTCGGGCACGTTCAGCGAGATGCCGCCGCGGGCGATCTCCTGCGCCTCGCGGAGCCTCCCGATATCCCGGAGCAGCGCCAGGGGCTCCTCGGCCGTGCCTGCGTCGATCTGCTGCTGTACCCCCTCGTAGTCGAGCTTGGCCCGGCTGCGTACGAGGGCGCGGCGCACGTCCGTGGTGACCGCGCGGCCCTCTTCGTCGAGGTCGATCTGCCAGAGCACGGCCGGTCTGGTCTCCCCGGGGAGCAGGCTGGCGGCGCCCTCCGAGAGCAGGGGCGGGTGCAGCGGTACGTTGCCGTCGGGGAAGTAGAGCGTCGTCACCCGGCGGTGGGCCTCGGCGTCCAGGGCTCCGCCCGGCCGGACGAAGGCGGCGACGTCGGCGATCGCGTACCGCACCCGGAAGCCGTGCGGGCGCTGCTCCAGATGCATCGCCTGGTCCAGGTCCGTGGAGGTGGGCGGGTCGATGGTGAAGAAGGGCAGCTCGGTCGCGTCCTCGTGGGCCGAGAGGTCCGGCGCCCTCGCGGCGTCCTGCGCCTCCGCGAGTACGTGGGGCGGGAACGCGTCGGGCGTCTCCAGCTCGGCGCGCAGGTTGCGGAGGGCCGCCCGCAGCGGGGTGTCCGCTGGACCGGTCACGTGGAGATGGCGGCGGGGCATGTCCCGAGCGTAGGGCGGGGGCGGGTGACTGGCATCCCGGTCCGCTGTGAGGCGTCCGTCCTCAAGCTCCCCCAAAGCCTTAAGGGCATGGGGGGACCCCCTCGACGGGCTTTGTTTTTGGTGCCCCGGTCCCGGGTTGCCCGTTCGGGGTTGGTCCGCGGCCCCTCCGCAGTGTCTCCTCGGGCCACGAACGCTCGGCGGAGACGTAATAGGAACCCGGGTATCCGTTCGTCACCCTGCGGGGACCCTCCTGCACGGCCCCGGACCGGCCGGTGGGTCACTGCGGGCTGTGCCACCGGGGTGCCGGGACTGGCGATACGTGGGTGGGGTCGTGCAGGAGGGTCCCCGCAGGGGCGGGCGTAGGAGCCGGGTTCCCTTACGGACCCGGGTACGTCGCCCGGCCCGAGGGGACACTCCGGAGGGGCCCCACCCGACCCACGACGGGTCAGGCGAACGAACCCGGCACGACCGCGCCCGTACCCTTGCAGGGCCCGATGCTTGCGTACGAAGGAGACACCGTGCTCGTGCTGTTGCCGCCCTCCGAAGGAAAGGCCGCCTCGGGGCGTGGTGCGCCCCTGAAGGCGGAGTCCCTTTCCCTGCCCGGACTGGCCGCCGCGCGGGAGGCGATCCTCGAAGAGCTCACCGAGCTGTGCATCGCGGACGAGGAGAAGGCCCGCGACGTGCTCGGGCTGAGTGAAGGACTGCGCGGCGAGATCGCGAAGAACGTCGAGCTCCGCACGGCGGGAACGCGTCCGGCCGGGGAGATCTACACCGGTGTGCTGTACGACGCACTGGACCTGGCCTCGCTGGACACGGCCGCCCGTCGGCTGGCCAACAAGTCGCTGCTGGTGTTCTCCGGGCTCTGGGGCGCGGTACGGGTGGGCGACCGGATTCCTTCGTACCGCTGCTCGATGGGCGTGAAGCTGCCCGGTCTCGGCGCGCTCGGCACGTACTGGCGGGCCCCGATGGCGGAGGTCATGCCCGAGGCCGCCGGAGAAGGGCTCGTGCTGGATCTGCGGTCCTCGGCCTATACCGCCGCGTGGAAGCCGAAGGGTGCGGTCGCCGAGCGCACGGCGAGCGTGCGTGTTCTGCAGTCCCAGATGGTGAACGGGGTCGAGAAGCGGTCCGTGGTCAGCCACTTCAACAAGGCGACCAAGGGCCGGATGGTGCGCGAGCTGCTCATGACCGGGGCTCGGCCGAAGGGCCCCGCGGAGCTGGTGGACGTGCTGCGCCAGCTCGGATTCGTGGTGGAGGCACAGGCCCCGGAGCTGGCCGGGCGGGCGTGGGCGCTCGACGTGGTGGTGACCGAGATCCACTGAGCGTTGCAGCATGCGCAACGCCCGTTGCGTGGAGTGTGGCGGCGCGGCAGGATGAGGCCATGACCTCACCTGCTCCCGCCGCCGCTCCCTCCGTCCTGGATCTCGCACCCGTCGTCCCCGTCGTCGTCCTGGAGGACGCGGCCGACGCGGTGCCGCTGGCCCGGGCCCTGGTCGCGGGCGGGCTTCCGGCGATCGAGGTGACGCTGCGCACGGCGGCGGCGCTCGACGCGATCCGGGCGATCGCGGCGGAGGTGCCGGACGCGGTGGTGGGTGCGGGCACCGTGATATCCGTACGGAACGTCGCCGACACCGTGGCCGCAGGGGCCCGCTTCCTGGTGAGTCCGGGCTGGACGGACACGCTGCTCGACTCGATGAAGGCGTCGGGGGTGCCGTTCCTGCCGGGCGTCTCCACGACCTCCGAAGTGGTCGCGCTGCTGGAGCGCGGGGTGACGGAGATGAAGTTCTTCCCGGCAGAGGCGGCGGGCGGCACCGCCTATCTCAAGGCGCTCTCCGCACCGCTCCCCCAGGCCAGGTTCTGCCCCACGGGCGGCATCTCGCTCGCCTCGGCCCCGACGTATCTGGCTCTGCCGAACGTCGGCTGCGTGGGCGGCAGTTGGATGGTGCCGGGCGACGCGGTGGCGGCGAAGGACTGGGGCCGGGTGGAGCGCCTGGCGCGCGAGGCGTCGGCGTTGCGCGGCTGAGCCGGGCTAGGGCCTGTCCGGCAGATCAGGGTCGGATAGGACGCGGCGTCTGGTGCGGTGCATCGCAAGGCGCCGAAGCGTCCTCATAGCGGAGCTATGCGGGCGTTTTGGCAACGCCGCGAGGTGCCGTGCCAGACGCCGTGGCCCCGGCCATGATCCGCCGGACAGGCCCTAGCGCTACCGCAGGTGCGAGGTGTCGTTCAGGAGCCGTACGGAGGCGTTGCCGTCGGCGTAGTAGGCCACGGCCGAGACGGATGCCGCCGAGAGTTCCATGCGGAACAGGGACTCCGGCGGGGCGCCCAGCGCCAGCCTGACCAGCGTCTTGATCGGGGTGACGTGGGTGACCAGAAGCACGGTGCGGCCCTGGTAGCGGGCGATGAGGCGGTCGCGGACCGCCGAGACGCGGTCGGCGACCTCCGTGAAGCTCTCGCCGCCGCCCGTGGGGGCCACGTCAGGTGAGGCCAGCCAGGCGTCCAGGTCGGAGCCGTACCGCTCGCGTACCTCGCCGAACGTCAGGCCCTCCCAGGCGCCGAAGTCCGTCTCGCGCAGGCCGTCGTCGACGCGGACGTCGAGACCGAGGCGCCCGGCCACGGCGGCTGCCGTCTCGCGGCAGCGGCGCAGCGGTGAGCTGACGATCTCCTGGATGGTGCCCCGGTCGGCGAAGGCCCGCGCGGCGTGGTCGGCCTGGCCCCGGCCGACGGCCGAGAGTTCCGGGTCGGTGCCACCACTGCCGGAGAACCGCTTCTCGGGGGTGAGGACCGTTTCCCCGTGCCGCAGCAGTACGAACGTGGCGGGCGCGCCCAGATCGGGCGCGGCCCCCCATCCGGTCTGCGGAGTGGTGGAGGCGGCGGCCGGCGCGGCCGTCGCACGGGAGACCATGGCCGCACGGGCCTTCGCCGCACCGGCCGCGGCGTCGCCGGGCGGCCCGGTGACGGGCGGGATGGCCGGCGGGACCGCCGGGGACGACGCGTCGAGGGCCGCCGTCGAGGAGGACGGCTCCCACTGTTTGCCCCGCTTGCCCGCGTCCATCGCCTCGTTGGCGAGCCGGTCCGCGTGCTTGTTCTCGGCGCGCGGGATCCACTCGTACGTGACGACGGCGGAGGGAAGGATCCGGGCGGCCTCCGCCGCCAGGGGCTTCATATCGGGGTGCTTGATCTTCCAGCGCCCCGACATCTGCTCGACCACCAGCTTGGAGTCCATCCGGACGTGCACCCGCAGGGCGTCGTCCGACGGGAACAGGGCCTTCGCGGCCTTGAGGCCGGCGATGAGGCCCTTGTACTCGGCCACGTTGTTCGTCGCGACGCCGATGTACTCGGCGGCCTCGGCAAGCGGCTCGCCCGTCCCCGGATCGATGACGACGGCGCCGTAACCGGCGGGCCCCGGGTTTCCCCGGGAGCCGCCGTCGGCCTCGACGACCAGCTGGTGGGAAGCGGGCATTACAGGCCCGACTCCGAGGTACGGATCAGGATGCGGTGGCAGTTCTCGCAGCGCAGCACGGTGTCCGGGGACGCCGCCTTCACATCGTTGACCTCGGTGATGTTCAGCTCCAGACGGCAGCCCTCGCAGCGCCGCTGGTAGAGCCGGGCCGCGCCGACGCCGCCCTGCTGGGAGCGCAGCTTGTCGTACAGCTTGAGGAGGTCGGCGGGTACGGCACCCGCGACGACCTCGCGGTCCTTGGTGAGGGTCGCCGCCTCGGCGTCCAGCTCACGGATCGCCGCGTCACGGCGCTCGACGGCGTCGTCGAGCTTGGCCTGGACGGCGGAGACCCGCGCGGTCAGCTCGGTGACCCGCTCCTGCGCGCCTTCGCGGCGCTCCATGATTTCGAGGACGACGTCCTCCAGGTCGCCCTGGCGCTTGGCCAGCGAGACGATCTCGCGCTGAAGGCTCTCCAGGTCCTTGGGCGAGGAGACCGCACCGGAGTCGAGCCGCTGCTGGTCGCGGACGGCGCGCTGGCGCACCTGGTCGACGTCCTGCTCCGCCTTGGTCTGCTCGCGGGTGGTGTCGCTCTCCTCGGTCTGGGAGGCGACCAGCAGGTCACGCAGCTGGGCGAGGTCGTTGCTGAGTGCGTCGATCTCGGCGTGCTCGGGCAGCGACCTGGCCTTGTGGGACGCCTGCGACAGACGTACGTCGAGGGCCTGGACTTCGAGGAGTCGGATCTGGTCGGCGGGCGCGGCGTTCAGTTGGGGGCTCCAGAAGAGTGGTGGGTGGTCCAGGGGTCGGTGACCTGCTTCGAGACATGGACCCGCAGGTCCCATCCGTGGCGGTCGGAAATCGCGTCGAGCTGTGCGGCGGCCTGCTCGCACCAGGGCCATTCGGTGGCCCAGTGTGCGGCGTCGACCAGGCCGAGCGGCGAGTGCTGGACGGCCTCGGAGGCCGGGTGGTGGCGCAGGTCCGCGGTGAGGTACGCGTCGACGCCCGCGGCGCGTACGGCGTCGAACAGGCCGTCGCCCGACCCGCCGCTCACGGCGACGGTACGGACGAGCGCGTCCGGGTCGCCCGCGAGCCGGATGCCCTGCGCGGTGGCGGGGAGCCGGGCGGCGGCCCGTGCGGCGAACTCGCGGAGGGTCTCGGGGTGGTCCAGCTCGCAGATCCGGCCGAGGCCGCGGTGCCCCTTGGGGTCGGTCGCGTCCGGTACGAGCGGTCCGGTGACACGCAGGTCGAGGGCGCCTGCGAGGGCGTCGGAGACGCCGGGGTCGGCCGTGTCGGCGTTGGTGTGCGCGACGTGCAGCGCGACGCCGTGGCGGATGAGGCCGTGCACGACCCGGCCCTTGAAGGTGGTGGCCGCGACCGTCGTCGTACCGCGCAGATAGAGCGGGTGGTGGGTGACGATCAGCTGGGCGCCGAGGGTCAGGGCCTCGTCGGCGACGGCCTGGACGGGGTCCACGGCGAACAGGACCCGGTCGACGTGGGCGTCCGGGTCGCCGCAGACGGTGCCGACCGCGTCCCATCCTTCGGCCCGCTCGGGGGGCCAGAGGGCGTCGAGCTCGGCGATGACTTCAGACAGACGGGGCACGGAGGAAAGGCTACCTTCCGTCCGTGCCCCGCAGGCCATGGCTGCCGGGACCCGTGAGGGCGGACCGGCAGCCGGTTACGAATCGTTACTTCACGAGGTCGCCGCGCAGATCGTCGAGGACCAGACTGGCGGAGGTGACACCGAGGCCGAGGTACCAGGTCTCGTCGGAGACGTCCTTGGCCCGGCCTTCCTTGACCGCCTTGAGGTTCTTCCACAGCGGGTTGGCCTGGGCGGTGTCGCGCTTGGTGGCCTTCACGTCGCCGTAGACGCCGGTGAAGATCCAGTCGGCGTCGGCCTCGTCGATCTTCTCCGGGCTGATCTCCGCGGCGAGGTCGTTGATCTGCTGGTTCTTGGGCCGGGGCAGGCCGGTGTCCTCGAGGATCGTGCCGATGAAGGACGCCTTGGCGTACAGGCGGATCCTGTCCGGCAGGTAGCGGACCATGGAGATCGTCGGCTTGTCCGGACCGATGTCCTCGCCGAGCTTCTCCGCCTTCGCCTCGTAGGCGGCCAGCTCGGTCTTCGCCTTGGCGGTCTTGTCCAGGGCCGCGGCGTTGAGGAGGTAGTTCTCCTTCCAGGTGAAGCCCGGACGGATGGAGAACACGGTCGGCGCGATCTTGGAGAGCTCGTCGTACTTGTCCGCGGCGCGCAGCTGGCTGCCGAGGATCAGGTCCGGCTTGAGACCGGCGATCGCCTCGAGGTTGAGGTTGTTGATCGTGCCGACGTTCTTCGGGCTGCCCGCGTCCTTCTCCAGGTAGGACGGGATGGCCGCGTCGCCTTCGGAGGGAGCGAAGCCGACAGGCTTCACACCCAGCGACACCACGTTGTCGAACTCGCCGACGTCCAGGACGACAACGCGCTTGGGCGCGGACTTGAGCTCGGTCTTGCCCATGGCGTGGGTGAGGGTACGGGGGAACGTCCCGGCCTTCGCGTCGGTGCCGTACTCCGCCGTCTTCTTCGCCGCGTCCCCGAAGTCCTCGCCGCCCGTGGCGACGGCTGCCTTCTTGTCGCCACCGGTCTCGGTCCCGGCCGAGTCCTTGGCGTCGCCGCTCCCGCAGGCGGAGAGGGAAAGGGCGGCAGCCACTGCCAGGCCGACTGCGGCGGTGCCGCGGCGTCGAAGGGACATCACTTGCTCCAGTTGTGGGTCACACAGGCGTTGCTTAGGAATGCCTTACCTTAGCCACGCCCATCACCCCCAGCACAACCACCCCCTACCGCTCAGGCGAATACGGACATCGCCACCCTTATGTGTGAAGCGCGAGGTCTGGTGTTGTTCGGCAGGAAGTGCGAAAACTAGCTTCGGTTGCCGGAGGTGAGTTCATGACTGCCTGTGCCATCGAGGGAAAGACCGCCGGGGCCACCGCCACAGTGGAGCCCCTGCCCGAGGACTCCGGCGAGCCGGGAGAGCCCGGAGAGCCAGAAGCCGCCGTTACGGGTGACGACGCGTCCGGGGACGGTCTCCCCGGTGCAGCTGCACCGGGTGAGCCGCCCGTGTCGGCCCGTCTCCGTGTGCCGGCGCCGTTCACGATCACCGCGGACGGTTCGTACGCGGCCCGGCTCACGGCCGCCCCGGGAGCGCCCGGGGCGGAGCGGGCCTGGTACCCGGAGCGCTGGACGCTGGACGGGCCGGAGCCGTACGCGGTGCCCCTCCCGCTGGACCAGCCCGAGGAACCGGACTCCGATGTGGTGCCGCTCGCCGACGGACGGGTCCTCATCCGGCGGCTGGTCGCCGACCGCCACACCTTCTCGCTGCTCTACCCGACCGGCCCCGGCACGGGTGAACTCCCGCTGGGCGCCGTCGAATGCACCGGTCTGACGCTGCTTCCGCCGTCACCGGACGGCGGCAGCGTCTTCGCCCTGGTCGCCGGTGAACGCTCCACCGCCATCTGGCTGGTGGCGGGCGGCGCCTTCGGCCCCGAACATGTCGCCGAGATCCCGGGCCACTGTTCCGGCGGGGTGTGGCTGGACCGGACGGGGCGGCTGCTGGCACTGGACCGGCAACTGCCGGGCGGCGGCCCGGTGAAGGCGGTCGCCGTCGATCTGGAACGGGGCGGCGAGGTGACGCCGCTGCTCCAGATCGCGCCGGAGAGCGAGGACCGGCTGCTGCTGGCGGACGCGGACAGCGGGCTGCTGCTCATCCGCTCCGACGCACCGGGCCACGACCGGCTCGGCTGGGGGGTGCTCGGCAGCTCTCTGCCGGTGCGGTTCCCGGAGTGCCTGCGTCCGGCGGATGTCGCGGTGACGCCCTTCGCCGTACAGCCGGGGCAGATGCTGATGCCGGAGAGCTGTGCGGTGGCGCTGCGGATCGACGGGGCCGCCGGCAGTTGGGTGGGGGTGTGGCGCCCGGCGGGGCGTCGGCTGCACCAGCTCGCGGTGCCCGAGGGGTGGCAGGCAGGCTCCGGTTTCTGGAGCCGGGACGGCGTACTGCACCTCCCGTACGCGAATGCCGCGACCCCGTGCGCGGTGGCGCTGATGGAGGCTCCGGCGGACGGGGACGAGTGCCGTCGTGGGGACCCGTTCGACCAGGCCGGAAGTGGAGCGGAACCATCCGCGACTCCTGCGCTTCCTATGGTGTGTAAGCCGGTTCCACTGGGGCAGGCGCCTCTTCTGGGGCGCATGACGCCTGGTTAAAATTGGGCCTGGCCCACGCAGCCGTATTACCGGGCGGACGCCGACGGTGACCGCGTCGGATGACGGTGGCGGGGCTTGCGACACACAAGTAAGCGATCACAACGGGGTGAACTTCCCACATGTCTGAAGCCCGAACCGACACGACCCAGACGCGTCCGCCGGGGGCGGAAGCGCAACGGGCCGAAGCCGGCGGCTACGGAAAGCACCGAGGGGGTGCGTCGATGGAAAACACGGCCGTGCAACCGCACGGCCGCCACCGCCGCCCCTCCGAAGGGGGTGCATAGTCCAAGACCCGTTCGGGGCGTGCCAGTGACACAGGAATCACTCCTGATCACCGCTCAGGAACGGTGGCAGAGCGGTCTGAAATCCGCAATGCAGAGCAGGAAGCCGACAGGAACGAGGGAGGGCCGCCACAGCC